>NZ_JBHXDN010000025.1:0-114514 GCF_042726075.1 Kitasatospora sp. NPDC127035 | reverse complement strand
GCGATGATCAGCCTCATGACCCGCCGCCTCACCGGCGAAACGACCCCCACCTGGCACGGAACCTGACCTCGACAACCAGGAGCGAAACACCCACTAAGACCGCGAGCACCCGTAGCCGCCGGGCACACCCGATCCGCCGGGACGCCCCAGGGACCGCCCCGGCGGATCGGGGCACGGCAGGCGGGCCGGGGCGATACCCCGGACATGAACACCGACTCCGCCCGAACCGGTGACCATCCGTTACGACCCGGAACGCGCGTCCCGGGTCCCACGGGCACCAGCAGCAGAACGGGCCGGGGGCCCGCCCCACCCGCTTCTACGACGCGGGGTAGGGCGGGCCCCTCACCGACAGCAGGATTCTGGTCGAGTTTCAGGACGGCGAGGGTATGACGGCGGGCCTGGTGCCGAACTGACTCCCAGGCCATCGGGGTAGTAACACCGTCAGGCGTATCCGCTTGCGGAGGAGATCGAGGCCGCGGCATGCATGGACAGCGCCGCCGACCACCCGGACGCCGCTCAGCGTGCTCCGGTGCGGTGCGTCGCCGAGAAACTGCCGTGGCCGGCCGAGCAGGTGCCCGTGGTCTACCGGCACGGAGACTTCGCCACTCGCTGGCTGTGGGACGGCCCGACCGGAGGGGTGCGTCAGACGGCGGGCACCGTGATCGTGGCGGTGACCGCCGGCCGGCCCGTCCTGGTGGTGGTGAAGGCGGCGGTGACACCGGTGCCGCACGGGACGGTGCGCGCCACCGGGTCGACCGTGATTCCGCCGGGCGGCACGACGGCGCCGAGGTTCTCGCGATCCAGGCTTGCGCCGCCGGTGGTGCGGAGTTCCCACTCGAACGAGGCCAGCCGCGCGGGCCCTCCTGCCGATGACGCCCGCCGACGGATGGGCGAGGGACCGTCAGCGATCGAGGAGGGCGTCGCGAACGGCGCGTTCCACCAGGGGCGCGGCGTTGGCGTGTTCCCTGGCGTTGGGGTGGAGGAGTGTGGCGCGTTTGCCGATGGCGGCGCAGTCGAACGGCAGGCCGCCGGGCACCGCGGTCGGCCAGAAGGGCTCGGCGTCGCCGCAGATGCCCTCGATCCACTGGGTGTCCTCGGGGGCGCACACGTCATGGCCCACGCTGGAGGTGTAGAGGTCGACGTACCTGTCGCCGCGTTTCGCCGCTTCCGTTCGAATGATCGTATTCATGACCTTCAGCGCGTCCTCGCGCAGCCAGTCGATGTCGGCGGGGCTGATCGGACCGAGCTGCGTGGGTCCGCCGCCGCAGGCGCTGCCCCGCTCCGGCAGGACGGCCGGGTAGCCGACCGTGATGACCCTGGCGTGCGGGGCGGCGCGGTGGATCGCGCCGAGCATCCGGCCGTACTCGTCGCGGATCCTGGCGAGTTTCGCGTCGAGGCCCTCCACGCCCTCCGGTGGATTCGTGTAGTACGCCGCGCAGGAGACGTGGGCGAGAGCGAGGTCCAGGCATTCGCCGAACGGGAGGCTGATCGCGCCGATGCCGACGGTGACGACATCGGTGCGGTCTCCGAGTCGGGCCCGCCGGATCTGCGGATCCACCGCGGGCCACCCGGCGGGCGGCTGCACCGGACTGGTCGGCTGCTGCCTCTCGCGGGTGATGTTGCCGATGGCGGCGTTGTCGCAGCTGACGTCGGTCAGGTTCACGGGCCTGTCCGGCGGGCGGGCGGCGAGCGCCCGCCCTACGAGGTCGGGGTAGGAGCGGGCGGTCCGATCACACCCGTCCCGTGACGCGCTGCCCAGTGCGGGCCGCGGGTCCCCGATGAAGAGGCCGGCGGTGTAGGAGTCGCCCAGGGCGGCCCACTCGTAGCGATCCCTGCTGCTGCCCTCGGCCGCGGCCGAGGGCAGCAGCAGGGTCACCGCCAGCACGGACAGTCCCACCATCGGTGCTCGGGCGCGCAGACGGCTTGAGGGGTGTCGCACGGTTCCTCCGCGGCATGGGACGAAGCCGGGCCGGGGCACGGCTCCGGACGGCACGCGGTGCGCACGAGAAGTGTTCCGCATGCGTAGCACCCATTCCCGCACGGCCTGGCCGTTTCCACCGGCCGGGCCGACCAATCGGATTCCTCGCTGTGCTCCTGTGGGGATGGTTCGCATGCCGGTCCGGCCCGTGTCGGGGACGGGGCGGGTAGGCATCGGTGGGCCGTCGCCACCGTCGACGGCCCACCAGCCACTTCCGGGGACAGATATGACGATCAGAACTCACAGTGGACCGCCCGGGGTCATCGTCTGCGGTTGTTCCAGAGGATGGCGGCGGCCAGGATCAGGGCCGCGCGGGTGTGCTGGGAGGTGGTCGAGGTCTGGTTGCGGCCGGGTTTCGCCCCGTTGGTCGCGATGCGCAGGGTGAGGTCGTTGCCCGCGAGGTTGCGAAGGATTTCGCGTCCCTGTTGCAGGCCGCCGGGGGCGGCGATCATGAGTTCGAGTGCGGTTCGGGCGGCCTGCTGTTCGGAGAGGGTCTCCCGGGCGAGGCCGAACATGATGGTGCGCAGGTTCTCGGCGAAGACGTCGGTGATGGACAGTTCGGGGCAGAGGTGACGGATGGATCCTTCGAGGTTGGCGAAGGACTTCCCGAGGAGTGCGATGACGGGGCTGGACTGGATGCCGCGGCGTGTGGCGTGGGTGAGGACGGCGGTGAGGGTGACGCCGAAGTTGAGGTGTTCCAGCGAGGCGGAGGTGACCTTCGGTACGAGGGCCGCGATGTCGGTGCGGAAGCCCGCGAGGTCGGCCCAGGGGGTGGGGTGCCCCATCTCGGTCCAGGTCTTCGCCAGACCGGTGCCGTCGTTGGCGGCCACGTTGAGCAGGGCCAGGACGAGGCTCCGGCTGGCGTTCGCCTCGACGCGGCCGACCATGCCCCAGTCGATCAGGTGGGCGGGGTGGCCGGGAGAGACGAAGACGTTCCCGGGGTGGGGGTCGGCGTGGAAGTAGCGGTCGAGGAAGAACCCCTGGAACATGAACGCCATCAGGTCCCGTCCGATACCGGTGCGCTCGTCGGTGGTGAACGCGGCGGGGTCGGCGTCGCGGACCGAGGTGCCGGGGGCGAGGGACTGCACGAGGACCCGCCGGGTGGGATCGAGGAGGACGAGAGGGACGGTCAGGTGTTCGATGTCCTCGGTCAGGCGCAGGGCGATGCGCATGTTGGCGGCCTCCTTGCGGAAGTCGCTCTCGCCCGCCATGGCGTCGAAGAGCACCCCGAGCATGGCCGGCAGGTCGATGACGGTGGTGAACCGAGGGGCGGCGCGGGCGATCACGCGGGCCATCTTGCGTAGGACGGCCATGTCCTGGGCCATGACCGTCTCCACGCCGGGGCGCTGAATCTTCACCGCGGCCGAAGTGCCGTCGGCCAGGACGGCTCGGTAGACCTGGGCCAGCGACGCCGCGCCGAGCGGTGCGTCGGTGTCGATATCGCGGAACAGGCGCGGCCAGCGCGGCCCGAAGTCCTCGGCCAGGACGGGTTCGAAGAGGTGGAACGGCGCCGGGGTGACCTGGTCGTGGAGCTGTTCGAACTCCGCGAGCATCGCCGGGGGCACGAAGTCGGGGCGGGTGGAGAGCATCTGCCCGACCTTGATGTAGAACGGCCCGAGGGACTGCAACGCCTCCCGCACCGCCCGCGCGCTCTCAAGCCCGTCTCCCCCGTCGGCACCACCGCCCGCGCGCCCGGAGCGGCGTACCTCCTCCACGAGCAGGCGGCCCAGCACACCGGCCACGTACCGACCGCGAGCGGACACACAGCCTCCAAGGACAGTCACACCGGCGCCGGTGGATTCCCGCACGTGGTGGACGGGCCGATGTCACCGGCACCGCAATGTCACCGGCGCCGCCGGCGCGGCGAGGTGCCGCGCCGTGAGGTTCCGTCTACAGGTCCCGGTCGGGAGGGAAGCCGTCACCGGTCACATCCAGCAGGGGCCTCGCCGGTCCCGGCGGTCGGCCGGATCGCCGGTCATGCCCGGGCAGCACCGGGGCAAGAGCGGTGAGGAGCACCTGGGCGAGGACCTGGTAGGTGTACTCGACTCCGCTCTCGCCGTCCCTGACCCGGAAGCACCGTCCGCGCCGCACATCGTCGGCCAGAGCCTCCAGAGTGACCGGGCGACGCGTGCGCGCGTCAAGCAGTCGCCCGCCCTCCATCCGGACGAGGAGGCGCTCGGCCTCCGCACCCTCCTCGGGAGGCATGGTCACGCACGTCCCGTCGGGGACCGGTCCGGCGCCGGCGCAGATGCTGACGTCTCGACCAGGTGACCGATCTTCTCCTGAAGCGCGGACAGCTCCGCCCCCACCCGGCGCAGTTCCTCCGCCCGGGCCCCCTGGTCCCCGGTGGCCTCACGGGCCCCGGCGACGCCCCTGCCCTTCCCGTCGTCCTCGTCGTCCAGGAAATCGATGACCGCCTCGCGGAACTTGCCGTCCACGCGTGCCGCGCAGTCGAGGAGATCGTAGGCGCCGTCCCTGAGACCGTCCATGACGGCACCGGCGAATTTGATGATGCCGCGGCGCGGCCAGCGACTACCCATGGAAAGTTGCTCCTTCGGCTCGGTCCCGCCGTGAACGACGGCTCTGGCCGAAGGGATTCCCCTGCTCTCCCGGCACACACCGCTCAGGGGTCTGCGATTGCCCGGTGGGCGGGGCGCGCGGAAGCACACAAGAATCGCTCGCGGGTGGCCGAGCGCCGGAGCGTAACCGTTTTGTAGGTGCACGAACCAGTCATGCGCCGGAGGCGTACATCGTCGACGAACATTCACCTCCACCGTAGCCGCGCACCCCCTTCCGCAGGTTCGTGGCCGAAGTAATCCTTAGTATACATGCGACTTTGCCGGGATCGGCCCGAATTGCTGCGGGGCCGGTGCCATGTGTGAGGCCCGCCGCCGCGCGTCCGCACGCCGACGGAGCCGATCGACACGACCACCTCTTCGACGGGAGTACGGTATGACCGCCGTCCACCTGCCCCAGCCCACCGCCGCCCCGCCCGCACCCGACCCGGCGCGCCGGCGTCCCACCCGTCAGGTGCGGGTCGGTGACCTCCTCGTCGGCGGTGGCGCGCCGGTCACCGTCCAGTCCATGACCACCACCCCCACCGCGGACATCGACGCCACCCTGCGGCAGATCGCCGAGCTCACCGCCGCCGGCTGTGACATCGTCCGGGTCGCCGTACCCTCCCAGGACGATGCCGACGCCCTCGCGCAGATCGCCGCGAAGTCACGGATCCCGGTGATCGCCGACATCCACTTCCAGCCCAAGTACGTGTTTCAGGCGATCGACGCCGGCTGCGCGGCGGTGCGCGTCAACCCGGGCAACATCATGAGGTTCGACGACAAGGTCCGTGAAATCGCCGCCGCCGCCGCGGCCGCCGGGATACCGATCCGCATCGGCGTCAACGCCGGCTCCCTCGACCAGCGGCTACTGGCCCGGCACGGCGCAGCCACCCCCGAGGCCCTGACGCAGTCCGCGCTGTGGGAGTGCGCGCTGTTCGAGGAGCACGGCTTCACCGACCTCAAGATCAGCGTGAAGCACCATGACCCCCTGACGATGATCGCCGCCTACCGCCTGCTCGCCGCCCGGTGCGACTACCCCCTCCACCTGGGCGTGACGGAGGCCGGACCGCCACCGCAGGGCACCATCAAGTCCGCCACCGCCTTCGCGATCCTGTTGGACGAGGGCATCGGCGACACCATCCGCGTCTCCCTGACCGCACCGCCCGTCGAGGAGGTCAAAGCCGGCATCCAGATCCTGCAGTCCCTCGGCCTGCGGCCCCGCCAACTGGAGATCGTCTCCTGCCCCTCCTGCGGGCGCGCCCAGGTCGACGTCTACCGGCTCACCGCCAGGGTCCAGGCCGCGTTCGACGGCTTCCCCCACCCCCTGCGCGTCGCCGTCATGGGTTGCGTCGTCAACGGCCCCGGCGAGGCCCGCGAAGCCGACCTCGGCGTCTCCTGCGGCAACGGCAAAGGCCAGATCTTCATCCGCGGCGAAGTCGTCAAGACCGTGCCCGAAGCGCAGATCGTCGACGCACTCCTCGAAGAGGCCCTCAGCCTCACCGGCCCCGCCAACGCCCAGGGCGGCACCCCGTGACCACGCTGACCGCGCCCTGCGCCCCGCTTGACCCGGACGGCATCCGGGCGGCCGTCGACGCCGTGCTCGAGACCTTTCTCGACGAGCAAGAACACAGCGCCCCCGAGCTGCCGGAGATCGCCCTGTTCACCGGCCGGCTCCGGACCATGCTCGCCGCCGGCGGCAAGCGCATCCGCCCCCTGCTGTGCGTCACCGGCTGGACCGCCATCACCGAACAGGCACCGCCTCCCGCGCTCCTGCGCGTGGCCGCCTCCCTGGAGCTGTTCCACGCCTTCGCCCTCATCCACGACGACATCATGGACAACTCCGACACCCGCCGCGGCCGGCCCACCGCCCACCGCGCCCTCGCCGCCCACCACCGGCACCGCCCCGGCGCGGACGCCCTGGGGGTGAACACCGCGATCCTGCTGGGTGATCTCGCCCTCGGCTGGTCCTACGAGCTCCTCCACGCCGACGACATCCCCTCCACCCGCCTCCGCAGCGTCTGGAGGCTGCTGAACGCGCTGCGCACCGAGACCCTGGTCGGCCAGTACCTGGACCTGACCGCGGCAGGGGACCCCACCGCGGACGCCGCCACGGCGTGGCGCATCATCCGCTACAAGACCGCCAAGTACACCATCGAGCGGCCCCTGCAGCTGGGCGCCGCCCCGGCCGACGCCGACCCCGCCCAGCTGCGTTCCCTGTCCGCCTACGCGATCCCGCTCGGTGAGGCGTTCCAGCTGCGCGACGACCTCCTCGGCGTCTACGGCGACCCGGAGCGGACCGGCAAGTCCACCCTGGACGACCTGCGCGAGGGCAAGCACACCGTCCTGGTCTCCACCGCCCTCAACCGGGCGACTCCCGCCCAGCTGCGCACGCTGACCAGTCTCCTGGGTGACCCCTCCCTCGACCAGGCAGCGGCGGACGCGCTGCGGGCGGTACTCACCGCCACCGGGGCCGCGGGCGCCGTCGAACAGATGATCGACGCCCGGCTGCGCACCGCCCGACAGGCACTGCACGGCGCCGCCCTGCGGCCCGCCGCCACCGCCGCGCTGCACCGCCTCGCCACCTCGGTGGCCACCCGCACGTCCTGACGAAGGAGCGCCCGTGCACGGCCCGGCCCGCCCTCGACCCAGACCGCCACCGCGCCGCACACACCCTCGGGGCATCACCCCCTCGGAGCCCCACCCGAGCCCACCCCACACCACCCCCACCACGACGGAGCACGCCATGGACACCATCACGGACGCCACCACCCCCCGGATGCTCGACCTGCCGCCGCTGTACTGCCCCATCGACACGGCCCTCCACCCCGAGCACGACAGCATCGACCGCGACGCCCGGACCTGGCTCGACCGCTACCGCCTCTACACCAGCGACATCGACCGAGCCTGGGTCATCGCGCGGAAGTACGCAGAAGCGATGGCCCGCATCTACCCCGACGGGATCACCGACCGCGTCGGGCTCACCGCCCGATGGCTGCACTGGATCTACTACGTCGACGACGTCCGCATGGAAACCGCCGTCACCCCCGACAAGCTCGCTTCGGCGATCGGCCTCACCAGCCACCTGCTCCGCGTGATGGAGTCCCCGACCACCGAACCGGCGGCAGATCAGACCGGCCCCGTCGCCGCCCTGCAGTCGCTCATGCACTCGGTCCAGGCCGTCGCCACCCAGACCCAGCTCTCCCGGTTCGTCGACGCCCACCGCAAGTGGTTCCACGCCATCCTGTGGGGGATGGCCGACCCCGCCCTCTCCAGCCTGGACGAATTCGTACACCAGCGGATGCTGAACGCCGGCGGCGCCGCCAGCATGTGCTGGTCGGAGATCACCAACGGGGAGGAGATCCCCAACGCCGAACTGCACTCCCCCGCCATGCGCGCGCTGCAGGAGTCGTCCTTCCTGATGATGGCCCTCGACAACGACCTCCTCTCCTACAACCGCGAGCTGCTCATCGACAAGACCCACCTCAACGTCGTGATGCTGCTCGCCCGGCTCAACGACTGCCCGCCCGAGCAGGCCGTCCACCAGGCCGTGGCCCTGCGAGACCGCCTGACCACACTGTTCCTGAAGCTTCGCGAGCAGGAACATCCCAAACTGAGCGCCCCCGCAAGGGCCTATGTCGCGGACCTCGCCCACGCGATCCGCTCCAACCTCGACTGGGGATCGCACTCCCCCCGCTACACCGCCGTGACCTCCCGCACCCAGCTCCCCCCGCTCAACCCCACCCCCATCCCCCTGACCCTCACCGACCACCCCAGCGACCCCAGCACCGAACCCCTGCCCTGCCCCACGATCGCCTGGTGGTGGCAGCAACTGCACACCTGACCACCCAACCGAACCACCGAACGACGAACTCCGCCCAAAGCCATGCCAGTTGCCCGGCAGGACTTCGAGATCGCAGCGGAGGCCCGTGACCAGGTCCGGCCGACGCGGGGAATTGATCTTCCAGTCGCCGGGAACGGCATCCCACGAGGACGGACAACAACACAGGCCATGCGATTGCGTCGGTTGGCCCCGCACCCGCAGGTGGACAATCCGCTCGCCGTCCTTCGGGAGGTCGCGCAGGTGAGCGGATCGTCCACCCCGACCGCACGGGTGCAGCACGGCCGGGCGGGACCACGTGCTGTACCCCGGGGACAACATGACGGACGGCCCGCTCCCGGCTGCGGACAACATGCCGGTCTGGCGGGGACAACGTGGCGCCACACCCCGTATCGTCCCGCTGCTGCACCATGTTGCCCCGGGATACGGCACGTTGTCCCGCGAAACTGCCGCACCGTGTCGTCGTGCTGCACGGAGGTGCCGCTGCGGTGCTGCACGAAGGTGTCACTGACGCGGAGTGCAGCACGACGCGCCCCGGTCGGGCCGCGCTTGCCCCGCCACGCCGGGCAGCCGGCCTTCCGCGCCGTGGGGGGTTCGGGCGGGACGACTCGCCGGCCGGGCCGACCGCCGAGGACGAGAACGCAGGAGCAGAGCGAGCCGGCTACGGCCGGGCGCTGTCGGTGGCGACGATGGCGGTCAGCGGGATGGACAGGTAGAGGTGCTCCCACAGACGCCGGGTCGCGGTCCCGAGTGGTTCGCCCGTCCAGCGCATGTTCTCGCGGCGCAGGTTCTGGACGGTCTCGTGTACGAGAGCCGCGTCCAGCTGCCGCAGCAGTCCGCGGTGCTCCGGTCTCAGGAGCCGTTCGATCGTGGTGGCGAGTTCGTCGCGCTCCGGACGCCCTGCGGCGTGCCCGGGCCGGGTGGCCGGGGGGTGGGTGGCCGGGGGGTGGGTGCGGTGACCGTCGGCGCCGGCCGCTTCGCGCAGCCGGTTCGGGAGGTCTCCGCAGCCCCGGGTCCCGACGATGCTGAGCGCCGCCGGTCTGCCGTGGTCGAGGACGCGGGAGGCCAGCACGATCAGTGCGGTGTCGACACACACCGACGCGCCGGACTGCTTCGGAGGCTGCGCGGCCCCGGCCGGGGCGGGGCCGGTGTTCTGTGTTCCTGCCATGACGCAGAGCCTGTCCGGCCTTGGCCTTCGCGGCGAGCCCGGGGCACCCTGCCGGGTGACACTGGGGCAGTAGGCCCGCAGACCGTGCCGGTGCCGCAGCGCAGGGGCTGGACTGGGCCACCAGCCCGCCCTGGTCGAGGACGCGCGCGGCCGGCAGACGCTCGCCTCCTGGGCTAACTCACGGCCGCCTGCACCGCCGCGGACGACCTCGCCCAGGCCGTCGAGGAGGTGTTCCCCCAGCACCGGGACGCCGAGATCATCTGCGGCTTCCCCGGCCTCGGCACCCGGCTCGGCGCCCGGATCCCGGCCGAGATATGCGACGACCGAGAACGCTTCGCCAACGCCCGCGGCCTCCATGCCTACGCCGGCGCATCCCCCGTCACCCGGGCCACCGGCAGGAAGTCCAGCACCACCCGCCGCTGGGTGAAGAACGACCGCGTCAACCACGCCGGCTGCCTCTGGGCCTTCTCCGCCATCACCGCCTCGCCGGCGCGAAGGCCCACTACAGGTGCCGCCGTCACGACCACGGCGACTGGCACACCGCCGGCCAGCGCGACCTCTTCAACCGGAAACGCCACGAAGTTAGAGGTGGGTGCGGTTGGTCAAGAGGTGTCCTTGACGGGGCGTCCGGGGCCGGTCGGATGCCAGTCGGCGGCGAACGCGCAGGTGGCGTTCGCCATCTCGTCGAGGATGCCTTCGCGGGTCCAGCGGCCAAGCTGCACGTAGGGGCTGTCGTAGCTGGTGATACCGCGCTCGTTCGCCAGGTCACGGGCGTGCCAAATCCGGCTGGGGGCAGTGCGCATCAGCTGCAGGATCCTGTTGCGTTGCCCGCCTTCGCCGGAGGCTGCGGTTGCAGTATCGACGGCCACTTCTCCCGCTACGTCACCCAGGGCCGCGCCGAAGGCAGCCGGCCCGCCACCAGTCCGACAACCGTGCAAAACCCACCGAGTGGATCGCCGACGTCCGTCCCACCCCGCCGCACCGCCTCCGTACGTCCGGACCGGACGCGGACGACAACGCGGCCCACCCCGTCCCTCGCCACACGCGCGGCCTCAGGTGTCCTTGCCACGCAGCGCGGCCCGGGTCGTCCTCAACTTGCGCAACACTGCCGCGACATGGTGCTCGGCGGTGCGCGGAGAGACGAACAGCGCGGCGGCGATGTCGCGGTTCCCCACACCTGCGGCGAGCAGCGCCGCCACCTCGCGCTCGCGCGGTGACAGCTCGTCCCCGTACCCCGTGCGCCCCCGCGGGTTGGTGGGGACGGGGCCGAGCGTCCGCAGCCGTCGGCGGCAGCGCGAGCCGTCGCTGGTCGCGCCGAGCGCGTCGAACGCAGCCAGCACGCGGCCGAACCGGGCCCGGCCGTCCCAGGGGTCCACGGCGGCCAGGGCCAGTGCCGCCCGTTCCGCGACGAGCGCCGCCTCGTACGGCCGGCCGACGGCCTCCCAGCGACCGCCGGCCCGGTCGAAGGCCTCGAACGCGGCGCCGGGATCGTGCTCGGCGAGCACCAGGCCGCGGCACAGGTCCTGCTCGGCCTCCGCTCCTGGGCACTCCCCGTCGCGGATGCCGTCGGCGTGTTCCTCCAGCAGCGTCCGGGCACCGGTCCGGTCGCCGAGCGCCAGGGCGGCCTCGACGGCCGCCGGCAGAACTCCGAAGGCGAAGGGCCACAACCTCCTGGCACGCACGCTGTCCAAGGCACCGGCCAGCGAGGCCCGGGCCGCGCCGGCGTCCCCCCGGGCGAGGTGGAGCCGGGCCGTCCCGGCGGCCGCGCCGAGGGCCAGGCTGCTCGTCGGATCGTGGGCCACCACACGTTCGAAGAGCGCAGCGGCCCGTGACGCCTGTCCGCGGGCCGCTGCTATCACGCCCTGGGCGGTTCCCAGCAGTCCGGTGTCGGTCAGCGGGCTGTCGCGGAACCTGACGCGGTAGGCCGCCAGCTCCGCGTCCCAACGCTCCCAGTGCCCGCCGGTCCAGGTGAGCAGGAGCCGGTACGACTCGCCGTAGGCCGCCAGCGCGGTGAAGTGGATGCGCTCGCTGATGGCGAGCGACTCCTCGTTCCAGGTCGGCGCCCGCTGGTCGAGCCCGACGAAGACGGCGGCCTCGGCGGCACCCGACAGGGCGATCGCGGTGGCCCGCAGCACCCGCGAGTCGTCGTCGACCCGCGGCAGCGCGGCGAGGAGGGAGGGGATGCGCGGGTCCGCCGAGCCGAGCAGCAGGGTGATCTGGTTGGCGCGGACGACCGCGTGGGCCAGCCGGTCCGGCGTCCGCTCCAGCAGGCGCAGAGCGCGCGCCATCCAGGCCGTGCGCTCCTCCGCCGAGGCCGCGCCGGTGTCGGAGACGGCCAGCACGGACATGTTCCTGGCCGCGAGCGCGGGATTGACCTCCTCCAGTTCGAGCGCCGCCTTCTCCATCTCGTCCCGGCCGACCGGGTCACCGGCCTGGTTGAGCAGCACATTGGCAAGGTGCGACCTGATCTCGCCGCCCACGGCCGACGGCAGGCCCGGGGTGGCGAGGATCCGGCGCAGGGTGCTCACCGACCCCGGTGCGTCGATGCTGAACTGCACGGTGCCCGCGAGCGCCAGTGCGGTCTCCCCGAGCCGCTCGGTGGCGAGCCCCGGCTGGTCGAGGACCTGCCGCAGCAGCGTCACCGCGGTGCCGATGTCGCCGACCTCGGCCGCCTGGTCCGCCGCCGCGCGGGCCTCGGTGATCCAGGTGTCGTCCCCGAGCGCGCGGGTGTGGTGCGCGATCTGGACGAGCGGCGGCGGGTCCTGCTCGCGCAGCACCGCCAGGACCCGCCGGTGGGCACGGATGCGCACCGGCCCCGGGAGCATGTCGTACACCGCCTGCCGGGCCAGCGCGTGCCCGAACCCGTAGGCGTCCGGCCCTCGTTCACGCAGGACAGCGGCGTCCAGCGCCGCCAGCAGTGCCTCGTGCGCCCGTTCCTCGTCCAGACCCGCGATGGCTCCGAGGACGCCTGCTCCCCCCGGGACGGCGAGCACCGCGGCCCCCCGGACCAGGGCCGTCGCGTCCGGCCCGAGCAGGCCGATCCGCGCGGCGAGCAGCTCGCGCAGGCTCCGGGGCACCCGCAGCTCCGTCTCTCCGTCGGCGCCCGCGGCCGGATCACGGCCGGCGAGAGTGATCAGGTCCTCCTCCAGGACGAGCGGCAGTCCCTCGCTGCGTTCGGCCAGGAGGTGCACGACGGACGCGGTGGCGCCCTGGCCGAGGACGGAGCGGGCGAGCGTCCCCATGGCTTCCCGCCCCAGGGGCAACAGGCTGAGCTCGGCGCCGGCGGTGCCCGGTTGACGCCGCAGCGCCGACCCCAGGACCGGCGCGCCCGACGGAAGGTCCTCACCACGGTAGGTGAGCACCAGTGCCGTGTCCGCCGGCAGCCCGCCCGCCAGCAGGACCAGCAGTTCCTGCGTGGCCTCGTCCGCCCAGTGCACGTCCTCGACCACCAGCACCACCGGAGCGACCGCCGCCAGCAGGGCCCGCACCGCTCCGGCCACCAGGTGGCGCTGCCCCGACGGTCCGGGGACCTCCACCGGCGTCGGCGGGAGCCGCCCGGCCAGGCCCGGCAGCAGCGGTCCGAGCACGCCCACCGCAGGGTCGATGGCAGCGTTCGCGGGGAGCTGCGGGCCGAGCGCGCCCAGGGCATCCACGACCGGCCCGTAGGGCAGGGGCTCGCGCAGCGGGTGGCACGCGCCGGTGACGACGGTGACACCGTCCGCCCGGAGGGCCGCGGACGCCTCGGTGACCAACCGCGACTTGCCGATCCCGGCCTCGCCCTCGACGAGGACGACCGTCGGCGGCGCCGACAGTGCTCCGAGCAGCGCCCGGAACTCGCGGTCCCGTCCGACGAAGGGCAGATCACCCGCCCGGGCTCCGCTCTGTACGGGTTCCGGTTCCGCGCCCCGTGAAGCCACCACACGCTCCGATCCGCCGCTGCCCGTGCCGAAGGGGCCGGAGCCGGGCGATGCAACCGTCTGCCGTACGACCAGCCTATGCGGTGGCGGCCGGGCGGGCCTCGACGGGCAGGCCGGCCCGAACGTATGGGTTCGACAGCCCGTGGCGGGGACCACGACGACCGCCGACAGCCGCGACATTCCCACCCTCGCCGGGGGTGACGGTGGCAACGCACCCGCGCATGCCGGGCATCCGCCGCACCGGGCACGGCTGGCGTGCGCCACGCTTGGAACGGCTGCCGGATCGGGGCGGACCGGCCGCGGGCGACACCGGCCGCTGCCGTTCCCCGGACCGCCGACGACCGGGACCGGGACCGGGATGCGCAACCGGGGCTCCGGTTGTCCACGGCGGGGCCGTGCACGAGCGAGGGGCGGGGGCGGGTCGGGCCCCTGCCCGCTCCGCTCAGCCGAGGGCGGAGCCCTCGAGAGAGGCGAGCCGGCGGTGTTCGAGGACCGCGGCGAAGGCGTAGGCGCCACCTCCCGCAAGGGTGAGGACCCAGTAGAGCCCGGGGGTGTGGAGCAAGAGCGCCGCAGTGGAGACCAGAGCGAGCCAGACGCCGAGGGCGTAGTGCAGCACGTTGCGGCGTACCGCGCCCTCGGCGAGGTAGAGCAGGCCGACGACGAATCCGGAGCCGGTGGGCCAGAGGACGGCCGGGAGCTCCGGCACGTCGAGCACGGATGTGAGGCCGGTGACGGCGAGGGCCAGGGCGGTGAAGGCCGCGATCCAGGCAGCGCCGAGCAGTCTGCCGGCGAGGACGTCCGGCGCCGGGGCTCCGCGCTGGGCCCGTACGGCCGCGGCGGTGGCGAAGACGACGCCGACCGCAAGCCCGCTTCCGAGAAGCATCACGGGCAACCAGCCGGGCAGGTCCAGCCAGGGGCCCTCCCCCTCGGAAGCTGCGGCGGTGCCGTGGCCGAGCAGGTAGGCGAGGCCGAAGCTGACGTAGGACGCACGGTTGTCGACGTCGCGCGGGCCAGAGGTCGGACGGGCCTGGGCCGTGGGCGGCGAGAGGGTGGTGTAGCTGGACATCGTGGAGGCCTCCGGAGTGCTTGGCGGATGCGTGCGTGGGTCGAGGAGGGACGGTGGGCCGGGTTTCGCCGGTCGTCACCGTGCCCGGCGTGGAGTGGCGTGGCGTGGTGCGGCGTGGTGCGGTGTCAGGCGGGCTGTTCGGCGCGTGCCTTGAGGTGGTCGAGCCAGGTCTCCAGCGAGGTCCTCAGGGCTGTGGCGAGTTCCTCGACCGCGCTGTCGACGGGGTCACCGCTCCAGGACTCCTCGGTACGGACGACGACACCGGCGTCGGTCTGTTCGAAGGTCCACACATGGATGCCGGCGATGCCCTCGACGATTCCGTCCCAGACGATCCGCCGGCCGGGGACGAGTTCGCGGATGGTGGAGGTGATGTTCATCCCGTGGGTGAGCCAGGTGAAGCTGTCGCCGACCGAGGGCGGGCCGCCGAGCCGGGCTCGGTCGATGTCGGCGTTCCAGTCCGGCCAGTTGTCGATGTCGGTGTGCAGAGACCAGACGGTGTCGAGGGAGGCTTCGATCGTCCTCGTCAGGCTGACGACGACAGGGGCGGTGGTGTCGACGGCTTGCATGGGGTGTCCTTGTCGGTTCTCGGGGCGGTTCGGGTGGGCCGGGGTTCCGGATCAGGTGGCCGGTGAGCGGTGGTGGGGCGCCTCCGCGGCGGTCAAGCGGGCCGGCCGCCCGGCTGCCGGACCATGGGCGTTGACCTCCCACCTGGTCCTCGGTCCGACAGTCCGGCACCGGTATGGATCTGCGGCAGAGCGACGTTCACGAGCGAAGTGGCGAGCATCGCGGTGAACTGCGCCGCAGCCAGGGCCTCGCGTGCGGTCCCCGAGCGGGAGTTCCGGTCCTGCGTGCGTCGAAGGTTCATGGCGCACAGCCTCGCGTCGGGCGGTGTCCACTTTCCATGCCCGGCAGCGGAGATGGCTGTCCGATTCTGTCCGCTCCTGTCCACCCGGCCAGGACGCCGGCGTCAGACGGAGCGTGGGCCGGGCGGGCCACCATCTGAGAAGCGGCTCGGGTCTACGCAAGCGCGAAGACCCGCCTCCTCAGGTATCGCAAAGTCCTACCTTGTGCTGTGGGCTACCGCCAGACTGGGCGCCGTGCTCCTCGACCTTCGCCGCCCGGCTGTTGCGCCCAGGAGACCCACACAGTGCTCATGGCCCATTTCAGCCGGGCACAGGCCGGGCGGACCAGGAGCCGTCCCGGTCAGGCTGGCCTCCCGCACGGTGCGGTTCTACCGTGGGGGTACCAGTGCATATCTCCGGAGCCGCCATGATCGTCATCATTGGGCTCGTCATCCTGGTCGCCGCGGTCGTCGTCGGCGTGGCCGGTGTCCTCACCAACACCGGCAGCGGACACGCGCTCACCGGCGGGTTCGAGGTGTTCGGCTACCACGTCACCGGCTCCACCGTCGCCCACCGAAACCGGTCGCACCCCTTCGGGCACCGCTCCGACCCCGGAGGCCCGGAGACACCACCACGCGCGGACCGCTGACCGGCCACCGCGCCCATGCCCTCGCGAGCGCGCCCCGGCAGTTGGCTCCCGAAGCGCGGCGAGCCATAAGTATCAGCAAGAAGATCGCGCAGAAGACAGAAGCGGTCAACGGTGGCGCCAGAAGACCGTGGGCCGCGTCACCGGCAGTCGGCGTCGGCAGGCCGAGGGCCGCAGCGACCAGATCAAGGGCAACACCAAGCAGGCGGGAGCGAAGATCAAGGACGCCTTCACACACTGATCACTGCGCCCCACCGCAGACTCGAATCGGCCCGAGGGCGCCGGGCCGTCCCGGCCGTACGGGGTGCATCGTTCGGCCCGACACGGGAAAGGCGCACATCCATGGCCACAGGAAACGGTTCTGCCGCACGGGCCAAATCCCAAGGACAGCGCCTCGCCGACAGCCACGCCATGGACATCACGGCCAGGATCGGACTCTGCGCCCGAGGCGTGATCTACGTGCTGGTGGGGGCCCTGGCCATACAGATCGGCTTCGGCGACAACAGCGGCCAGCAGGCCGAACGGTCCGGCGCGGTGGGGACCATCGGCGAGCAGCCGTTCGGTCGCGTCCTGCTGTGGGCGCTGGTGGTGGGGCTGGCGGCGATGGCGCTGTGGCGGCTGTCCGAGGCCGCGTTCGGACCGGCAGGATCGGACAGGGGCAAGTGGACGGTGCGCCTGGGCTTCCTGGGGTTGGCGGTGTTCTACGCCGTGATCTCCATCGCCGTGGTGCAGACCGTCCTGGTGGGCGGGTCCTCCGGAAGCCGCTCCAGCAACCAGACCTCCAAGGAATACACCTCCAAGGTGCTGGGCTGGCCCGGCGGCCGGCTACTCGTCGGCGCGGTCGGAGCCGTCCTGATCATCGTCGGCACAGTGATGGCCGTGCGCGCCGCGATGCGCGCATTCGAGAAGAACCTCCAGACGAACAGGATGAGCGAACGAACACGCCGGATCGTCGCAACACTGGGCATCATCGGCGGCGTCGCCTGTGGCGCCGTCGCAGCGGTCGCCGGCCTGTTCATCCTGCTCGCCGCGGTGAAGTTCGACCCCAACCGTGCCAAAGGCCTCGACGAGACACTGCGCTCGTTCGCCGACACACCCGCCGGACCCGTGCTCCTCATCGCCGCAGCGGTCGGCCTCGTACTGTTCGGCCTCTACTCGTTCTGCGAAGCCCGCTGGCGCAAGACCTCCGAACACCCAGACCCGCCCGCGTCTTGACCGCAGGCACCCGGCCAAGCAGCCGACCGGCCCCAGGCGCCCGGTCCACACCCGGAGCCGTGAGCAGTACCGACTCGAAGGAGCCCCCGGTCACGGTGTCGGGGACCGTCGGACGCAGGAGACAAGGCACTTCCCCTGCTACGGGTCCCGCGATCATGTCGTAGGAGGGGTTCCGCGAGCCGTCCGGCCGGACGGACGGCCGAGGCCGAAGCCGGTACCCGGCCGTGTTCGCCGGAATCGCGGACACCAGGTCAGCGGGGAGGAGGGCTGGTTCGGTCCGGTCGGCAGTAGCGGTGGACGAGTTCGGCATGGCCGGGGAAGCGGGTCATGAGGTCGTGGGCCCGGCCGAGGGTCATGTCGGCGTAGTCGAACCCGGGCACGACCGCCTCGCTGATCAGGGCATGGTCCCCGGCGGTGAGGTGGGAGGCCTTCCACACGCCTCCCGGCACGGCGAGGGTGAGGAGTTGCCCCTGGCCGGGGTCCTGGCCTAGGACGGCGGTGGTGTGGCGGCCGTCCGGATGGAGCAGGTGGTAGGTGACCGGTTCGCCGTGATGGTGGAAGTGCAGGATGTCGGACTTGTTCAGGTGCCAGTGTCCGACGTCGTCGATGACCTCCCCGACCAGGCGCAGCACGTCGCCCTTCAGGTCCTGCACTCGGCGGGCGTGGCACTCGGACTCGATGGTCCGGACGGTCGCCGTGGTCACGGTGGTCTCCCTGCAGGTAGCTGCTGCACTTCGGGGTCCGGCCGTACCGGCCGAAGTCGCCCCGGGCAGGAAACGAGGGAGCGGCCGAGCGCCGAACGGGCCGCCGCCGAGATCCACTCCCGAGAGCGGGGCCGCCGCACACCGAGCCGGTCCGTCAGTGGCCGATCAACCGGCGCGAGGTTGACGCCGCTCCGAGAACCGGTTCGGCCCGGACCGGCCCGATCCTCGACGGCGCCGATTGCGCCGTCGATGCCCGGTACGCCGCGCTCCGTCGGGATCCACACCTGCGGGCGCGAGATCGAAGCGGTATGACCGCTTTGGTCATTTCGAGTATTCTTTTCAGTCTTTGCGCTCATTTGAGGTTTTACAGGAGGAATCTTCATGGACATCGGTCAACCGCCGGTGCCGGCGGTGTTGCCGGCGATACCCCGGCGGGAGCGGTACAGGACGCTGGGCGGTTCCCTCTTGGTGCTGGCCCTCGTGTTCGCCTACGTGGGGTTCTGGACGATCTGGGACGAGCACACCTCCGGCAAGGAGGAGGTGCGGCCCGGCACGGTGGTCACCGTGTCCGATCACGTCTCCTTCGTTCCGGCGAGCGGCTGGTCGCTGGAGCGCGCGGAGACCACCCCGGGGCAGCGTGCGGTGGTGACCGGCAAGTCCAGTGCGTTCGTCGTCTCGACGGCGGAGTGGATGGGCACCCTGGAGGAACAGACCGCCAGGGAGAAGAAGATCCTCCGAGCCGACGGAAAGGTCCACCTGTACGGCAACGACCAGTCCTTCCACACCGGCAACGGCCTGACCGGTGTGAAGTTCTCCTACTTCACCTCCGGCATCGAGGGCACCATGTGGATCGCCTACGACCCCGGAGCGAAGACCGTGGTCACCCTCAACGGGCAGAGCGCATCCGGCACACTGCCCGCCGCGGCGGGCGAGTTCCAGCAGATGGTCGACAGCGTCACGACAGGGGACCGGGCATGAGCACACTGCACCAGCCGTTCACCCCGCACCGCCGACTGAGCGCCGCGGCCCTGGTCGACGAACGCGCCCCGATCGGCGTGGACGGGTTCTTCCAGCCCCGCCGCGCCGCCTTCTGGCTCTACGTGTTCTTCCTCGCCAACGGCGTCTTCTCGATGGTGTCCAACTTCACCCTCGGATTCCGCATCGTGCCGGCGGCCGTGGTGTTCGCCACCCTGCTCTGGACGCTGTACGCGGTCCCGTTCCTGCTCTTCTTCCGCTCGCTCGACCTCTTCGAGCAGCACCCTCCGCTGGGCTTCGCCATGGCCTTCGGCTGGGGCGGCTTCGCGGCCTGCTACCTGGCACTCCCGGTCAACTCGGCCGTCCAGTCGCTGTCCGCCAAGCTCTTCGGCCCGCAGTTCACCGCCGAGTGGGGCCCAGCGCTGGCCGGGCCGATCAACGAGGAACTCCTCAAGCTGCTCGGCGTCGTCGTACTGATCATGATCGCCCGGACCCAGTTCCGCACGATCCTGTCCGTCGTGGTCGTCGGCGCGATGATCGGCCTAGGCTTCCAGATCGTGGAGGACCTCCTCTACTCGGTCAACACCGCGATCCAGTTCCCCTACGCCAACCAGATCGCCCCGGTCGGACTGATGTTCCTGGTACGCGGTGTGATCACCGGCATCTGGAGCCACGCCCTCTACACCTCGGTCGCCGCCTTCGGCATCGGATACTTCGTCACCCGCCGCCACGAACCCCTGATCCGGCGCACCGCCGTCGCCGTCGGCGCGTTCGCCCTGGCCTGGTCCATGCACTTCTTCTGGAATTCCCCCTGGCTGCAGGACATCGGGGGCGGGGGCGTGGGCGGCATGGTCGTCCTCTCGCTGGTCAAGGGCCTGCCGATCCTCGCCGTCGGCTACCTGCTGTGGAAGCTCGCCGGACGGGAGGAGGGCACCCAGATCCGCGCCGTCGCCGACCACTACCTCGACGACGACCTCATGACCCCCGAGGAACGCGACGCCCTCGGATCCCTGCACGCACGCCGCCACCTGCGCACGCACATGAAGAGGACCCACGGCCGCAAGGCCGCCCGCACCCTCCACCGGCTCCAGCGCGCCCAGCTGCACCTGATCCGCGTCTGCGAGGAGAACGGCACCGGCCTCCCCGCCGCCCGCGCCGCCCAGGACGTCACCGCCCTGCGCGCCGACCTCGCCGCCACCACCCACACACCCGCCACGACAGGGGCAGCCGCGGCCCCGATCGCCGGGTAGTCCCCCAGCGCCGGCCCCGCCGCCCCGGC
The DNA here is from genome assembly GCF_042726075.1 of Kitasatospora sp. NPDC127035. Taxonomy (NCBI): domain Bacteria; kingdom Bacillati; phylum Actinomycetota; class Actinomycetes; order Kitasatosporales; family Streptomycetaceae; genus Kitasatospora; species Kitasatospora sp. NPDC127035. The sequence goes on along the minus strand of NZ_JBHXDN010000025.1, from coordinate 94,328 downwards.
CAGGGGCGGCAACGGGGCGACCGACAGTCACGCCGTCACTGCGCATCCTCAGGCCACAGAACCGTGCGGCTGTTGAGGACACAGCAGCACCGAGACGGCCGAGCGGCGTCGGCGAGGCAATCGGCCACGGCCGTCTCGCCGACGCCGCGGCTTCGGAGTATCCGAAATGTATTCGATATACGAAATAAGGGTCAAGGGATTGCAGTGAGCTTGCCAAGCGCACTTCGGCGGGCACGCACCCGGAAGCCGGTGCCTTCCGAAGAGCGGGGTGCATCTCCGCCGGTCCGGCACAGGGCCGGTGTCTCGGCGACAGGAACGGGACACCATGTCGTCTCGTCGACGCAGGCGCCGGGACGTCGTCGGTGATGGGATGGCCGGAGAAGTCCGCGAAGGCCTGGAAGCACTGGAAGCCGTCACCCTGTGGGTGACGGCTTTCCCACGTCCTGTCGCACCGCCCAGGGGTGGAAGTCGCCGAGCCGCAGGCGGCCCGTCCGGACCAGGCGGTGACGCCGGGGTCAGGTGTCGGCGGCGGGCGGCTGTCCGGCGTCGTGGCGAAGCTGTTCGTTGATGCGCAGGGCTTCTTCGAGTTGGTCTTCGAGGATGATGATGCGGCAGGCGGCGTCGATGGCGGTGCCCTGGTCGACGAGGTCGCGGGCGCGCATGGCGATGCGTAGCTGGTAGCGGGAGTAGCGGCGGTGGCCGCCGTCGGAGCGTAGCGGGGTGATGAGGCCCTGGTCTCCGAGGGTGCGCAGGAAGCCGGCCGTGGTTCCGGTCATCGCGGCGGCGCGGCCCATGGTGTAGGCGGGGTAGTCGTCGTCGTCGAACGAGCTGACGATGTCGGGGGTGTTCGGTGTGCGGGGCGGGTTGGTGGCCGTGGTCACTGCACCTCTTCCTATTCCTGGTACGGGAACGCGTCGAGGGGCCCCGGCGCCATTGCGGCTCCGGGGCCCCGAAGGGGAACAACACCATCTACCGGCCTGGGCCGGTCCTCTGTTTCCGCACTGCCCCGGGGGATGGGGCGTGCGGGGATCGCGTATGCGTGACCGGAAACCACCGTCCTTCGTAGCTGGGGGGTCTGCGGTGTCCGCCCGGACTGAAAAGCCGTCTCACGGGCCGGGCGATCCTGATGGCGCTTGCGCCCTCCGTTCTTCCTCTGCGTCACTGACATTCCTGCGAACTACGGTTTCACACGGATACTGCTGGTACGGCGCACTGCTTCGGCAGCCCTTGACTGCCACCCGGCCCGGCTGCCGGCTCCATCGCCCGTCCTGCTCACGAGCCCGGCGTGGAACCCCGCTGTCCGGACCTCCCCGGCACGCGCGCCCGCAGTCCGGCGCCTTTGCAGGGGTACTGCGTCCTGCTGAACTGCGTTGACTGCGAATCGACTTCACTCACTGAAGTGCGATACCGCCTCGTGGCGGCCCCTGATCACCGCGGGCCGCCCGGCCCGGCCACCGGTCCTGTCGCCGCACTGCACTTCCTTGGCTTCAGGGCCCCGCAACCGTGCCGACCTGCGAACTTCTGTCACACTTCCCGCCAGTTCGTGTCTGGCGAGCACCTCTCGACTGCCGACTACGAGAGAAACACTAACCACAGCCGACATCAATGTCTACTCCCGCCAGAACAGATTTTTCCGCGCCCGAGGGGAAGGTAGTCTTCGGCCCCAACAGAGACGGACAGTTGCCCCGCCCCGGCGCCGCAGGGGATCCAGGAATCGATGGGGAGACTCCGATGACGGGAGGGGCACCACCGGCGGTGCCCCTCCCCGGGACCACGCCTCACACCCCCGCGCACGAGGAAGTCCCTGCCGGCGGCCCTCGCCGAAGCCGTCCGCGATCGCGGAGAACACGTCCTGCGCCGCCCCCTGGCCCGCTTCGCCGAACAGGCCGCCGTTACCGGCCTCCCAGCCCTCAACCCCACCAGCACCCGCATCGTTGCCGGCATAGGTGCCGGCATCGGCACCGGCACCACGACCGGCCCGCAGTACGACGGTGTCCACCGGCAGGGCGGGCCCACACAGGGCCCGAACGCACCGCCCCTGCGCAGCTGTGACCGAAGGGTGTCGGGGACGGGAGCGGTGGCGCTACCGGGCGAGGAGGGCGGTGACAGTCTTGCCGCCGGTCTGCCGGGGGGTGACGGTGGTGGTGTGGGCGAGGCGGTTGACCATGGGCCAGCCGAATCCGCCGGTGCCGGCGGCGAGGTCGGGGGTGCGCATGCGCGGCGGTCGCGGGCTGCGGTCGTGGACGGCCACCTCGACGCCGTCCGTGTACGCGGTCAGGTCCAGCGCGAACGTGCCGCCGCCGTGGCGCAGGGCGTTGGTCACGAGTTCCGAGACCACGAGGACCACCGCGGCAGCGGCCTCGGGTGCGAGGGTCGGCACGAGGCCCGCGAGGAATCCGCGTGCGCTCTCGCGCGCACCCGCGACCGAGAGGACCCAACCGGGGGCTTCGACAGCGACGCTCACCGTGTCCATCAGGTCACCTGCTCCCCGGGGCACCAACCCCTCTCCGGCCTGCCCGACCCTCATTCCCCGACAGCCCGAGCACCAACCCCACCACAACCGTCCCGCAACCGGCACCCGCCGTTCTCCGGGCAACGGGCGACGGGCGACGGGCCTCCCAGGGCGTCCAGCGGTCCTGGTCCGGGTCGTAGCGGCTGCGGGCGGCCCGGCCCCAGTGGCCGGTGTTCTCCAGCTCTCGGTGGGTGACCTCGGCCGATCATCGGACAATCGGAGCGCTATGCGGTAGCTTGCGGGCAACACCCGACATGTCAAGGTAAAGCATGCCGTGGAGACTGCATCGAACCGGCGGGCCGGACAGTGCGTCAGAGGCTCCGGAGAGATGGTGCCCCGGGACGCGCTGCTGTCGGACCTCGGCTGCGAGCGGGACACCCAGGGCTGGGTGACCACCGACGCCGCGGGCCGCACCGGCGTGCCGGGCGTCTGGGCGGTGGGCAACGTCGCCGACCCGCGGGCCCAGGTGGTCACCGCCGCCGGGGCGGGGGCGGCAGCCGCGTTCGCGATCAACCACGACCTGGTGGACGAGGACGTCTAGCGGGCACTCGCCGCCGTCCCGGCCCCGACCACCGCCATCGCCGCTGTACCGCAGTGAAGCCGACCACCGACGGAACGGAGTACGCCATGCCGCACGACCACTCCCACCAGGACCCCGGGCACCGGGAAGGGAACGGCCGGGTCCACGGTCCCGCCGACACCCCCACTCCCACCCACGGCCACGGCCACCACCAGGGCCCCGGAACGGACTTCGACTGGGACGCCCTCGCCGCCCACCTGGAACGCGAGGCCGAACTCCAGGCCCCCGCCGTCACCGAGGCCGCGCACTGGCTCCGCGGGCTGCTGGACGGGGTCGCGGTCGACCGGGTACTCGACGTCGGCAGCGGCCCCGGGGTGATCGCCGGCCTGCTCGCGGACGCCTTCCCGTCCGCCCAGGTGGTCGCCGTCGACCAGTCCGCCGCCCTGCTGGACCGCGCCCGGGCCCGCTCGGACGGTCGGATCACCACCCAACAGGCCGACCTGCCCGACGACTTCACCGCCCTGGACGCCGCCGACCTGATCTGGTCCGCCAACGCGATCCACCACCTGGGCGACCAGCAGGCCGCATTGACCGCCCTGGCCGGGGCACTGCGCCCGGGCGGTCTGCTGGCCGTGGTCGAACGCGGTCTGCCCGCGCGCTTCCTCCCCCGCGACCTCGGGCTCGGCCGCCCGGGCCTCCAGGCCCGGCTGGACGCCGCCAACGAGGACACCTTCAGCGGCATGCGGGCCGAACTGCCCGGCTCGGTCGCCGTCGTGGAGGACTGGCCGGCCATGCTGGCCGCGGCGGGCCTCGTCCCGAGCGGGACGCGGACGTTCCTGGCCGACCGTCCGGCCCCGCTGGACGGCCCGGCCCGCGAGTACCTGCACGTCAGTCTCGCCCAACGCCGGGACCAGCTGGCCGAGCAGCTGGACGCCGACGACCGCGCGGTCCTCGACGCCCTGCTCGACCCCGAGGCCCCCACCGGCATCCTGACCCGCCCGGACGCCTTCTACCTCACCGCCGTCACCGTCCACACCGCCCGCGCGACCGGCCCCCGGTAGCCGTGACACCGGCCCCGCCGACCGGACCGGCACCGACCAGTAGGTCCCGCTCCGGCTCGCTCATCACGCCTCCGCCTCCCCCGCCGGGTCAGGGACGCTGCCGCGCGGACACGGGGAGCGGCCGGCCCCGTTGCCCCGGTCGGCTGCGGCGCCGAGTTCGGCCCGGACACGCTCGGTGTCCCGGTCGTGGATGTCCGCCCTGCCGTGCAGGGAGGGGCGTGGGCCGGCTCGGCGCCGGTGGTTGCGCTCCAGTGCCCAGGCTACGAGGACGATCCACAGGGCGAGAGCGGCGAGTCCGGCCATGACGGCTCCTCGTTGGGTTTGGTTCGGCGGGATGCTTCAGGTGCCCCGAGGGGACGCAGCAGCGGACAGGTGAGTTCACGGCAATGGTTTTGAAGAACGTGCGGTGGAAGGGTCCGCCGCGGGCGGCCCGACGCAGGTCTGTGATCCCTTGGTCCCGCCGCAGTGGTGAGGGAGGTGACCAACAGGGGCAGGGGCGGAAGGTGTCGTCGCCGTGTTCATGGCCCACCCTGCTGCCGCTATGGCCCGATGAACAGATCCAATGAGGTCACCCCCAGCCGGTCCAAAGCTGCTGGGGCCGACTTCCTGCATCTGACGGTCGACGAGGCGCCCCGGCGCAGGAAGGCCGACTGGCTGGCCCGGCAGATCCGGCTCGCGCTGGCGGACAAGCGCCTGCCGGTGGGAAGCAGACTGCCGGCCACTCGGGTCCTGGCCGACGAACTGGGCGTCTCACGCGGCGTGGTCACCGAGGCCTACCAACGCCTGATCGAGGACGGGCACCTCGCCGGACGGGGGCGCAACGGAACCATCGTCGTCGGCGCCCCCACCGCCCCGCCGACAGCAGCCAAGCCCCCCGCACCTGCCGGCCCACCGCCACCACGTTCCGTGTTCGCCACCACGCCCGGCGCGGACATCTTCGACACGATGCGCACGGCCCGGGCCCGGATCGACCTCTCCCCAGGGCTCCCCGACCTCGCCGCGTTCCCACGAGCGGCATGGCTGCGCGCCGAACGCCGCGCCCTCGATCACCTCGCGACCTCCGGCCTCGGATACGGAGACCCACGCGGCACACCGGCTCTCCGCCTGGCCGTCGCGAACTGGATCGCCCGCACCCGCGGCATCCGGGCGGACCCCGGCGACGTCCTCATCGTCGCCGGGACCGCCCAGACGCTCACCCTGGTCGGGCAGGTGCTGCACGACGACGGCATCTCCGCCGTGGCCGTGGAGGACCCCGGCTCCCTCGGGGCCCGCCAGCACCTGCACCACTGCCAGTTGGACACCCCGCCCGTCGCAGTCGACTCCGAAGGCGTGCGCGTCGATGAACTGCGTGCCACGGGCGAAGCGGCCGTCCTCCTGACGCCCGCGCACCAGTTCCCCACCGGCGTGGTCCTGCGCGGCAACCGACGCAGCGAACTGATGCACTGGGCCCGAGAAGAGGGCGGACTGATCATCGAGGACGACTACGACGCCGAGCACCGCTACGACCGGACCCCGGTACCCGCGCTGCGATCCGTACTCACCGAAAACGTCTTCTACGCCGGCAGCGCCTCGAAGCTCCTCGCCCCGGCATCAGCGAAGGAGTGGAGACACTCGCCGACGTACTGCGACATCTGCCCTGACAGCCCGACCCGAGGGAGTCCCCCGGAGGACAGAGACCCTCGCGCGCCTACCACGACAAGAAGATCGGCCAGGGCAAACGGCACATCCGGGCACTCCTCTGCCTGGCCAGACGCCGGACCGACGTCCTGTTCGCAAAACCAGACCGGCGATGCCGTGCCGGTACCCGCGTCTGCGGGGGGAACCGTGGCGCTGCCGGTGCCGTTCGGGGCTGCCGGTGCAGCCAACAACACCGACCTCGACATCGCCTTGAGGACCGCCTCGTGGAGGAGTAGGGGCCGAGTGGGTCGTCCCGCCGGGCGTCGCCGGTAAGGGCGAACGCCTGACAGCGGCAGCCGCCGAAGTCTCGCTGCGGGCAACTGCGGCACGGCTCTTTCATCCAGGCGGTGCCCCCGGTAGGCGTTGAAGGCCTTCGAGTGCTCCCAGATCCACTCCAGGGAGTGGTCCCCGGTGTTCGGCGGGTCGAGTCCCGGCAGGGTGTGGGCGGCCGAACAGGGCAGAGCCGTGCCGTCCGGCGCCACGGTGAGCGAGATGGCTCCCCACCCGCCCATGCGACCCATTCGCGGCCGGGGCCGCGTGGCAGCAGGACGGCGCCGACCCGACGGGAAGAGGACGACGACTACCCTGATCAAACCATTGTTCGCATGTTGAGAGGCTGGTTGCCCATGTTCCTGGGTCTACGAGTGGTGGTGTATCCGGCGCCCGACCTCGCCGCCGGCAAGGCGTGGTGGACCTCGGTCCTCGGTATGGAGCCCTACTTCGACGAGCCGTTCTACGTCGGCTACAACGTCGGCGGCTACGAGCTGGCTCTGAGCCCGCGTGCCGACCTCGCCGACGGCCCCGTGACCTACTGGGGCGTCGCCGACGCCGACGCGGCCCTGCAGCAACTCGTCACCGCAGGAGCAACCGTCAAGGAAGGGGTGCGCGACGTCGGCGGATCCATCCGCGCCGCATCGGTGACCGATCCGAGCGGATCAGTCATCGGGATCATCGAGAACCCGCACTTCGCGCTCCCGGAAGTCGCCCGGCAGGCCGGCGACGGCCCCGGCCGATAACGCGCCCCCTGGCCAGTGCGGCGTTGCCGAGCCGCCGGAGCACCGCAGCCTGACCGACACCCGCACGGCCGGCCTGGAGAGCGAATGCGGCTCCAGCCCCGACCGGACTGACGATCTGCTGGACCCCGTGCCAGTCACCTGGCGCCGCCGCCTGCACTGCTCGGATCGCCCCGGCCGGGCCGCGACCGTTCACCTCTCCGTTCCTGGCCCGGCCGTCGAACTCGGCGTCGGCGGCGCGCCGGGAGCGCTGATCCTGGTCGACGGCGATCGTCAGGTGGGGCTTGACCGGATCTCCGAAGCCGCCGTCGCGCACGATGACCGGCAGGAGTGTGGTGAATGGCGCGACGCCGCGGCCCCGGCCAGTGCACCGCGGCGTGCCCCAACCGGACGCCGCTGGGCCCTCACCGGCCTATCTGTCAGTCGCAGTCGCGGCAGATCGGCTTGCCGTTCTTGAGGCGTGCGAGTCTGCTGCGGTGGTGGACGAGGAAGCAGTTGATGCAGGTGAATTCGTCGTTCAGGACCGGTTGCACGGCGACGGTGAGTTCCTCGCCCGACAGGTCGGCGCCGGGGAGTTCCAAGCCTTCGGCAGACTCGAGCACGTCGACGGCGTCGATGGTGGAGGCCGACTTGTCGCTACGGTGGGCCTTCAGCTCCTCGATGCTGTCGGTCGAGCCGTCGTCGTCGCTCTTGCGCGGAGCGTCGTAGTCGGTTGCCACAAATGGGTCCTTGTCGTCTGGGGGTGGGGTACCGGCACAGGCAGGCTTGCGGGACTGTCCCGCGGCCCCGTGCCGATGCCAGGTCTGGATGGTGTGCGGAGTGTAACTGAGGCTGTCGAGCCAGGACCCGTATCGCTTCGTGTCCCTCATCACCAGGGAGGCAGGCCGAGGCGGGCGAGAGCGACGGCCGGGGGCCACGGGAGCGCCGGCGGCGACCAGCTCTCCCGTCTCACCGAGGCCGACTCGCCAGCGCGCCGCCAACCTTGACGCCCCCGGCCGTGTCCAGGACGACCGAACACAGGGGCCGGGGTGAGCGGGGCATGACAGCTCTGCCCACCCTCGGGTCCGCCTTGCCAGAGCGATGGGCGGGAGCGATAAGCCGGAACGACGGGCGGGAGCGATAAGCTGGAACGACGGGCGGAAGCGACGGGCGGGACCGGTGAGCGGGGCGGTCCGGCCGGCGTCAGAGACCGAGCAGGTCGGCGGTGGTCTCGGCGATGGCCGGTGAGCAGGTCATGCCGCGGCCACCGGGTCCGGTGACCAGCCAGACGCCGTCGCGCACCTGCTGGCGGTGGACGACCCGGGCGGCGTCCGCGCACTGCGCGTACACGCCTGCCCAGCGCCGCCGGATCAGGGGCAGTGCGCGGCCCAGGACGGACTCGACGAGGCCGGTGAGGTAGGCGTAGGAGTCCTCGACGACGTCGAAGTCGAACGGCTGCTCGTAGGCGTGCGTGTCACCGATGGTCAGCCCGCCGTCGCGTCGCTGGACCATCAGCAGTTGCATCCGGTGCCGGGCGGCGGTCGGGTGCTGGGGCTGCCCGAGGTCGAGGGCGTCCAGCGCCGGGCCGCCGTAGCCCGGGCAGTGGCGGAAGCTGTCCCCGTCCGCGACCGAGGTGGTGAGCTGCTCCCCCAGCGGGTCCGTCTGCATCATCTGCAGCCTGACCCGGCGGACCGGCAGGTCGGGGACGAGTTCGCGCACCAGGCCGCCGAGGTGGGCTCCGGTGCACAGGACGACCGCGTCGCCGTAGTGCACCTCGCTGTGATCGTCGCGCACCGCTCTCGCGCCGACCAGCTCGCGCACCTCCCGTCCCGGCAGGAAGCTGTACCGGCCGCTGGCCCGCAGGACCGCGCGAAGCGCGAGCTGGGTGGTGCGCGGTTCCACCGCGCCGTCCCGCGCGCAGTGCAGGGCCGCGAGGAACTCCCCGCGCAGGGCCGGGTTCAAAGCCCGCGCCCCGGCGGGATCCAGCAGGGTGAACCCGCGGGCCGCGGCCCCGGCGCCCCAGGCCGCGTCCTCGGCGACCGCCAGCTCCGCCTCGGTCCGCACCAGGGTGAGTGAACCGTTCGCCCGGAAACCCAGTTCCGGGACCCTTGCGCCGATCTCCGCCCAGAGCTGTCTCGCCCGCTGGGCGACCGCCAGCTCCTCGCCCTCGGCCCTGCCGCCGACCCGGACCAGGCCGAAGCTGCGGACCGAGGCGCCCCGGGCCTCGGCCTCGCGCTCGATGTGGACCACCCGATGACCGCGCTTGATCGCGTGCCAGGCGTGCATGGTTCCCAGAACGCCTGCGCCGACGACTATGACTCGCATACCCGGAACGGTGTCCCGGACCCGTTACACGCTCAGTTCTGTTCCGTGAACGGAAGGTGACATCACGTGGAGGGCCCGGACCAGTTGTCGTTTCGTCAACCCCGGCCCCGTGGGCGCTCAGAACGGCCGTACCGCCGAACCGTGCTCGCGGTACGGCGGCACGGCCGCTCAGGACGTGGTCTCGGGCGGATCGGTGGCGTGGCGCTCGCCTGCGCGGTCACCACCCGCCGCCGCAGCCGACCTCCACCGTCACGTACACCCCCGCCACGACCCCGCCCGCCGCAGGCCCGGCCCCGAAGTCCTGCCGCTCCCAGCCGTCCAGAAGAGCATCGACGGCGTCCGGGGTACGCGGATGCCACGGCAGACCGGCCTGCGCCCAGCAGGCGGCCACCCGCGCGGCGCGGGCCGGTACGCCGGCGTCCGCCGCCCGGTGGCTGAGTACGAGCACGCTGCCGGCGGGCAGTTCCCGGCGCAGCGCCGCGAGCAGGGACCGGGCCTGCGGATCGCTCAGCTCGTGCAGGACGTCACCGAGGACGGCTGCCACCGGGCGATGCCATTCCAGGCCCGCTTGCTCGCGCAGCGTCGCGATGAGCGAGGACGCGGCGATGTCGGCGTGCACGTGTCGGACCCGGGCGGGTGCCGGCACGTCGAGCAACGCCCTGGCGTGGGCCAGCACGACCGGGTCGCGGTCCACGTACGCGACCCGTGCGCCCGGCCGGGCGGTCAGGACGGAGGTGTGGATCGGGGCGAGCGCGGTGCCGGTCGCACCGGTCGTCAGTCCGCACCCCAGGTCCAGGAACTGCTCCAGGCCGCGTTCGGCCAGGAGCCCGACGGCGTGGTGGAGGAACTCCCTGCCGCGCCGGACCGCGTCCACGCAGGTCGCGTCCTCGGCCCGCAGACGGTCCAGCAGCGTCCGGTCTGCGGCGAGGTGGTCCTTGCCCGCGAGCATCAGGCTCGCCACCCGGGCGGACGTGGGCCGGTTCGGCCGTAGGTCTCCCCGAGGATCCGCCGACGGCCGTGGTGTGCCGGCGGCGCGGCCGTAGGAGGTGGAGTCTTCGACGTCGACCATGCCCGTGGTCACTCCCGGAGGTTCGAACCGGCCTGCGCTCCCCGTGAGTCGGGCCGCATCCCGAAGGGTGAGGTCCCGAAGGGTGACGTCCCGAAGGGTGACGTCCCGAAGGGTGACGTCCCGGACGGGGAAGTCGTCGGCCACGGAGTCGGCCAGGGGAGCGGCCGTGACGGACGTCGTCATGAGAGTCCTCGGAGATCTGGTGGTCGACGGAGCGGACACCGCGCCGACGGGGCTCGGTTCCTGCACTCTCGCGAACCGCTGAACTGTTCGGTCGAAGGAGTGGGAAACCGGCATCGAGCCCCCGCCTCGTGACACGATCGTTATGGGCTGCCCCAGTCCCCGCATCTGCCGACAACGCGTCGTCACCGCGCGGATCTCCGCCGACGTCGTGCACCCGGGCCGCCGACGCAACCAGCCTCCACGTCCCCACAACCCCCTGGCCGACCGCTCGGGCAGGGCGCAGCACGGACCCGAATTCGACCGTTGCCGGGCGCACCGGACAGCCCGCACACTGTGCGCACCGGCGGCGTACCTCGAAACCCCGGCGCTGTTGCGGGTTCGGCCGGACTACCTGTACCGAACGCCTGGAGTCGGCCGGCGTCAGCTGGAAGGTCTACCAGGAGGCCGACGACGTCAACGACAACGCGCTCGCCTCGTTCGCCACCTTCAAGCAGTCCGCCCCCGGCCGGCCCCTCCACGACAAGGGGATCGCCACCGCCGCGGACCTCGTGTCGGCCTTCGGCGACGAGGTCGCGCGGGGCACGCTGCCACAGGTCAGCTGGATCGTCGCGCCGGAGCCCCTGCCCGAGCACGCGAACCACCGTCCCGCCAATGGCGAGAACCTCACGGCGCGGCTGCTCGCCACACTCGCCGCGATGAGGGCCCCCGGTCCCGAGTGCCGTCCTGTTTCGTCCTCTGAGCCGTCTCGGCTGCTGCGGCGCCGGGGGGTGGGATCAGTGGGCGGTGTCGGCCGTGGAGTGGCGCAGCCGGGGCAGGGCGTCGCGCAGGGCGTAGAGGTCGTCGATCGTGGCCTGTTCGGCGAGGCGGGCCAGGAGACGGCGCAGGACGTGGTCGTCGCGGTCGTGGACGGCTTCGGCGATACCGCGCAGCACGGGTTCGAGTTCAGGGCTGGCGCTCATCGTCTTCTCCTGTTCCGCCGGGCTGGTCGGGGGCCTGTTCCGGTGAGTGTCCACCCGTCCCGGGTGGTGGCAGACGGGGCCGCCGGGCGGCGCGGTGGTGAGGTCCTGCGCGCCGTGAGACGGGCACGCTGCGATGCTACGGCGGCGGCCCGCCGCCGGCCGGCTGCCGAGCGCGAGTCGGCGCTACTCGCGGGCGCTGGGGACCTTCAGGGGGTCACGAGGTGCGTCGGGCTTTGCGGCTTCCATCCGCTCCCCGAGTTCGGTGAGGCGGTTGCGGCCCATGGCCTTGCGGACCTCGGGGAACCATTCCTTCTCCTCCTCCTCGACGTGATGGCGCACGTTCTCCATCAGCACGCTCATCTTGGCGTCGAACCGCTCGTCCGCCGGATCGAGGCCGGCGAGCTCGGAGAGCATCCACAGCACCACGTGGTGCTCCTCCACGCTCTCCAGCACGTGGTCCTTGGTGTCCGGGGCGGCCTCCCGAGCGGCCGGGTAGAAGATCTTCTCCTCGATCCAGGTGTGGACCGTCAGCTCCTCGATCACCTTGTCGGCGATCTCCCGCTTGTGTTTGTGCGCGTCTGCGCCCGCCTTCTCGAACTCCTTGAACAGCTTCTCCACCGTCTTGTGGTCGTCCTTCAGCAGCACGATCCCGTCCATCCGGAACTCCTTCGCTCGCAGCGGCACAGGCGCCCTCGCCGCGGGGCGGCGGGGGCGCTTGTGGTGAATGGGTCAGAGGGTGTCGCGGTAGCCGCCGGAGGCGGTACCGCGCTTCTCGATGAAGTGCTTGAACCGCTTGAGGTCGCCCTTCACCTGCCGGTCGAGCATGCCGGTCATGTCGGCGGCCTTCTCGGCCATGCCACCGGGCTGGAAGTCCATCTCCATCAGGACCCTGGTGTGCGTCGCGTCGATCGGCTCGAAGCGAACCATGCCGGTCTGCCTGATGTCGCCGCTGGTGGTGCGCCAGGCGACGTGATCGTCGGCGACCTGGTCGACGATCTCGGTGTCGAACTCGCGGGACACCCCGGCGATCTTGGTCTTCCAGTGGTTGTGGCGGTCGTCGATCTGGGTGATCTCCTCGACGCCCTCCATGAACTGCGGGAACTGCTCGAACTGCGTCCACTGGTTGTACGCGGTGCTGACCGGCACGTCCACGTCGATCTGCTCCTGCACCTTGCTCATCGCTGCACACCCGCCTTCGAATCGCTTCATGGTCGAACCAGCGCCTGCCCCGACCACTTGCAGGTATGCCAGTCCCTACCAATTCGGCCCCGTACCGGACGGACCGGCAACAGGCACCATCCATTCGAGCGGCCCGGATCGGAGACGGACGGCTTCACTGCCACCGCGTGCTGCGCACACCGGTGAGGCGCCCCGGGCCGACGATCAGAACGCGCACCGAGAACGTGGCAGGGCCGGCGGGGTGGACGGGGACAAGGGCGCCTCCCTTTCCGCCGCGGGCGGGGGCTCCGTCGTAGCCGGGCCGCGACCGTGGCCGAGTCAGGGCATCGGCACGGCTTCGAGGCACGGGTGTGTCGGACCGTACTCGGCCGGCAACGTGAGGACTTCCGCGACGGTCCCGGTGATCTGGAAGCGGTAGCGGCCGGTGGCGTCCTCGTACACGGGTTCGTGCGCCGGGCCGAGCCGGCCGGTGCGGTGCACGATCACCGTGCGGGGTGCGGCGTGGCCGCCCGGGGTGCCGGGCAGGGCGACGGCGTAGCGGGGGCAGGTGTTCATGGCGCACCGCCCCGGTGGCGGGCGGGGTGGGCGGGACCGGTGACGGCCAGGGCGGCAGAGGTCGCGGGTGTGCTGGTGACGGTCATGGTTCAGGTGTCTCGTCGTGGTGCGCTGCCGGGGGCGGGGTGAACAGGGCGGCGGTCTCGGTGATGGTCAGGAGGCGTCGGACCTGGGGGCTGGCGGCGGTGATCGTCACGGTGCGGTCGTCGGCCCGCGCCTCCAGCCGCAGCCGGATCAGGGTGTTGAGGCCGGAGCTGTCGCAGAACTCGACACCGGACATGTCGATGTCCAGACCGGTACCGCTGTGGGCGAGTGCCTGGCTGAGGACGTGGTACAGGCTCCCGGCGAGGTCCATGTCGATCTCGCCCTTCAGGTGCGCCCGGGGCCGTTTCAGCGTGGCGGTGAAGCCGACCGCGAGGCGTCCGGCCAGCAGGCGAGGTGCGAGGTGCCCCGCTCCGGCGCCGGCACCGGTGGCGTCACTCGTGCGGGGCGCGGGGCGCGGGCCGGGGCGGGCAGGTCCTCGGACATGGTCGTTCCTCGGGGGCTAGGGCGAAGACACTTCCAGCGTGACCCGCATCACCGTTCACGTCAACAGATACGTGAACGAGGATTCGTGTGTGGTGACAGGTGAATCGATGCTCCTACGATGGAGGTATGGCCTTCGAGGAACCCACCAGGACCGGCTGGACGTTCGTGACGAACCACGCCCGCGTGCTGGCCGCGATAGCCCGCAACCCGGGAGTCCGGCTGCGGGACGTCGCACTGGAATCCCGCCTCACCGAGCGAGCCGTCCAGGGGATCGTGACCGATCTCGAACAGTCCGGATACCTCACCCGCACCCGCGTCGGACGCCGCAACCACTACCGCATCACCACGGGCACCTGGCTGCGCCACCCCGCGGAGGCCGGGCTCAGCGTGGAAGCGCTCCTCGGGCTTCTGGCCCCCTCCTACGACGGCGCCCCCGACGGCCAGGGCCCCGCAGCCGGCGGCACCGGGCCCGAACGCGGCCAGGGGCGAACCCGGCCCACACCGCGACACCCCGACCGACGCACCCAACCCTGACCGCGCCAGCAGAGCGGTCTCCGGGTCAACGAGCCCCACAGCTCCCAGGCCCGCGACGGCTCCCCTGGCGGGCCTCGACGCCATCGGCGGACCCTCGACACAGGGACGCTGACGGCGGTGGCTACCGGCCCGCAGGGCCCGGCGCCGCCTCGGTGGGCACATCCGGGTCGACCGCGAAGACCCGGTCCGCGCCGGTCATCTCCAGGAGCCGTGCGACCTGGCGGGGCGGCCGGACCAGGCGCACCTCAGCGCCGGCGCCGGCGGCCAGGAGCCGGGCGCGCAGCAGGGCGTTGAGGCCGGAGGAGTCCATGAAGGTGACGGCGGCGAGGTCGACGACCAGGAGCGGCGGGGCAGGGCAGGACGCCAGGGCGCGGTGGAGCGCGGCGTCCAGGAGGGGGACCGTGCCGAGGTCCAGGTCGCCTGCGCATTCCAGGACGGGACCCTCGAACGCGGGGCAGACGGTGGCGGTGAACGTCGGCTCGTACTCGGGTGTGGTGATCGGGCGGCTCCTCCGGGATTCCCCGTGTGGTGGACATGCCCACCGTACGGTGTCGCGGTGCGCAGCCACTCCCCCTCCCACCCCTCAGCCTCCCCGTCCGGTCCGAGCCCGCGGTGCCAGGGGCCGTTCCACCGCTCACCGAGCCGGGCCGATCCACCTCAGACGCACTGAGAAAACGGGTCGCGGCCGCCGTGGGTGACCGCGCCGCACGCCCCGTTCCTCGCGGAGGACACGAAAGGCTGCGGTGCGGGTTGTGCGGGAGCTGCCTGGGCAGTCGCTGGGTATGAATCGACTTCCTGATGCGTACGGTTCCTACTGGATGCAGTCGGTCGACATGCCCGCCTACCCGTCCCTCACCGCGCCGACGGAGGCCGATGTCGTCGTGGTCGGTGCGGGCATCGCCGGTCTCAGCACCGCATGGGAACTCTCCCGTGCCGGCCTGAACGTCGTGGTGCTGGAGGCAGGACGGATCGCGGCAGGCGTCACCGGCCACACGACGGGCAAGGTCACGGCCCTGCACGCGAGCGTGTACAGCCGGCTGCGCTCCCGGCACGGGGAGGGCGCCGCCCGCCTCTACGCCGCCTCGCAGAGCGCCGCGCTGGAGCGGATCGTGGACGTGGCCGAAGAACTCGCCGTCGACTGCGAAATCGAACGGCGCCCCGCCTTCACCTACGGCGAGGACCCCGCCTCGGTCGAGGCACTGCACGCCGAGGTGACGGCCGCCCGGGACGCGGGCCTGGACGCGGTCTTCGTCACGGACACCGGCCTGCCCTTCCCGGTGGCGGGCGCCGTCAGGGTCGAGGAGCAGGCGCAGTTCCACCCTCTGAAGTACCTGCGCGCACTCGCCGACGATCTCACCGCCCACGGCGGCCGGATCTACGAGAACACGCGCGTCACCGCACTCGACGGGGGCGGGCCCCGCCGGCTCACGACCGCCTCGGGGGCAACCGCCACGGCCCGGCACGTGGTCGTGGCCACCCACCACCCCGTCTTCGACCACGCCCTGCTGTCCGCACGCCTCACCCAGCACCGCGACCTCGTCATCGCCGGTCCCGTCCCCGCAGACCAGGACCCGCAGGGCATGTACATCACCAGCGAGAGCGGCAAACGGTCCGTCCGCACCGCTCCCGGCCCGGACGGAACGCGGCTGCTGATCGTCACCGGCGAGGCGTTCACCCCCGGCGACGGCGAGGACACCGAGGCCAGGTACGCGCGGCTCCGGTCCTGGACCGAGGAACGGTTCCCCGGCTTCAGGACCACCCACCGCTGGGCCGCACAGGACAACAGCTCCACCGACACCCTCCCGCTGATCGGACGCCTGCGCCCAGGAGCCGAGCACGTCTACACCGCCACCGGCTTCGCGGGATGGGGCATGACCGGCGGCGTCGTGGCCGGACAGCTCCTGGCCGGCCTCATCACCGCAACCCCGCACCCGGCATGGGCGCAGCTCTACGACCCCCACCGCCCGGGAGCGACCCTCCGCACCGCCCCCGAGATCCTCAAGGCCCAGTGGGACGCCGGCAAGCACTTCGTGAAGGACCGCCTGGAGACCCTCGGGGACGGCACGAACGGGCCGGTGGCCGCGCTGCGCCCCGGCGAGGGCACCGTGGTGCGCGCCGACGGCAGGCCCTGCGCCGTCCACCGCGACGACCAGGGCGCACTGCACGCGGTCTCCGCCGTCTGCACCCACCTCGGCTGCCTCGTCGCCTTCAACAACGCGGAGCGGACCTGGGAGTGCCCCTGCCACGGCTCCCGCTTCGCCGTCGACGGCGAGGTGCTCCAGGGGCCCGCCCTCCATCCGCTGGAACAACGGGACACGACCCGGCTCTGATCCACGACGACCGTCAGGGGCACGCCCCGGCGGGAGCCGTCGTGTCTTCGCCGCCGGGGCGCCGCACAGACCACCGCAGGCGGGTCCCCGTCGTCCGGTTGCCGTGCCGCGGGTCGGGCACCCGCTCGGCATGGACAGCAGCGAGCGGGACCGCGGCACGGAACACGGGGGATTCGGAACGGGGCGGCCCGGGCGGGACGGAGCCGCCGGGCCCGGCACGGAGCAGGACCCTCCGCCCGAGGTAGGCGCAGCGACGGTGGAGGCGCTGGGGGTTCTGTCGAAGGCGCTGGAAGGCACGGAGCGGGCCCGGGGCCACCTCTACGGATTCCACCAGACGACCGGGGAGGCCGACCGGATGCTCGCCGAAGCGGTCCGGATGCTGCGCGAGGCCGGGCACGGCGGGCACGCAGACCTGGTGGAGCGTGAACTCGTCGGCCGGGACGTCCTGCCGGACATGTGGACGTACCAGGTCGTCGAGGCGTACGACCGCACCTACTACGAGGCGTTCGTCGCCGTCGAGGCGCAGGTCCGCGGCGACCTCGCCGCCGGCCGCCGCCACCTCGCCGAGGCGAGGATGCGCCGGGCCCGCCGCACCGTGCGGCACGAGAACGGGGAACGGTAGAAACGCCCCGCTGTCGCCACGGCCACGTGCGACACGTGCTCCCTCACCCCTTCCCGGGCCGACCTCAAGGACGGCCCCACCCGCACGCTCACCTCGCCACCCGGCCCGGATCTCCCCCGCCCGCCACACCGTCCGGTCCGGATGACGGGCTGCCCGACGCGCCGCGAGGCGGACGATCCAGACGCCCGGTCGCGGCCGCTGCCGCATGCCGCGTCGGTGAGGATCGTGCGGCCCGGCGGGCCGGCCGGATACACGGGTCGGTCCACCCGCCCGGCAGGGGCCGGACGGGTGGACCGGTGCGCGCGGTGCGTGTGGCGCCGGGGTGTGGCCGCCGAGCTCCGGAGACTGGCAGTCGAAGGCTGGGCTCTGACGTCCGGCCCCTCTCACGACGACGACGGAGAGCGACCGGGTGCGAGAGACGTACGGAGTCGCCCAGGCGATCCTGGCCGGGGGCCTGGCCCCGGCCGCGGCGGACGACCTGGCGCTGGGGATCTGCTGCCAGGACCCGGCGGCCGGCCGGCGGCTGCGCGGCCCGTGGCGGGAGATGCGTACGGAGACGGCGGCGGGCCGGCAACCGGAACCGCGTCGACAGGCGCAGGGACCGGATTCCGCGGCGGATGCGCCGGCCGTGGTGGAGGAAGGGGCGTGACGGGCACCGTGACGGGCCGCACCGACCATGTCGTCGTCGTGGGCGCGGGACTGTCGGGACTGTCCGCGGCGCTGCACCTGCTCGGCGCCGGGCGGCGGGTGACCGTCGTCGAACGCGACGGCGGGCCGGGCGGGAGGGCCGGCCGGCTCGACGCGGGCGGCTACCGCATCGACACCGGCCCCACCGTGCTGACCATGCCCTCGATCCTCGACGAGGCGTTGTCGGCGGCGGGCGGCTCGTTGGCGGAACAGGTCGAGCTGGTGCCGCTCAGCCCCGCCTACCGGGCGGCGTTCGCGGACGGCTCCACCCTCGACGTCCACAGCGAACCGGAGTTGATGGAGGAGCAGGTACGGAGGTTCGCCGGCGAGCGGGAGGTCCTGGGGTACCGCCGGCTGCGCCGGTGGATGGAGGACCTCTACCGGGTGCAGATGCGCAGCTTCATCGACGCCAACTTCGACTCCCCGCTGGACCTGCTCGGCGCGGACCTGGCGCGCCTGGCGGCACTGGGCGGCTTCGGCCGACTCGGGCCGAAGGTCGCGTCGTTCCTGCACGACGAGCGGCTACAGCGGGTGTTCTCCTTCCAGTCGCTGTACGCGGGGGTGGGACCGGGCCGCGCTCTCGCGGCGTACGCCGTCATCGCGTACATGGACACGGTGGCCGGGGTCCACTTCCCGCGCGGCGGCATGCACACCGTCGCGCGGGCCATGGCGGACACCGCGGCGGCGGCCGGCGCGCGACTGCGCTACGGGGCCGGGGTCGGCCTGCTGGAACGCGGCCCGTCGGGGCGGGTGACGGCGGTCAGGACCGACGCGGGCGAGCGGATCGGCTGCGACGCGCTGGTGCTCACGCTCGACCTGCCCGCCGCCTACCGCCTGCTGGGCCGCGCCCCGCGGCGGGTGGCCCGCCTGCGGTGGGCGCCGTCGGCGTTCGTGCTGCACGCGGGGACCGACCGGCGGTGGGAGCAGTCGGCGCACCACACCCTGTCGTTCGGCCGGGCCTGGCGCTCGACGTTCACGGAACTGACCCGGACGGGACGGCTGATGAGCGACCCCTCGCTGCTGATCACCAACCCGACGGTGACGGATCCGTCGCTGGCTCCGCCCGGGCGCCACCTGCACTACGTGCTGGCGCCCTGCCCGAACCTGGAGCAGGGCCCGATGGACTGGCACCGGATCGCACCGCGCTACCGGGACCAGGTGGTCGCGGAGCTGGAGAGGCGTGGCATGGACGGCTTCGGGGACGCCATCGAGTACGAACGACTGGTGACGCCTGCGGACTGGCAGCGGTCGGGCCTCGCCGCCGGGACGCCCTTCTCAGCCGCGCACACCCTCCGTCAGACCGGGCCGTTCCGGCCGCGCAACCTCGTCGCGGGGGAGGAGAACGTGGTGCTGGCCGGCTGCGGGACCACACCGGGCGTGGGGGTACCGACGGTGCTGCTGTCCGGGAAGCTGGCCGCCGCCCGGGTCACGGGTGTTCCGCGCGGGCGCGCCGGCCTGTCCGCGCACGCCGCGGCGACGGGCGGCGGCCGGTGAGCGCCCGGGAACTGGACAGGGCGGGGGTGTCGGACCGGGACCTGCGGCTGGCCTACGAGGAGTGCCGGCGGTTGAACGCCCGTCACGGCAGGACCTACTTCCTGGCGACCCGGCTGCTGTCACCCGCGCAGCGGCCCGCCGTGCACGCCCTGTACGGGTTCGCCCGCTGGGCCGACGACATCGTCGACGATCCGGGAGTCCCCGGGGGCCTCACGGCGCGCGCCGCCGCGCTCGACGAACTGGAGCGCCGATTCGGCACGGCGTGGCAGGACGGCCGAGGGGGGCACCCCGTGGTCGACGCCGTGGTCGACACGGCCCGCCGCTACGGCATCGGGCGGCGGCACTTCACGGACTTCCTCGCCTCCATGCGGATGGACCTCCACGTCGAGGAGTACCCGACCTTCCAGGAACTGATGACGTACGTCCACGGATCGGCGGCCGTGATCGGCCTGCAGTGCCTGCCGGTCCTCCGCACGGTCGGCCCCCAGGAGCGGGCGGCGCCGCACGCCGCCGGGCTGGGGACGGCCTTCCAGATCACCAACTTCATCCGCGACGTCGGCGAGGACCTCGACCGCGGCCGGATCTACCTGCCCGCCGACCAACTGGCGTCGCACGGGGTCGACCGCGACCTGCTGATGTGGTGCCGACGGACCGGGCGCGGCAGCACACGGGTGGCCGCCGCCCTGCGCGAGCGCATCGCGCACACCCGGGGCCTCTACCGGTACGCCTCCCTGGGCGTGCCGATACTGGCCCCCGCCTCCCGCCCGTGTGTGGCGGCGGCCCTGGTGCTCTACCGCCGGATCCTCGATGAGGTCGAACGCCACGGGGTCGAGGTGGTCCTCCACCGGCGGGTCTGCGTGTCGCACGGCCGCCGCGCGGCCGTGGCGGCCCGCGGTGCGGCCGGGGCCGCGGTCGCACGGTTCGGCGCAGCGGCCGCACGGCGCGGGGACCGCTGATGGGCGGGGACCGCGGGAACGGCCCCCTGGTACGCGGCCGCGGCCCGAGCCCCGGCACGGCGCCGAACACCGCACCACTCCCCCGGAGGAAAGACGACCCCGTGACCGAGCACGAACCGCCCCCGACCGGCCTCCTCCCCGTGCGCAGGCGCCGACGCGAACGCTGGCTCGACCAGAGTCCCACCTGGGAGCAGGCCCGCCCTGCGGTCATCCAGGCGGCCGTCGTCCGCGCGAGCGCCCGCCCCACCGGCAACTGGTACGTCCTCGGGGCGAGCAGCACCCTTCGGCCGGGCCGGTCGGCGGCCCGGTACGTGGCCGGCCGCGAACTCGTCGTATGGCGCGCAACCGGCGGTGACGTCCACGCCGGGCCCGGCGCCTGCCCCCACCTCGGAGCACCCCTGTGCGGCGGCCCCGTGGACGGCGCCGACCTCGTCTGCCACTGGCACGGGATGCGGCTCGGACCGGCCGGCACACCGGCCTGGCGCACCCATCCCTGCCACGACGACGGCGCGCTCCTGTGGGTGCGCCTGGACGGCATCGGCGGGGAGGACCCCACACCCCTTCCGCCACGCACCCGCCGCCCCGACCCGCGGACGGCGCTCACCGCCGTCACCTGCGTCGCCGGCAGGTGCGAACCCCGCGACATCCTCGCCAACCGACTCGACCCCTGGCACGGCGCCTGGTTCCACCCCTACGCGTTCGGCGCCCTGCGGGTCAGCGAGAGCCCGCCCGCCGACCTGCCCCGCGACACCCCCGCCGACACGGACCGCTTCCTCGTCGAGGTGGAATTCCGTCTGGGCCGGCGCCTCGCCGTCCCCGTCACCGCCGCATTCACCGCCCCGGGACCGCGCACCGTCGTCATGGAGATCATCAGCGGCGAAGGAACCGGCAGCGTCGTGGAGACGCACGCCACTCCCCTGCGCGGCCCGGACCGACCGGCCCGCAGCATCGTCACCGAAGCCGTCGTGGCCGCCTCCGGCCGACGCGGATTCGCCCTCGCCCGCGCCCTCGCCCCCCTCGTCCGCCCGGCCGTCCGCCGCACCGCGGCCCGTCTGTGGCGCGACGACATCGCCTACGCCGAACGACGCCACCTGCTGCGCACCCGGACGGACCCCCGGTGAGCGGGCCGGACAACGTCGACATCGTCGTCATCGGTGCCGGAGCGGCCGGCCTCACCTTCGCCCACCGGCTCGCCACCGCAGGCCCGGCCGCACCCACCGTCGCACTCGTCGAACCCTCCGACGGGGACCGCCGTCGCCCGGCCCCGCGCACCTGGTGCTTCTGGGAACCGGCGGGCGGCCCCTACGACGACCTGCTGACCGCCAGTTGGGACAGCGCAGCCCTCTGCTCCACCGACGGCACGCTCACCCGGCACGCCCTGGGACGCCAGCGCTACAAGATGCTCGACTCCGAGACCTTCCGCCGAGCCGTCCACCGACGCCTGGACCGCTGCCCCAACTTCCGGCACGTCACCGGGGTCGCCGGGGAGGTCTTCGACACGCCCGCCCACGTTCTCGTCCCCGTCGACACCGGCGCCGCCACCCGCACCCTGCGCGCCCGCTGGGTCCTCGACTCACGGCCCAGGCCACCGCGGCCGAATGCGCGGACCGCCCTGCTCCAGCACTTCCGGGGCTGGTTCGTCACCACCGACCGGCCCGCCTTCGACCCGCGTGTCCCCCTGCTGATGGACTTCCGCGTCCCCCAGCCGGCCGCGGGGCTCGCCTTCGGCTACATCCTGCCGCTGGACGAGTGCCGCGCCCTGGTCGAGTACACGGTCTTCAGCCGGCTCACCTGGCCCGAGCCCGCCTACGACCCGGCCCTGCGCGGCTACCTGCGCGACCGGATCGGCACCACCGGCTACCGGATCGACGCCGTCGAACACGGCGTCGTCCCGATGACGGACGCCACCTACCCCCGCCGCGAGAGCCCCCGCCACATCAGGATCGGCACCAGCGGCGGCGCCACCCGGCCCTCGACCGGATACAGCTTCGCCGCCAGCCGGCGCCAGGCGGACGCCGCGGCCCGGTACCTGCTCGACGGAAAGCCACCCGTACCACCGCGCCCCCACCCGCGCCGCCACCTGGCCCTGGACGCCGTGCTCCTCCGCGCCCTCGACCAGGGCCGCATCGGCCCCGACTTCTTCACCACGCTCTTCCGCGCCAACCCCGCCGAGACCGTGCTGCGCTTCCTCGACGGCGCCTCGACCGCCCGCCAGGAACTCGCCATCGGCCTGCACAGCCCGCTCGCACCGATGCTGCGCTCCTGCCTGGACATCGCGCTCCACCGCGCCCGCCGACGGCCCGCCGCCCCCGCCCACGCCCCGGAGCACCGATGACCGTCCTGCACGGCCCCGCGCTGAACGACGCCTTCAACCGCGCCTGCGGCGACTACGACCGCCTCACCGCCCTCAGCCCCGGCTACCACCGCCAACTCGCCTCGGCCGCAGCACTCCTGGGACCGGGCAGCGCAACCCCCCGACGCATCCTGGACCTCGGCTGCGGCACCGGCGCCTCCACCCTGGCCGTCACCACAGCAGACCCAGGCGCCGTCGTCACCGCCGCGGACGCGTCCGCCGGCATGCTGGAGCACGCCCGCGCGAAACCCTGGCCCCCGCGGGTCGAGTTCGTCGAGGCCCGGGCCGAGGACCTCGGGCGGCCACCGGTGCAGGGCCCCTACGACGCCGTCCTCGCCGCCTACCTCCTGCGCAACACCGCCGACCCCGACCACGTGCTGGACCGCATCCGCCAGGTCCTGCGCCCCGGCGGCCCCCTCGTCGTCCACGACTACACCCTGCGCGGACGCACCGTCGACCGCGTCCTCTGGAACGCTCTGTGCTGGGGCATCGTCATCCCCCTCGGCACGGTGGGCGCGGGCGGACCGAGGCTCTACCGCCACCTGCGCCGCAGCGTGCTCGGGTTCGACACCGCGCACGCACTGGCGGCCCGGATCGAGCGCGCGGGATTCACCGACGTCCGGGTCCACCCGGCCACCGGGTGGCAGGCCGGCGTCGTCCACACCCTGACCGCCGTCCGGCCGCCGGAGCACCCGTGACCCGCAGACCCCTGCCGCCCGGCGCCCGCGACACCCGCGCCGTCCTGTGGCCCGCCCACCACGGCGCGGCCCGCGCGGGATCCCCGCCGCCGCGCGCCGCCGTCGTCGGAGGCGGCATCGCGGGCCTGACAGCCGCCGTCGCACTCGCCGAGCGCGGCATCGCCGTCAACCTCTACGAACGCGGCCCGCACCTCGGCGGCAGACTCGCAGGCTGGGACACCACCCTCGCCGACGGCACCACCGTCACGATGAACCGCGGGTTCCACGCCTTCTTCCGTCAGTACTACAACCTCCGTGCCCTCCTGCGCCGGATCGACCCCGCACTCGGCTTCCTCACCGCCCTACCCGACTACCCGCTGCGCAGCCGTACCGGGGGGACCGACCGCTTCGCCGGGCTCCCGCGCACACCGCCGTGGAACGCCCTCCTCTTCGCCCTGAGGAGCCCCACCTTCCGGCTGACCGACCTGGCGCGCATCGACGCCCGCCGGGCCCGCCCGCTGTTCGACGTCCGCGTCCCCGACGTCTACCACGCGCTCGACACCGCCAGCGCCGCCGAGTTCCTCGCGGCCGTCAACTTCCCGCCCAAGGCCCGCCACCTCGCCTTCGAGGTCTTCTCGCGCAGCTTCTTCAGCGCCCCCGAGACTCTCTCGGCCGCCGAACTCGCCCTCATGTTCCACATCTACTTTCTCGGCTCCTCCGAGGGCCTCCTGTTCGACGTCGTCAACGAACCCTTCCCGCAAGCCCTGTGGAACCCGCTCGCCGACCGGCTGGCCGCACTGTCCGTCCGGGTGCACACCGCCACCGCCGTCCGCGCCGTCGCGCCGCGTCCCGACGGCGGCTTCGACCTCGACCTCGACGACGGCGCCGAGGCTTTCGACGCCGTCGTCCTCGCCACCGACCTCGCGGGCCTGCGGACCCTGGTGGAGCGATCCCCCCTGCTCGACGACCACGAGCTGCGGGCCTGCGCCGCCGCCGTGCGCCAGGCTCCGCCCTTCCTCGTCAGCCGCCACTGGATCGACCGGCCTGCCCGCCCCGACCGGGCCGGATTCCTCGGCACCTCCGGCTACGGCCCGCTGGACAACGTCAGCGTCGTCGAACGATGGGAGGGACAGGCCGCGCGCTGGACCGCCCGCACCGGCGGTTCGGTCCTCGAACTCCACGCCTACGCCGTGGACCCCTCGGCCGACCGCACCGCCGTACAGGATCAGGCCCTCGCCCAGAGCCGGCTGCTCTACCCCGAGACGGCGACCGCCCGCGTCGTCGACAGCCGCCACGCATGGCACTCCGACTGCCCGCTCTTCGCCGTCGGCTCACACGCGCAACGTCCACGGACCCGAACCCGGTATCCCCGACTCGTCCTCGCCGGCGACGCGGTCCGATGCCCCCTGCCCACCGCCCTCATGGAACGTGCAGCCACCACCGGCTTTGCCGCCGCGAACAGCCTCCTGCGCGCCTGGGGCCTGCGAGGACACGACCTGTGGTCGGTTCCGCCCCATGGCCGCAACACCCTGCTACGAGCCTTCGCGGCGGGTTCGCATCATCCATGAGCGCGGCGAGGCCGTGGAGACCCAGGTGGAGAGGGCCACCGCATCCGACAGCCTCGTGACACTGCGGGCCTTCCACACCGGGAAACCCCGGCCGAGCGCCTGCAAACTCATCGCGGCCATGCGAGCTCACCGGTCAAGCCACCCCCGCGGGCCTGCGGTTCCACCGGTCGTCCATCGCCCGGACTTCGCCGCAGGTCGCGTAGCGGCGGCGGCAGGTCGGCATCTCGGCGGTTGTGATCGTGATGGCGTGGGCGCCCGGCGAGAGGACATCCTCGGCGGGGCGGTCGCCGACGTAGGCCGGGACAACCTCGGGGGCCAGGATGCCGATCCGGTGCCGGGCCGCGCGGCGCTTGGCGACCAGACACAGAGCGCTACCACGGACTACGGGACAGGGCCGTTCAACGGACCGGCTTCGTGCGGGTCCTCGCGCCACTTCTCGGCGCTGATGTTCCATCGAGGTGGCGCCGATGTTCAAGCGTCGGTAGCAGTGGTCCTCCTACGCTGGTCGGAGCTGACCATGGGAGTGGCGCCCGGGCAGCGGCGCGACGTGCGTCGGACCGAGGGGAGAGTGCTGAAATCCCCTTCGGCGAGCGCCCGGTGGTCCTGAAGCCGCGGCGCCCGAACCGCCGCGGCGCCACGCCAGAACCGCAGACACCGCTCCGTGGGACGCCATGACTGCTGCACGGGGCGCCGAGTCGAAGAGGAGAAGCAATGGCTTCCGGCAAGATGAAAATGGTGCGCCTTCTGACCTCGGCACTGGCCGCAACAGGCGTGTTCACCCTGATGGGGCCGTCCGGCACTGCCTTCGCCGGCAACGTCGACTGCCAGAGCGGTAATGACTTTCTGAAGATCTGGTCGCACGGTAGCCGCTTCGGCGATGTGAACTGCTTTGCCAACGCCGGCGTCTACAAGATCGACGGATGGGTCGACCGGGTCTTCACCGGCAACAACGACATCAAGATGTACGACTACAACGGCGCCACGGTGAGCGTGAACCGGTGGTATGACGTCTCGTACCCGAACAGGCCGCTGCACATCTGGAAGGTTGAGATTCTGTAGCATGCGCGTCACTTGAGGGCGCGACGCAAGGACACCCGTCGTAGTCGCCAGGGGCGATCGGAGGAAGCTCCGCACGCAGGTCAAGTCCCTTAGGGCGTCCGCCAGTAGGTGGTGACAGCACGGCAGGCACGGCTCTCCCGATCATGGAGTCCTCTGCGCTTCATGATCACCGGGGGATCCGTGCCTGCCGTCCCCTCATGCATTCTCGACCCGATCCACGACCCATAGGGGAAGCTGGCGGTGTGCACGGCGGTCTTGTCGCCGTGGCGCTCGGTGAGCTGGTGTGCATGGATCATGACCGGGGACCTACGGGGTGTTCGGTGGGGACCGGCGGACCTGATACGTCGGCTCGTCGTCGCAGGTGCCAGTGCGGCGGACGACGACGTTGCCGCGCTTGGGGTCGGTGTCGACGGTGCGGTGGGCCTGTGTGCGCATCCGAGACCTGACCTGCCGGTAGGGGCCTCGGAAGGCCCCTACGCGACGCCCCCGTGGTGGTTGGTGTTTCACCGCCGGGAGGCCCACACCGCGACACCGAGGTGGATGGCTCCGAACCGGACGGGGACTGCTCCTGGGTTCACGCTTGCTGCTGGGCGCGAACGGTTTCACGGTCCGGGCTGGTCACCGTGGTCGCCGACGGTGTGGTGCGGGGCCAGGTCCAGGCGTACCGCAGGATGAGGGCGAGAACGATCACTTCCAGTGCGACGCCGAGGCCGTAGAAGTACGTCCAGGACTCGCCCACCGCGTTGAACGCCGCGAAGGGGACCTGTACCGAGGCCACGATGAGGTTCGTGATGCGGTTCGCCCGGGCGGGCAGCGTCATCGACAGCACGACCATGAGGATCGGGATCGCCATGACCGCGAGGAAGGTGGTCAACAACGTCTGGCTGACGTCGAACTCCCAGACGACGCCGGCCTCGATGTCATCGATGACGCCGGGCTTGAAGAAGGCGAGAATGTCCACGTAGACGTACAGGAACACGAAGCTTGTCCACGCTGCGGCGAGCTTGGCCCTCACCGGGATCCGCGGGTCTTCCAGTGCGGTGGTGGCGGGTTGACGAGTTCTCATCGCAGGCTCCGTTGTTGTGGTGAGGATCGGTAGGTCCACGATCGCTGAGCCCGGCGGCGGGCACATCGGTGTCGAGGCCGGACCCGCCTCGGCTGTTGGGAGGAGCGGCGTCTCGTTCTTTCGGTCGGTCCCCGACGCCTCGGCGGTCCCTACACTGGGTGTGTGACCACCAACACCCTGAGCTCGCTGTGGGCCGAGCCCCGCGCCACGGACGCTCCCGAACGGGTGTCGCGCGACTGGGTGCTGGTCGGGGTGCTGATGGTGACGGCGCTGCTCGAGGGAGTCCTCCGGGACGACGTCGCCTGGCGGCCGTTCGCGACGGTCGTGGCGGTCGGACTTGCGCCGGTGCTCCTGTGGCGGCGCACCCACCCGTTGGCCTGTGTCGTGGTGGCCTTCGGCACCGTGATGGCGTTGGGACTGGCGAGCCTGCTGGGCGGGGCCCCGAGCGTGGGCCTCGACACGATGATCTACATCCTGGTGCTCGTCTACGCGCTGGTCCGCTGGGGCTCGGGGCGCGAGATCGTGATCGGCCTGGCGGTGGTGGCGGTCGCCGCGGGAATCGGCACGGTCGCCGACTACACCGGGCCGGCCGACGTCATCGGCGGGTTCGCCATCCTGGCGGCGGCGGCGGACGGAGCGGCGTTCCGCTACCGCGCCGAGAGCTGGCGCCGGGCGTTGGACCAGAGCCGCAGCGAGGAGCGGGTCGGCCTCGCGCGCGAGCTGCACGACATGGTCGCCCACCACGTCTCGGCGATCGCTGTGCAGGCGCAGGCGGGCCGGGCGATGGCCGGGCAGCGACCTGAAGCGGCGCTCGAGGCGCTGGTGGTCATCGAAGGGGAAGCGTCGCGGACGCTCGCGGAGATGCGGGCGATGGTCCGGGTGCTGCGCGACGGAGCCCCGGCGGAGTACGCCCCCCAGCCCGGCGTTGCCGACCTGGTGTCCCTCGCCCGACGCGCCCCGGTCCCGGTCGTCGACGTAGAGTTGCCAGACGACCTGGACGAACTTCCGCCCCAGGTCGACGCGGCGGTCTACCGGCTGGCGCAAGAGTCGCTGACCAACGCCCTGCGGCACGCCCGCAACGCCTCGCGTGTGGAGATCCGGGTCGTCGGGGGCGCGGGAAGGCTGCGACTACGCGTGACCGACGACGGACAGATCGACCCGGCACGGTCGGTGAAGCACGGCTTCGGGCTGCTGGGGATGACCGAGCGCGTGCAACTGCTCGGCGGCACGCTGCGTGCCGGGCCTGCTCCCGAGGGCGGGTGGACGGTCGACGCCGAACTGCCGACGAAGGCACGCCGATGACGGTGCGCGTGCTGGTGGCCGACGACCAGGATCTCGTGCGCACCGGCCTGTCGATGATCCTTGACGCGCAGCCCGACATCGAGGTCGTCGGCCAGGCCGCCGACGGCCACACCGCCGTCGAGCTGGCGCATCGGCTCCGCCCCGACGTGTGCCTGGTCGACATCCAGATGCCCGGGCTCAACGGCATCGAGGTGACCAGGCTCCTCGCAGGGCGGGGCGTCCCGGACCCGATCGCGGTAGTGGTGATCACGACATTCGACCTCGACGAGTACGTCCAGGGCGCGCTCCGGGCCGGCGCCCGAGGCTTTCTGCTCAAGGACGCCGGGCCGGCGCTGCTCGTCCAGGCCGTCCATGCCGCCGCCGCCGGCGATGCCCTGATCGCGCCGAACATCACCCGGCGGCTGCTGGCCACCCTCGCCGCCGGGGAACCGTCGAGCCGACGGTCCCAACCGATCGAGCCGCTCACCGAACGCGAGGAGGAGGTGCTGACGCTGGTCGCCCGTGGCCGCACGAACGCCGAGATCGCCGCCGAGCTATTCATCGGCTTGACGACCGCCAAGACCCACGTCGCCAGCCTGCTGACCAAAATCGGCGCCCGGAACAGGGTCGAGATCGCGATGTGGGCGTACGACACCGGCCGGGTTGGGGGACTGAACCGCACCGCCATCACAGCTGCTGGGTTTCGGGGAAGACCTCGCTGAGCGCGTTCCAGAAGCCCAGCGCGCCGTCACCGACGGCGAGGACGGGGGCGCGCATGCCCCGGCGGGCGCAGTCCCGCAGCAGGCAGGCCCAGGAAGCGATCAGTTCCTTGGTGCCGTCGGCCCGCGCGCCCCTCAGCACCAGGACGGACGCCTTGGTCTGGTCGAGGCGGATGCGCAGGTGGATGCCGTCGGCCCACACGTAGACGTAGTCGGCGGTGGACAGGTCGCGCTCGCTGAAGGCGACGTGGTCGGCCTGCCACAGCTGCGTGAGCCGGGTGACGGTGGCCGGGGACAGGCCGGCGGGGAACTGCTCCGGGGAACTGCTCCTCCAGTACGGGCACGAAGCCACCCGAGGACAGGCCGTGCAGGTAGAGCGGCGGCAGCACCTCGCTGATCTTCGATGACTTGCGACACCAGGGCGGCAGGATCGCCGAGGAGAACCGCCTGCGCCCCCAGTGACTTCGTCGACGCGGCGGTCGTTGACGCGTGGGGCCCTGACCTTGACCGCGCCCGCGGATGTGGTGACCTTCCGCGGCTGGTGGTGCCCGTTGCGGACCACCGTGCTGCGCCCCTGCTCGTCCCGCTGACCGGCCGACTCGGCTGTGTGGGCGTTGACCTCGGCCTCCAGCGCGGCGACCGGCATCCGCCGCGCGCCTTCCCGGACGATCTCGTCGATCAGGAAGCCGTTTGGCGTGGTGCCGTCGGCGTTGACCACCGTGAGCACGGGCATGCCTTCCCGGCCGACGGTGCAACGTCGGCCTACTCGACGACCATCAATCGATCACTCCGGAAGGTACGCCTCCCGAGCCCGATCCACCGGTCTTGAGCATTGCTCGGCATCCAGGCACCTCCCGGACAGGCACTGAGCATGGGCATCATTCCGTTTCCGTCAATGAATCCATGCTGAAGCAGCCATTGCGGCAGCACTATGACCCTTTGCAGGATGGGATGCATAGAAGCACGGCCGACGAGGCCTTCGCGACAGTGATTACTGCGCCCGTCGGGAACACGACCGTCACCCACTCCCCCGAATGATGGAGTCCGCCTCCGCAGCCAATGAGATGCTGCGCATGACCGCCCAGCAATCAGAGGAGGTTCAATGGTCAGGAAATCCGTGATCCCCTATGACAGGACCATAAAGTTGGCAATTTCGCCCCATCCGCGAGTCGGTCCGGAGCACCTGACGCAAAACGCCCCGTCCGACGCCGGCGGCGGCCTCTGAAGCGACTCCCGAGCTGACACACGGTCACATCGGCGCCGTCACAACGAACAGCTCCGCCGGGCACCTGCCGCCAGTAAGGTTCGAACTGTTCGTCAGCAAAGCGAAAACCGAGGCCCATCAGAAGGCCAAGGCCGTGGCGAAGAACTCCACAATTTCATGGATTAGCGCAGCACCCAAGATCCTGTTACGAGATCCGAGGAGAGCAAGGATTCATGACCGCGACCGACAAGCTCGAACACGCAGTGGAGTTCGCTATTCACATCACCGCCCCGAAGATTCCGGAGGATGGATGTGACATCTTTCGGTGCGACCGCATGGAGCAGACGGGTGCGGCATATCCGGCTCCTGCATTCGTTCCGGACCATAGCGGGGAATTTGAAATCAGCACTCGCGCCGTCACGGTGCTCGGCGCGGTCATCGCCGATGTGCTCCGGACGTCACCCCCGGGGACCTTACGCGGTGTGCCCTTTTGCGAGGAGAACCGGGTGATGATGCATGTGGTGCGGCGCAACGCCTGGTGGTTGGTCCAGCGCGGCGTCAGCCGGTTGAACATCTCAGCGGGGACGTTCCTGGTGCACCGCGGCGGCGCTCCCATCCACGAGGCCGTGCGCGACACCGCAGCAAGCGTGCTCGTCCTGCCGGCCTCGCCGGTCGGTCGGCTCAGGGGCCATCGGCTGATCACCGGGTCGGCCGACACCCCGGAGATGCGGATGCCCCTCACCCACGTCCGGATGACCGACGAGACGCTCACCGATCTGGCTCCGTCCGGGTCGCATGCCGGTCGCGGCACGCTGATCGAGTTGGGCGGCGGAGTGGTGACCGGGCAACCCGACGACTCCAAGCCGCGGCTGACGTCCCTCCTGGTGCGCGCGGTGAAGGACATCATCGATCGCCGATTGACCGATCCCGACCTCTCCCCGGCGGCGCTGGCCCGTGCTCTCAACATCTCCGTACGCACCCTGCATCGGGCATTCGCGACCGCTGCAGCGGACCGTTCGGGCATCAGGGGCGGGACCGCTGTCGGTAGGGCGGAGACGGTCGCCGGGTACATCCGCGGGCGCCGGCTCGAACAGGCACGGTCCGCCCTGAGCGCCCGGGTCGGGCGGCCCAGCGTGGCAGAGGTCGCCGCTCGCTGGCAGTTCGCTGACAGTAGCCACTTCATCCGGGCCTTCAAGCGCCGGTACGGTCAGACTCCGGCCGCATACGCTCGCGACCGTGACCGCGCTGGGCATCCCGGGGAGTGACTGAGCCTCTTCAGAAGGGCCCCGATCGGGTGACGGCCGGGCAGGTCGAGCTTTGTGGACCGGGAAGGCAGTGGTCTCCGCGATCGTCGCGTTCGCCCAGGGCCTCGCTGCACAACTCGCGCCGAAGGCATCCGCGTCAACGCCGACGCCCCCGGACCGGTGTGGACGCCTCAGGACGTCTTTCATCACCGGTGAGATCGTCAACGCCACCGGCGGAACGCCTCTGCCCTGAATCCCCATCCTGCGGGAGTTAATGGGCGTTCACCCCTGGCTCCGGGGTTTCATGTTCCGCGCTAGGTCGGGTTGGTATCTCAGGGCACCGACGGGTCATGAGGTCGATCGTCGCGACGTGGATCACGGCCTCGGAGCGGGAGCCTGCTCCGCGTGCTCCCGAGGACGCGATGCCGGACACTCCTGTATGGAGGCCGGCGTATTTCGCGCGGGCCATAGCGAGGTGTTCGGCGTGCTTGAGGTCCCGCTCTGGCTGTGGGGGGCGTTCGCCGCGACGGTGGTCGTGTCGCTGGCGGTGGACCTGCTGTCCCACCGCACCGAACACGTCATCCACTTCAAGGAGGCAGCCGCCTGGAGCTGCTTCTGGGTAGGCCTCGCCCTGATCTTCGGCGTGGTCGTCTTCCTCGTCCTCGGCACCACCGCCGGCACCGAGTACACGACGGCCTGGCTGCTGGAGAAGAGCCTGTCGGTCGACAACCTGTTCGTCTTCGCCGTGATCTTCGCGTACTTCAAAGTGCCCCGCGCCTACCAACACCGCGTGCTGTTCTTCGGCGTCATCGGCGCACTCGTCTTCCGCGGGATCTTCCTCGCCCTCGGCGTCGCCGTGGTCAGCCGTTTCACCGCGGTGCTGTTCGTCTTCGCGGCGGTGCTCTTCTACAGCGCCTACAAACTCCTCAAGGACGAGGAGGAGAGTTTCGACCCGGGCGACAGCTTCGCCGTCCGGATGCTCCGCAAGATCATCCCGGTCCGGGACGAGTACGCCGGGGCGAAGTTCTTCGTCAGGGAAGCCGGCAAGAGAGTGGCGACTCCGCTGCTCGCGGTGGTCGTGGCCATCGAGGCCGCGGACCTCATCTTCGCTGTCGACAGTGTTCCGGCCGTCCTCGCGGTCAGCGACGACGCCTTCATCGTCTACACCAGCAACGCGTTCGCCATCCTCGGCCTGAGGGCCCTCTACTTCATGCTCGCCGGCCTCCTGGACCGCTTCCACTACCTGAGCAAGGGCCTGGCGGTCATCCTCGCCTTCATCGGCGTCAAGCTCGTCCTTCAGGCGTCCCACAAGATGATCAGCTCCGACATCCCGGAAATCCCCTCACCGCTCAGTCTGGCAGTCATCGCCGTCGTCCTGGCGGGTTCCGTGGTGCTCAGTCTCAGAAGGCCCGCCCCGACAGGAGCTGTGGAGCAGACCGACGAACAGCGAGCCGCCGTCGCGGCCACCGAGCAGCCCGGCCCACCACCTGCGGTGGACGACCCTGAGCCCCCGACCGGTTCAGCGGACCGGGACCCCTGACCCCGCCCGCGCCCCCGGCAAGGAGGCAGGGCACTTCCCCCTATCCCCATACGGGCATATCGTAAAGAAATGGTCAAAGGAAAGAGTGAGTCCGAAGCATACGTATGTCCGGCCTGCAAGAAATCCGTGCCGGTCGCAGTCCACCGCCGCGTGACCTGCGGCGTATTCGTTCCCGTGTGGGGCCCGGGTGCATGTCACAACCGCGACTGCCCCGACTTCCGGTTGAACCCCAGACGCAAGCACTCCCCGACCCGGTAGCGAAATCGACAGCGCGGCGACGGCCGGCCCGGCCCGGTGGAGGTTGCCCCCGCGTCACCTCAGGCAGACGCCGAGGAGCATGCCACGGTCGTTCTGCTCGGCGCGGGCGAGGACGTTCGACCGGTGGATGTCACGCGCCTGGTGCTCGATCGCAGCGTCCGGCCGGTCGCGCAGTGCGCGTGGGTTCAGGGCCTCGACCTCGACGGTGTTGTGCGGGTCCGGCTCTTCGCGAAGGCACTCGTCCAGGAGCCGCTTGAGGTTGCCGTCGTCGGTGCCGGCCTCGTGCGACGCGGGCCGCCCGCTGCCACGTGTTCGTGCTGCCCTGGCAGGACGATCGCCGCGCCGTTTGGAGGACCGAAAAGACCGACGACGGGGTCCTCATCTTCGACATGGACGGGCAGCCGCTGAGCGATGACGGCGATCTCCTGGCCGGGCAGACCGAAACCTCGACGAACATCCCATGGCGCTTCGAGCCCGTAACCGCCACCCCCGAGGAGCCCACCGAGGAGTAGGACGAGGGGGCTTGATGGTGGCGGCGGCGAGCATCCCGGCGTCAGCGGCCGACCGCATCCCCATCCGGGGCCCGGGAACACCGGGCTGCCGGGTGCGGATACGGCCGGCCGGGAGGTGGTCCCGGTGCGGCTAGAGCAGACGGGACAGGGTGCCCTCCACGATGGTCCCCGCCGTACCGGTGTTGACGAAGTCGCCGTACCTGTAGTGGGCCCGGAACACCTTTGACGAGCCGGTCCTGCACTCGGGGCTGTCGAGACGCAGGCTGCTGTTCCCGTACCCGTTGTTGTAGCTCCACGTGAATGAACCCGGTGTGAACGTGGTGTTCGTGAACACCTTGAGGCCCGGGGTGGCCTGGGTCACGGTAGTACCGGTCACGACGACCGTGGCCAGCCCGTTCTGCACGGACCCGCCGTACATTCCCATGCTCGTCAGTTTCGCGTCGCCGGTGAAAGCGCTGACGAGGCCGACGGCTTCCCAGTCCGAGATTGTGCCGCCGCAGGTGGCAGCCGCTGCCGGGCCGGCCGTAACCAGACCCAGGCCGGCTGTCGCGACGGCCAAGGCAACCGCGGAAACACGCGCACGAAGGTTCACTGATCCTCCATCTTCATCTTTTGAATTGGGCGTCCTATGGTGGCCCGTCAGGTTTAAGGCTGAGTCAGGGCCTCAAGAGACGGTGCGGAAAATGTAGAACACCCCGGCGGGTGTCGTGTGAAAGTCGCCCTCATCTGGCTTGATAGGTCCGGCCGCGACCGACCGGGCTCCCTAACCACGAGCACTCGATCACCTCGATCGCCGAGCTCCTCGGTGTCAGCCCCGGCACCCTCGACAACCACATCCCCGACCTGCAAGAACTACGCGCCAGCCGCCTCCCGGCCCAGCTCGGCGGGGGCGCGCGGTGATCCCCGGCCTGCACCGGATCAAGGGCGGCGCGGACCAGGGCCGGGCGGTGGTCGGGCATCAGCTCGGGCCAGGGCCGGCCGTGCAGGCCGGGGCCGCTGATGATCTCCATGAACGGCCCCTTCCCCCGGTCCGGATCGGACCACTCCACCGCCGGGCGAACAACATCTTCGGCCAGCCGCATGGTGCTGCGGGCGCGAATCGCCTGACATGCGGCTCGGGACCGTGGGAGAGTCGGAGGTGACCCCGGATCAGTTTCCCGCTGGTCAGGGCCTCCCTGGTCCGAACCGCCGCGAGAACGATCAGTGCCCGATCGGGGGCCGGGGCTCGGCCTGGCCGGCCCGGCGGGACTGCCGTCGGGTGGTGCGCCTGCTCATGAGAGTGATCGCCGCCCAGGTGATCAGCGACTCGGAGTGCTGGACGAGGCGTTCGTGGTCGCGGGCGTGACGGCGGGCGTTCACGATCCAGGCGATCGACCCCTCCACCACCCGACGCCGCTTGATCACCACGAAGCCCTTCGCGCCCTTCGGCCGGCCGACCGTGCTCAGGGTCAGGTTCAAGTACTTCTTCGCCCAGCCGCCGAGCTTGGGGGCCGCGTAACCGGAGTCGGCCCAGACGATCGTGATCTCCGGGCGCATCAGACGGAGCCGGAACAGCACCTCCTTCGCGGCGTCACGGTCGGTCATGTCGGCCGGGGTGACCATGACGAACAGCGGCAGGCCGTGGGTGTCGACCACCAGGTGGCGCTTGCGGCCGTTGATCTTCTTCGCGCCGTCGTAGCCGCGCGAGTCGCGGCCGACAGTGTCGGCGGCCTTCACCGACTGCGTCGACCTGCCGGCCGGTCCGCCGCTTGGCCGCCTCCGCCGTCCACCGGGCCTTGCCCTCCGGCGGGGTGGGGACCGCCGCGAACCGCTCGGCCTCGTCCGGTATCGACGCCAGGATCCGGTGGACCGTGAACGACACCCCGTCCGCCCGGCGCTCCTTCGGCCACTTCGAGGACGTCCAGCGGGAGTCCTTGATCGCGGAGTAGTTCAGGCCGATGTCCTCGGCCAGGCGGAACAGCGAGTCCTTGACCGTGAACAGCTCCTCCGCCGGCGCCGACCCGCCCGGCTCGCGCATCGGCTCCACCTCCAGCGCGTAGTCGCCGATCGTGAACTGCGCGCGGCTGGCCTCCTCGACCAGCTTCCGCAGCACGGCCCCCTCGGCCGCCACCCGCCAGTCGCGGCCCGGCCGGCCGAGACCCGAGTCCGAGCCTCGGCCGGCCTGTCACATCACTGGCTCACACGATCCTTCGGAGGGAGTGCCATGAATTCGGTGGACACCCTGATCAAGGAGGACGCTGATGACCTCGCTGACGGATCACCAGATTGGGTCGGCTCCTGACGGAACTGTTTCGCCGGAGGCGGGATCGGCCGATGCCTTGGAATAGCAGGGCCGGGCGATCAGCGCCAGGCTCACGTGGTCACCGGACCTTTGCAACGCCCCTGCTATTCCAGGGCCTCGGCGTCCTCGGCCTCCTCGTCGACCACGGCGGCAGGCGAATATCCGGAGATGTCCAAATACCACATGAAGCGACCGTTGCTCATGTCGGGGGACGGTGTCCGGGTGACCTTCTGTTCCTTGTCGTTGGGGTCGGCCTTGAGATAGCTGTTCTGCCAGTGAGACTTGAGGTAGACCAGGTCACCGGTTCGCAGGACGCGCCTCCCCTTGTGGGTGAAGGAGGTGGCAACGCCCGTCGGCCCCACCTCCACCTTGGGATACGTGTAGCCCGGATGATGGGACTTCGCGACGAACGCGTCGGCCACCACAAGCGAGCCACCGCCCTGGGGGACGGTGATGTTCTTGCCTGCGCCCATGTTCAGGCCCCCGTTGGCGTTGAGGCCGCCGTGGAGGTTCACCGTGGCCTGCGCCGCGGTGTCGAAGCGGCCCGTCTTGAGCCAGAGATACCCGGTCGCCCCGGGGTCGAGCGTGACATTGCCGCCGGCGGTGACGTCACCGGTAGCAGCGAGGGTACCGTTGACCGTGACACTGCCGTTGAGGCCGAGCACGCCGGCCCCGCGTCCGTTGATCTGGCTGGCCGCGATGCTGATCGTACTGATGGCGCCGCTGTATGTTCCATCGCCGGTGACCGAGAGAACGCCGTCGGCGAAAGTGACTTTCACCTTCTTGGCGATATTCACGGCACTTGGCATGTTCTCGATAGTGAGCGCAGCGTTTTCGGGCGACTTGATGGCCTTCGCGATGATGGCATTGCTGAATTCGGTGCTGCTGTTCGAGACGGTCAAGGCTCCGCCTGCGATGGTCAGGGGCCTCTCATTGGGCGCTGTGGCGCTGTAGGGACCACGGATTTCCCCGACGCGGAGGACCTTGCCGGCCGCCTGGGTGACATGCCCGTTGAACACGCTGTCGCTGGCGGCAGTCACCGTGGTCACGGCGATGTCGGGGTCGTTGACCTTGATGTAGGTGGTGAGATAGCGAACTTCGTTCCCCATCTTCGCTTCGAGGGTGAAGCTCGAGTCGTCGACCAGCTCCACCGGGGAGGTCCAGCTGCCGCCGCCGGCCGTGGACGATCCCTGGGTGCCGTCCGGCTTGCGGTAGTACATGGTGTACGTCGCGTGGGGGGTGCCTTCCCAGTGGAGGGTGGCCTTGGTGTTGCGGCCGATGGCCACGGAGGCCGGGCGGAAGCTGTGCAGGTAGAACGAGTCGTCGCGCTTGCTGACCTCGCCCCGGCCGGCGCGGTCCTCGAATCGGCCGGTTGCCCCGGCGGCCGAGGTGGACTCCTCCCAGACGATCGCGACCGGGCCGACGCCGCCGTTGACCTCGATGCCCCACAACTCCAGCTCGACGCTCCAGGTTCCGTCGAACGCGGCGGGCTCGCCCGGCGGCGGTGAGCAGGTGAAGACGACCTGGTTGGGGTCACGGGTGTCGCGCTCGACGGTCCACTGCCGTTTGCCCTCCGGCACGGTCAACTCGTGCCGGATCAGGGATGGTTCGCTGGTCAGGGCGGAAGCCTGGCGGCCGGTCGGGATGCGGACCTTGAACCACTTGCAGTGCACGGGCCAGTTACCGCCGGACTTCACCTTGCCGTAGGTGAAGGTCAGTTTGGCGTACTCCGGTTTCGCGAAGGTCGAGACATTCAGCGTGCCGGGCTCCGGAACCATGGCGGGCGGGAGCAGCATGGGGAGGTCAGCGGTGGTCACGGCTGTGGAACTCCTCTGTGCAGGGGGTCAGTTGGGCAGGGGTGTGCCGGTGAAGGCGGCGGTGCCGGCGCGGCGCTGCGGGCTGCTGTCGCCGAGCGCGGTGTTCTCGGTGATGCGGCACCGGGTGCCGAGCGGGGTGCTGATGTCGAGGGTGAGGGTGAGGGTCCAGGTTCCGTCGAAACGGGCGGGTTCGGCGGGGACCAGAGTGAGGGTGGTGACGGCCGGGTCGGTGGTGGTGGTCTCGACCAGCCACTGCCGGCCGTGGCCGGTGCCGCGGTCGAGTTCCAGTCGGGTGCGCAGGATGACGGGTTCTCCGGACGGCACGGATGCGTGCTCGGCGAGCGGGAGACCGACGGAGATCCGCGCGCACCGCACCGGCCAGGCACTGCGGCCGTCCGGGTCGTCGCCGATGGTGAGGCGGACGCGGTCGAGGGCCACCTCTCCGGGCTGTGTGGCCGTCGCCGGGGTGTGCTCCAGGCGGTACGGGAGGAGGAGGGCCGGGTTGGGGCTGGTCACGACGCGGTTCCTTCCGGGGCCTGGGCAGGGGCGGGGGCCGGGGTGGTGCGGGTCCGTCCCGGGGCCGGCGGCTGGAGTTGGAGGTAGCCGGAGCGGGCGACGGGAAGGGGTGCGTCGGGGTGGGAGAGCTGGTCGGCGTTGTCAATGAGGTGCTCGTCCCAGTCGGGCAGCGGCAGGCCGGTCGCGGTGCCGTCCACGGGGATCGGTTCGGCCCAGGTCCAGTCGCCGTGCCAGGCTGCGGGGCGGGGCATGACGAGGGATTTGTCCGGCGGTTCGGCTTGCACGCCGAACTCGCGGACGGCGCAGGGTTCGGCGGCGGAGCTGGTGTGTCGCAGCCGCAGGAAGCGGGCGGTGAGCGGTGGTTCGGGAGTGTGGTGGATCTCGGTCACCCGGGTGTAGCCGCGCAGGACGGTCCACTGCTCGCCGTCGGTGGAGGCTTCCAGCTCGGTGGCTGTGGGGGTGCCGCTGCCGTCCGGGCGGCCGAGGAGGATGTCGACGGCTTCCACTCGCCGTTCGGTGTGCAGGTCGAGCCGGACCCAGTCACCTGCCGCCGGCGGTTCGCCGCTCTCGTGGGAGGTGGTCGGGTCGCCGTCCGTCATCGCCGAGACGGGGTGGCCGGGCCGGGCCTTGAGGGAGGCGGCCGCCACCGGGGGGCCGAACCGGTCGGGTGCGAGCAGGGGGTTGAGGCGGAAGGAGGCGCGGATGCGGGCCAGGGCCCGGTGGGTGGTGTCCGCGTCCACGGTGACGTCGGCGACGGGGAGGATGTCGGTGGTCGCGTGGACGGCGGTGTGCGGGCAGGCGAGCAGGGTGAGGTGGTGGGTGGCGGGGCGGTCGGCGGGCCGGGCGGGAAGGGTGAGGTGGGCGCCGATGTCGATGGCCGTCACGTAGCCGTTCGACGGGCCGTTCGGGTCGACGGCGTGGAAGCGGTGGTAGCGGGTGCGCTGGTCGTGGTCGTCGGCGGCGAAGTAGCCGATGAGGCCGTCGGACAGCCGGTCGGGGTCGCCGAGGCGCACGGTCCAGCGGTAGTCGGGGTAGTTCCGGTGGTCGGGATAGTCACTCGGGTCGGGGTAGTCCTCGTCCGGCGGGACGAGCGCGCGCTTCCAGCTGGGGTCGGTCAGCGGCTCGCCCATCAGGTCCAGGTTGAGGCGGGTGCGGATGAGGGCGATGGGGCGGCCGATCAGCCGTGCCGGGGAGCGGTCCTCGTCGGGTGAGGGTTCGAGGATGTGGTCGAGCGCGGTGTCGATCGTCTTGGCCAGCGCCTCGAAGGCTTCCGGCTCGTGGCCGAGCAGGCCGCGGGCGAAGGCTGCGACATGCGGGTAGGCGGCGGCGAAGTCGTCGTCCTCCGGGTGGCGGTAGGGGGCGTGCGGGAGCGTGTTCCAGGCTGTCGTGCGGGTGTTCCGGACGTCGCGGACCACGCGCAGTTCGCCGAGGGGTTCTCCGTCGGGGCCGTAGACCAGCAGTGTCCGGTCGAGATGATTGACCAGCAGCCAGCCGGCCACGGGTGCGTCGGCGCCCGGGAGTTGTGTGGTGTCAACGGTTTCGGCCGCCTCGGCGGGTGGCTGGTCGGCGCGCAGTGGCACGGCGTCCAGGCGTACCCGGGCCGGTTGGACGAGCCGGGGCGGTAGCTGTACGAAGCGCTGCGGGCCGGGCGGGTTCGGGAACAGGTCGTGGTCCGGTACGACGCTGTCCGCGCGGATCAGCGGGAACTGGACGGGTTGGGTGTCGACCGGCTGCACCAGCGAGCACACGCGTCCGAAGCGGTCGATGATGATCAGCTCGATGAAGTGGAACTGGCCGGCCCGCACGGGCTGGAAGCGTTGCGTGCCGTGGCCTTCCGCGCCGTCGGGGACGTGGTTGGTCTCGCCGGCCAGGGCCAGGATCGAGTGGTCGGTAACGGCCTGGGCGGCGCCGTCCTGCTGGATGAGCCAGTCGTGGAAGCCGTCGAGGGTCTGGGAGAGCACGTCGATGCCCTCCAGTTCCTCGCGCATGGCGCGCAGTTGACGGGCGAGCTGCGGCGGGGCGTGCTCGGCGAGCCTGCGGGCCTGCTCGCGCAGCACGAAGCGGGTGGAGGGGGTGACGAAGGCACGCCCACCGAACGCGTTCCACCGCCGTCCGCCGTCGCCGTCGCCAGAGGCCGCACCCCTGCCCGTCCAGCGGTAGCGGTAGCGGTCGGGTTCGGGATCGCCGTCCTCACCGAGGCCGTATTCCCAGTTGGGGGCGGCGTCCTGGCTCTGGTACGGGGTGGCGCAGTGTTTGATCTCCCACTGGAGGTAGAGCGGGAGCCAGGGCTGGCGCCATACCTGGCTGTACTCGGGCCACGGACCTTGGGAGTTGGCGGCCGGGTCGGCGACGACGGCGTGCAGCGCGGTGTCGGCGCCGACGGCGGCCGGGGTGCGCACGGCCTGGTCGAGCAGGGCGAACTCGGCGACCACCGCCTCGATGATGCCCGGGACTTCGGGCGTGTTGGCGGGCAGCTGCGGGTTGGCCGGGACGCCGACCCAGCCATTGTTGATCTTCACCCGGGTGAGCAGCGCGGAGGGCAGGCGGCAAGGCAGCGGGTCGTCCTCGTCGCGGCCGAGCGGCTGCGAGGTGCCCGAGCCGGTCAGGGCGAGGACGGGGTCGGCGGGGCGGTGGTAGCTCTGCCGGGGCGTGCGCTTCAGCTCCAGCTCGTCGGCCAGCTCCAGCTTGTTGTCCGCGGGGTAGCGGTCGATCGCGGCCTGGACCTCTTCGGGGGTGAGACCGTGCGGGACCTTCCCGCTCAGCCGTTCGACCTCCGCTTCGAGTTCTGTCACCCGCGTGCCGGCCTCGTGGATCCGCTGGTCCCAGGCTTGCTCGTCGAAGGTGTAGTCGAGGGGGCGGCGGTTTTCGGGGAGGCGGCGCAGCCACCACAGCGTCCACAGCCGCCATTGTGCGGAGGCGAGCCGGTGCTTGGCCTGGTCGTGGTCGTCCTGGTCGCGGTTGAGGGCGGTGATCCAGTCCGGCTGGTCGGGTGGTGGGGCCTGGGTGTCGGCCTGGTCGCTCGGCCGGTTGACGACCTGCCAGGTGGCACCGCCGTCGTGGCCGCTGAACCAGGACCGGCGGGTGATCTCGTCGAGGGAGACCTGCCAGTCGGGGCCGTCGAGCTCGTCGGGGTTGCCGTGGAACAGGGCGCGGACCTGGTCGGCAAGGTCGGTGCCGCCGGTCTGGTGGTCGGCGAGGGCGGCGACGGCGTCGGCGGTGCTGTGGCCGATCGCGACCTTGACGTCCTGGGTCTCGGGGCGGTCGGAGGCGTGGTGTCCGCCGTCGCGGTTCCACGGGATGCCGAGGGCGGTGCCGACGTACCGGGTCCGGGTGATCGTGTTCGGCATGTCGTCGGGGGCGGCCCAGCCCAGGGCCCGCAGCACGTCGGCCGGACTGTCGGGGTCGGCGTCGGGGGGCAGCAGGCCCTCGATGTCGCGCGCGGTGGTGAGGATGTCGGCGTCGTCCCGGCTGTACCAGCCGATCACGCAGTAGCTGACGGTGCACGGCGGCGGGTAGTTGTCGTTGGCCTTGAGGTCGGCGAGGGTGTCGTGGAAGAGGAAGACGTTCTCGTGGTAGGGGGCGAAGGCGGCGAAGGCGGGAAGTCCGCTGCCGATCGCGGTGAGAAACAGCTGCGGGCGGGCGGGCGGCTCGCGCCAGGGACCGTCACTCAGCTTGTGGGCGCGGCCGATGTAGTCGTGGCGCGGCGCTTCCTTGGGGGAGGCCGGGTCGACGAACGGGGTGAAGGCCGACTCTTCGGGCCCGCCGTCGGCCTTCTCCAGGTAGTCGCTGTGGATCAGGAACCCGGCGGCCTTCAGCTCGCCGCGCACCTGGGCGTAGCGCACCACGAGCCAGCGGTTGGGCACCCACGGGAAGGTGCTGACGCCGGTGGCGGGGTCGATCGCTCCGGTGGTCAGGGCTTCGGGCAGCTGCCACTGCACGTGGATGCCCTCGCCGGGGTTGCCCTCGGAGTGCTGGATGGGCGGTTCGGCGTTGCTGCGGTGGTCCTTGGAGAACGTCCACGGGTACTTGGGGGTCCAGCGTCGGAAGTCGTCGTACGCGGCCACGTCGCGGGTGGCCAGCAGCGCGTGGACCTCGACGGGGACGATCAGGTCGGTGTCGGTCATCGGGCGCTCTCCTGGCCGGGCGTCGCGTCGAGGGTCAGGCGTTGTTCGACGGGGGCGTTGACGAGTTGCAGGGCGAATTCGCCGGGTGCGAGGTCGTCGAGGGCCGGGTCGAGGTCGGCGGCGAGCGCGGGGACGAGGCCCCGGTCGCCGCGCAGGGCGAGAACGTCCGGTGCACCGCCCCCGTTGGGCAGCCGCAGGTGGCGGGTGAGCAGGCCGCCTGCGGCGGGGTAGTCGCGGCGCAGCGGGTGGCCGAGGTCGGGCCCGGGCCGGTGCTCACGCAGGTTGATGACGCTGTTGTCGCCTGCGGCGTCGTTGCTGTCGATGCCGAAGTGGATGCCTTGGCCGGGCTCGCGGATGACGATCTCGTCGGGCAGGGCGTCCAGGAGCAGCAGCAGCGTGTCGGGGGCGAGGTGGTCGCGGCGCAGTTCGGCGACGTTCGCTCCGCCGGTGGTGGTGAGGATGTCGAACACCGGCCAGGCCTCGACGAGTTCGGAGCGGATCAGCAGCCCGGCCCGGCCGGTTTCCGCTGTGCGGACGCGGGTGCGGCGGCGGTCGACGGCGGCGGTGAGCGCCGTGTCGACGAGTGCGTCCAGCGAGGTGTGGACGCCGACGTCACGGGCTCCGGCGAGCAGTGCCTCGATCCAGTTCTCGTCGATGCGGAACAGCCGGATCGACTCCGGGGGGAGCATCGCGGGGTTGGGCACCAGGTAGTTGAACGGCACCCGGCGGAGCAGCGTCAGTTCGTCCAGCCAGGCCGGCAGGGTCCGGGTGTGTCGTTCGGCGGTGGCCTGTAGGGCCGCGGCC
Source organism: Kitasatospora sp. NPDC127035 (assembly GCF_042726075.1). Lineage (NCBI taxonomy): Bacteria > Bacillati > Actinomycetota > Actinomycetes > Kitasatosporales > Streptomycetaceae > Kitasatospora > Kitasatospora sp. NPDC127035. The sequence continues at coordinate 51,122 of NZ_JBHXDN010000025.1, read as the reverse complement.
TTGGGTCCGGTCGCGAGTACGGCGCGGGCGCTCTGCCGGGTGACGCGGGTGCGGCGGGCCGATGCCGGGGCCCGGTCGTGCGGGGCGAGGGGGCGGGTGAACGCGTCGAGGAGACTCGACGCGAAACCGGGAGCGGCCAACTCCCGTAGAGTCCGCCCGTCCAGGTCGGCGGGGTCGGCGGCGGCGAGCGCCGGGCCGGCGGTGGCCAGGGCCATCATCGTCGCCGCGGTGTTGGCCAGTTCGCGCCGCGCGCGGGTGATCTCCTCGCTGTAGTCGGGGTCACTCAGCGCCAGGGTGCGGCCGAGTGTCCAGGCGGCGGCGTAGGAGACGTCGAACAGGCCGTGCTCCGGCTCGTAGATCAGGGCGTGGTCGGCCGTGGTCTTCGGGGTGTCGCGGGCGAAGTCACGGGTCGCGGCGGCGATCACGGGGACGAACGGGCCGCGGTACCAGCCGTAGGTGGTCTCCCCCGACAGCAGCCGGTACGGCAGCGGGGTGTAGCCCAGGTGCAGGCGGCGCCCGGCATACCGCTCGGCGTCCGGCGTGGACCGGGCCGCGGTGTCCGTGCTGGGGCGCAGGCGAAGTGCCAGGTTCTCCCGCCCCCCTTCCTCGCGGGCCGGTGCGACGAGGTCGCTCAGCAGGGCTGCGGCGTCGCGGGTGCCGGCCGGGTCACTGGTGAACGTCCAGGAGTGCAGCACGCACAGCCGCACGGACCTTACGCTCGCGCCCAGTTGGCCGGGGTCGAGCTTGCCGTTGAAGCCTTCCAGGGAGACCAGGTGCGCGGTGTAGGTGCCGGGCTGTCGGGGGAGGCGGTTGGCGGCCAGGACGGCGTACTGGCCCTCGGTCAGGATCTCGCCGTCGTCGCGCCGTTGCGGTCGGGTGGAGACGTCGCGGACGTGGGCGAGGTAGTTCAGTTCCTCCTCACGCGGCACCAGCGCGGTGAACAGCCCGGCCGGGACGTCGATGCTCTGGCAGCGGCTTGCCTCGATGGCCGGGGTGATGCCTTCGTTGCTGAGGTCGGGCCCGAGGATGCCGCCGCCGGGGCGGCGCAGTTCGGCGACGGTGCGGGTGGTGGTCCGGCCCAAACCCTCCGGGTCGTCGGGCAGTTCACCCGCACGGAACACCATCAGCGCCAGCCACGGGGCCTGTTCGGGCACCGCGCGGGCTTTCAGCAGCCGCTCCCAGGGCAGGATGGAGCGGTCCAGGGTGATGTGCGGCAGGGTGCGGCCGAAGTCGCCGGCGGCGCCCTCGGCCGGGTAGTGGGCGTGCACGGACGAGGGGTCCAGGACGAACCGGACCGCGCGGATCTCGAACTGCTGTGTGGTGGCGGGGATGGCCGGGTTCACGTCGACCCGGTTGCCGTCCTTGGTCAGGTGGTGCTCCGCCGTGAGCGTGTAGACGCCGGCGGCGGCAAGCGGACGACGGTAGTCGTGGAAGGCGACGCGGAGGTCTTCGGTACCGCTCAACGTCGGTTCACCTCTCGGCTGTGGTGGTCATGGGCGCGTTGGTGAACGTGGTCTTCGCGAGGTCCGCGTAGCGGGTCAGCGGCTCGTCGGTGCCGGGGGCGAGGCCGAGGCCGGCCAGGGCGGCGTGCACCGAGGCGCGGCGGGCTGCGGTGGTCCGCGCGGCGATACCGCGGTCGGGGTCGACGATGGCGCCGATGCTGCCCTCGCCCTCGTCGTCCGGGACGGACGGCGGCCCCTCCGGCGCCGAGCCCAGCAACGGGATCGGCGCATCCGGCAGCCCGTCGGCCTCCAGCGCCTCCGCGTCCACCCAGCCGACCGCGGGAGCCAGTTCGGGCTTGGGGATCTCGAAGGTGATGCCGGCCAGGCAGCCGCTGAGGAGCCCGTCGCCGTCCAGCACGTCGCCGGGCTTTCCCAGCGGCGCACCCCACATCGCCTTGGGCATGTCCTGCCGGTGGACGGCCACGCCCCATCCGGTGGGGGTGTAGACGCTGTCGAACCGCTTCAGGGTGACGTGGTGATCGGAGACCACGCCCTGTCCCTTCGGCCCCATCGGCCGGATGTCGATGGTGTCGTCCTCGGTCCCGGCGAACGGCCGGCCGTTGAGGAGGATGCGGCCGGCGGGGACGGCGGCCTCGGTGCGCACGGCGAATCCGTCCATGGAGACCAGCAGGGGCTCCCCCGCTACGGACCGGATCGCGGTCTCCTCGGGGTCGACGTCGACCAGCAGCCCGCGCAGTGGGGTGATCGACAGCGGGGCGGGCAGTTGGACGCTGAACTCCCCCCACTCGATGGGCGGTACGCCGTCCCGGCCGGTGCCGAACTCGACGGTGAAGCTGATGAACCAGACCTTGATCCTGGCCCGGCCGCCGATCGGCGGCCCCCACAGGTCCAGCGACACCCCGACTTCCAGGGAGACCCGGACCCGGATGAACAGCACCTTGACGGTGGCCGCAACCCCGATGCTCAGGCCCATCGACAGGTCGAAGTAGAACGGCTTCCACTGCACCAGCGCGTCCAGCCAGGCAGTGAACCACGCCTGGAGCTGGATGCCGTGTCCCTTGTCGTAGTTCGCGGACAGCTCGCCGCCGGCCATGAACGCGCCGTCGGTGAGCGCCGCGTACACCTGGCCGCGGATCGCCACCGGGCCGATCGCCCACCGCCACCCCACGCGCGGCGGGTCGGGGTAGTACGCGGGCCGCCTGAAACGGGGGTGGTAGCCGCCCAGGGTGAACACGAAGCCCTTGCCGCCCCCGACGGCGGTGCGGTCCTGGCCCCAGACGTAGAAGGACAGGCCACCGGTCAGCTCGGCCGCCGGGTCGATGACGTACGAGCCGGGCGCGATGACCGCGTCCATCGAGAACAGGCCCTGGTCGTGGTGGTAGCCGATGGCCAGGTCGATGACGAGCCGGGCGATCGGCTTCCTGGCGGCCTTGTTGCGCGGCAGGTCGACGGTGGTGCGGCCGATCAGCAGAACCTTCCAGGACTGGCCGCCCTCGACCAGCAGCAGCGCGCGGGAGCGGATGAATTCGAAGGAGCTGAACTCGATCCCGCCCGCGCCCCAGTACTGGCCCTCGCGCGGGGTGATCCAGCCGCCGGGGCCGGCGAGCTTCTCCAGCACCTTCTCCGGGGTGTCGCCGCTGCCGCTGCCGTCCAGCCGGTTCACCAGCGGGAACTCGCCGACCTGGTCGATCCGGGGTGTGCGGACCGTGCTATTGACACCGAAGCCGAGCGAGAGGGCGATCACCCGGAACGGGGGCGGGCCGAACAGCCCGCGCTCGCCGCCGGAGATCTCGCCGAAGAGGAATATCGACGACCAGCCGTCCACGGCCTTGGCGTACGACCCGGCGGCGTTCAGGGCGAAGAACCCGGTCTCCACCGAGGCGAGCCCGACGAACTGCTCCTTGAGCCCCGGGGCGACCTCCGAGCCGGTACGGCGCTCGACCATGCCGCTGATCCTCAGTGGCGGCCTGTCCAGCTGTACGCCCGCCCCGCGCAATCGGGGCGAGACGCTCAACTCCCCGTCGATTCCGAGCCCGAGACCCATCAGGACCAGCCGGACCGGGCCCACCGACAGGACCGCGTCCAGCGCGACGAAGATCTGCCCGCCCGCGAGGCCGACGCCGATCCGCGAGATTCGCAGCGCCCCGAAGGTCAGGCCGAGGTCACGTGACGACGTGTCGTCCGAAGCAGCGTGCACGGTGACCGGGCCCCGGGAGGCGGCCACGAGTGTGCCGCCGGACCCTGTGGTGATCGGCAGGAGCAGCGGCTCCTGCGGCACCCCGCCGATACCCAGCTCGATCTGGACGGCGAGGCCGGGCCCGGCCGTCGTACCGGCGGCGAAGCGCGGCAGCCGGCGCCCCGCCACGGAATCGATCCGGTTCAGCGCGTCGTTGACCGCGACGGCCTGGGCCGCGGTCCACCCGGTCGGCGTCGAGGTGAAGGCGACACCGTCGATGACGAGGTCCGCACCGGGCGGAATCGCCTCGCCGACCAACGGCAGATCCGAGACGCGCGCCCCGAGCCGGGCCCGCACCGCGGCCGCGTCGACCCGGGGGGCACCGGCGCCGGTACCGGGACGGCTGACGTAGACCCACCCGGTGCGCTCGGTCGAAGCCGTCAGCAGCACCTGACCCGTCACGGAGTCGTACCGCACCGACAGCGCGGTGAGCACCGGCCGCAACACCTCGGGCAGCTCGGGCAGCTCGACGCCGAGCGCGGCCACCAGGTCGGTCAGCGCGATGCCTTCGTCCGCGTTCCACACCGCGGTGATCGTCGACCCGGTGGCCTCCTCGCGATAGTCGACGCCGAAGTCCAGCGCGCGCAAGCCACCGTGCCCGTCCGGGACCTGCACCGTGAGCGTCCCCGAGACTGTCCTGTCGTAGCCGCCCGATGCCCTGTGCGACAGACGGACGGCCAGGGCGAGCACGGCGTCGGCGTCGCCGAGCGGGAATTCACAGGAGCAGACCAGGTCGAACTCCCGGCCGCCGCTGTCGAACGACACCCTGGTCTCGCGGACGGTCAGGTCGGCGAGCAGTGCGGGCGGTGCCACACCGAACAGGTCGAACAGGTCGGCGGGGACCACGTCCCTGGCGATGCCGGTGAACTGCCACCCTCCGTCGTCGTAGCCGGCCTCGACGCTCAGCACGGACCGGCCCAGAGCGGCCTCCGCGAACAGCCGGGCGGCCGGGCGGCCGGTTCCGGTGCTCCGGACGGACAGGGTGATACCGGTGAGGGCGAAGACGTCCCCGATGCTCCAGGGGCCCGCGAGGTCCAACTCGGCGCTGTAGTCCTTGGACCTCGCGTTGACCCACGCGCTGAAGGCCTCGACCTCCCCGAGGGGGACCTCGACACCGGGCAGGAACACGGCGAGGGCGTCGGTGAGCGGGAGCGGCCGGAGCAGCTCGGCCGTGAGATCGAGTTCCGGCACGGAGACCGACACCCCCACGAAGGCCTCGCCGATGCGCAGGACGCCGCCGAGCCGGGCACGCACGCTCGCCCCGGCGGTGCGCGGGGACCCGACGCCGAACTCGACGTCGATCTCCTCGATCTCGAACACACCGGGGATCAGCGGCCAGCGGGCGGGGATGTTCACCCGCGCCGAGGCGGCCAGCACGGGGTCCAGCCCTGCCGCCGCGCGATGGACGTCGGGGGTGAAGACGACGCTCAGACCGGCGAGTTCGACCGTGGCCGGGAGCGGGAGGCCGGGCAGGGCGGGCAACGAGAAGCGCTCGGAGGATGCTCCCGGCACGAGTTGGCCGAGATCGCCCAGGGCGGAGAAGGTCACTCCGGAGAATTCGCCGTTCAGGGTGTACGTGCTGGCGGCCGGCCCCTCCTGGACCAGGGTCCGAAGCCTCAGCGCCACTCCCCCGGCGGCGAACGGCAGATCGCCGCCCACGGTCGCGACCGTGGACACCACGTCGCCGGCGCCGGGTTCGGCCGACAGCACCAGCAGCAGCCGTTCGAACCCGTACTCGCGCAGGAAGCCGGCTTCGAGCCGCAGGTACGGCAGGTCGACCTTCCACTCGCCCGGGTCCGGGGCCGTGGTCAGGGTGACGTCGAGGGTCAGGCCGGTCACGACCGGGGGTGACGCCGTCGCGTTCGCCGAGAAGGTGACCGTCACCGCGGCTCCCGGAGAAAGACCGGGGACCGCGACCGCTCCGGAGAGCGTGAGGTGTTCCGGGTCGGCGGCGGTCACCCCGGTCACGGAGAGGGGGCCGCCCAGGTGGGTGCCGAAGAGCTCCTCCGTCCCCGGCACGGCCAGTTCCTCCGCCGTCAGCCGGAACTCGCCTCCGACCACGGGGAACCTGCGCCGGAGTTCCTCTGTTGTCAGCGCCATGATGTGTCCCCTCGCTGGTCCGTCAGTAGTCGATCAGGACGTTGCCGGCGGCATCGAGCGTCAGGTGCCAGGTACCGCAGATGAAGCGCTCGTCGTCCGGCATCGTGTCCGTCCAGAGCGGGTTCACCATCAACTGCGAGGTGAAGATCGACTGGTCGGTGAAGTCGGGGACGAACGACTTGTACGCGGGGCGGTCGTCGAAGTAGGTGTACTCGTGGGAGTCGGCCGGCTGGACGGCACCGGACCACAGCTTGACCTGTTCCAGGTGGCTGATCTTGGGGATGCCCGAGCCGTTGAACGCCTTGGTGCCCGAACTGACCGTGAGTCGCTGCGGTTTGAGCAGCCTGACCCACTTCTCGCGGGAGGAGGTGTCGCTGCCGTGATGCCCCATCTTGAGCGTGATGTTGGCCGAGGGGAGCTGGGGCGCCCAGGCGCCGAGAATGAACTCCTCGGTGAGTACCGTCGCGTCCCCCATGAGCATCATGACCGCCTTCTTGTAGACCAGCGCCAGCACCGCGCTGTCCGGGTTCGGGTCATAGCGGCCCAGCTCCTTCTGCAGCCGCACCTTCTCGTGCGGATCCGTCGACGCGGCCAGGACCTGCTGCCACTTGGCGTGCCGCGTCGCGTAGGAGCCGGAGGCATTGGCGGCCACGACGTAGAGCCCGTCGTCGCCGCCGAGCGGAACGACCGGCCGCCCGTACTGCCACGGGGTGCTCGCACCACCACCGGCCGCAGGACCGCTGAAGGCCAGGGAGTTGGCCAGCGGCTTCGCCCCCTTGGCCTTCAACCAGGCGTAGGTCGCATCGGCCTTGACCGCACCGAAGGAGTCCCGACCGTTCTTGTAGTCCTCCAGCACCCCGGTGAAGTAGCTGTCCTTGACCGTGAACCCGTCGAGCGCCCGCACCAGGAGGTTGTAGTGGTCCTCGTCGGCGTGTGTGATGAACAGGTAGTCGATCGTCTTCTTCGGCACGTACGTGGTGAGGAGGTGCTTGACGTTGGTGAGCGCGTCCACGACCCGCTCCGGCGGTCCGGGAATCAGGCACTTCGCACCCTTGGTGGAGCCGCAGTCGATCAGCACCACCTCGCCGGTGCCGTGTGGCGGGTCCGGAAAGACGATCAAGGTACAGTCCCCCTGGCCGACGCCGACGAAGATCACCCTCGCGTGGGGAACGGGCGGAACAGGAATTGCCATCGCAGACTCCAGGTCTCGGGTGTGCAGGGCAGGGCAGTACCGCCTACTGGTCGAGTGGCGGGTCTCATTCGCCCGCCGCATCCGCGACGAACTCAGCGTCGGCCGAGCCGTCCGCTCACCCCGCGACAGCCCGGCCGGCCGGCGCTAGCCCGTCCCGCCGAACCCAGGCCCCCTGGAGCACCAGCTCCTTGCCGGACCCCAACAGCGCGCACAGCCAAGGAAGTTCGAACAGATCTGGGGCCAGCACGAAGGGTCCTCCGAGCCGGAAGGCCGACGAACGGATCCGCAACGGACACGGACATGAGACACACTCCCTCGCTACCGACACGAGTGACGCTGCTGGAAGCACCCGGCCGACGGAGCAGACCGGGCCAGGACTCACCACACCGGGCACCGAGCAGCAGGCATCGACCCGTCGCCATCGGGACCGCCCGCCTGACAGGAACCGATCACATCACAGCCAGTGATCAAATGGTGCCTCAATGCGATATTTCGCCACCCGTGTGGCCAAATTCGGCATGGCCCGCCCCAGGGCCGACGGCGCCGCAGCCCGACCCGGAGCACCGAACCGGGGCAGCGAGCGTCCAGAGCCGACCGCCTGGCGACCGCAGCAGAACCGCACACGGAACCCGCCGGACTCACCGGTGACGAACTGCTTGATACGGTGCTGGTCCACGTCGTGGCCGACGACGCGGTGGCCCACCTCGGCGGCGCGCCCCGCGAGCGGCCGCCCGACGCAGCCCCGACCGGCGACGACAACGTCCATGACGACTCCGATTCGAGTGAGGAGCACTGCCGTGCCCCTGGTTTCCGTGGTGATGCCGGTCCACAACTCGGCGGCCACCCTCGGCGCGTCGGTGCGCTCGGTGCTCGCCCAGAGCCACGCCGACGTGGAACTGCTGGTCACCGACGATGCCTCCGGCGACGGCTCCATGGACCTGCTGCGGGACCTGGCCCGCGAGGACGAACGGGTGCTCCCCGAGGCGGCGCCCGAGCAGGGCGGCGCCGCCCGTGCCCGCAACCTCGCCCTGGCGCGGGCACGCGGGGAGTTCGTGGCCTTCCTCGACAGCGACGACATGTGGCTGCCCCGGAAGCTTGAGCGGCAGATCGAGTTCGCCGCCGCCGGTGACGCGCCGTTGACGTTCACCTCGTACTTCAAGGTCGACGGCGACTACGAGGGCGAGGCCCGGGACTTCGTTCCGAACGGCCGGGTCATCAAGGCGCGCGAGCGCGTGACGTACCGGGACATGCTGGTGCAGGACCACATCGGGGCCCTGACCGCCATGTACTCCCGCACCGTGCTCGGCACGAGGCTGATGCCTGACATGCCCAAGCGGCAGGACTACGCGCTGTGGCTGGACATCATGCGGGACGGACACCACGCCCGGGGCCTGCAGGAGCCGCTGGCGGTATACCGGGCCGGGCGGGCGGGGTCGCTGTCCTCCAACAAGCTCGACCTGGTCGAGCACAACTGGCGGCTGTACCGGGAGCACGAAGGGCTGGGGCTGGTCCGGTCGACCCGGGCTCTGGCCGGCGCGGCATGGCACTCGGTGCGGAAGTCCCACATCTGAAGCCCGTCCCGTAAGTGATCTTGGGGGCGGTGTGGACGCGGGTGGCCGCGGGCGCGACTGTCCGGTGGGGGCGAGATTGTGCCGGCGGGCGACGCCGAGCACGGCGTAGTGGACGCCGTCGCCTTTCAGGCGGAAGTCGCGGAGGACCTCCAGCTCTTCGTACGGGCGAAGGCGTGTTCGACGCGAGCCCGAACTCGCTTGTGTGAGCGGTTGTGTTCCTCCTTCCAGGCCGGGAGTCCCTTGCCTCTGGCGCGGCGGTGCGGGATGACGAGTCCGGTGCCCTGGCAGCCGCCGTCGGCAATGATCGTGGTGTGACCGACGGTGGCCTTGGCGCCGGACTCCTCCCAGCCACGGGAGTCATGACGGTTACCCGGCCCGGGCCGGCCGACGATCACGACCGCCCGGGTGTCTAACTCGTCAAGCAGTGGCGGCGAACGGCTGTGTAGCCTGTCGTCAGTTCGAACTGATCGGGGGCCGGGAATTGGGCGCTGAACAAGGGCATGCGGGGGTCGAGCTCCCCGAGGGGTCCTGGTGGGACTGGGACGTTGTCGCCTGGGACCACGGGCAGTTCCGGCTCGCTGCGGATTACGACCTCACCTATCACCACGGTCTGGAACTGGTCTTCGGCGATCCGCTCTTCGTCAGCTGCCCGGCGACATTCCAAGATCCTCTCTTTCGCGCCCCCACGTCCGAGGAACTGGCGGCAGTCACCGGTCTGCTTGGTGGAAGACCGCCCGTCCTCGTTGCCTTCGAGGCGGACGCCGGCGGGCCGGACCCGGTCTCGTGCCTCGTCGCTGCGAATCGCCTGGACATCGTGCAGGAGACCGTTCTGAGGTACTGGCGCGAGGACACGGCTCCCGGCCAGCGATTCGCTTCATGGGTTCGCCATCCCGGTCCGTGAAGGTCAGGCGGCCATGGGGTTCAACTCGCCCTGCGGGGCGGGGAAGGCCAGGGCCTCCTCGTAGTAACCGAGAGGGTTGTGGCTGCGGATGGTGCCGTCAGGCAGCACGCATTCCCGATTCTAGGACTGATGAGATACTCAGCTTTCAGTGGTTCATTCTTATCGGGCGTGGCGGTCGAGCGGAGATAGATGCCGCTCATTGGTCTTCAGAGTGCCAAGTGGCGGCTCACCCTGGAAGGCATAGAATTTCCCGTCCTCTTTCGACCCGCTCTCGAATGCCGGAGTCAACCTCAGCCCGCCGTGACCGCGGGTGCCGCCGGCCCTCCGTACGCTTCCCGCGCCCGTGCCTCAAAGGCTCCTTAAGCGGCCCCTAACCGAGCTGGTCAACCCCCGGCAGGGCCGTCGACAGCGGCTAGCGTGAGCGGCACCCTCACCTGCCGGCTCCCTCCGAAGGGGTTCCCCCACCATGCCCGTGCGCAACCGCCGTCTCTCCACAGCAGCCCTCGTCCTCGCCACCGCCGGACTGACCGGTGTCCTCGGAGGCGGCACCGCCGCCGCGCACGGCTCGATGCAAAACCCGCTCAGCCGGGTCGAGGGCTGCTTCCTGGAAGGTGCCGAGAACCCGAAGTCGGTCGCCTGCAAGGCCGCCGTCGCGACCGGTGGCAAGGCCGCGCTGTACGACTGGATGAGCCTGCGGATCGGCGACGCGGCAGGCCGTCACCGTCAGCTGATCGCGGACGGCAAGCTGTGCAGCGCCGGCGACCCGGTCTACAAGGGCCTGGACCTGCCGCGCACCGACTGGCCCGCCACCAACCTGGTGTCCGGCACCGACTTCACCTTCCGCTACCGGGCCACCGCCCCGCACAAGGGCACCTTCCAGCTCTTCCTCACCAACGCGGGCTACGACCCGGCGAAGCCGCTGGCCTGGTCGAACCTGGAGGCGCAGCCCTTCCTCACGGTCACCGACCCCAAGCTGGTCGACGGCTCGTACATCCTGCCCGGCACGATCCCCGCCGGCCGCAGCGGCCGGCAGCTGATCTACGCGATCTGGCAGCGCTCGGACAGCCCGGAGGCGTTCTACTCCTGCTCGGACGTGGTCTTCGACGGCAGCGGCAACGCCCCCGGCATCGCGCCGGTGCCGACCGCGAACGGCACCAGCGGCGCCGACGCCCACCAGGGCGACCACGCCCACCCGGCCACCACCGCCACTGCCCCGAAGACCTCGGCCCCGGCCGCCACCACCGCCCCGGCGGCTCCGACCACCCCGACCCCCGCCGCCACCGCCCCGGTGTCCGCGACCACGGCCGGTTCCACTCCCACCGCGGTGGCGGCCGCTGTGCCGCCCACCACCGCCGCCGACGGGTCCGCGCCGGTCGCCGCCCCGGAGAGGCTCGCCCAGACCGGCTCCGACCGTTCGGCCGGCATCCTCGCCTCGATCGGCTCCGCCTTCCTGCTGGCCGGCGCAGTCGTCGTCATCCGTTCCAAGCGTCGCCCCGGGGGTGCCCACGCCGCCCGCTGACCGCCGCAGTGCCCGGCGCGCGGCGTGGGCGCCCCGGGGGCAGCCCTCGTGATTGAGCGGGGCGTACGAGCCACGTGTCGCGTCCCTCCTCGCGTGCCCCGTTCCGCGTCGGCCTGATCGGCTACGGCCTGGTCGGCTCCGCCTTCCACGCCCGCTGATCGCCACCACCCCAGGGCTGCGGCTGGACGCGGTGGTCACCGCCGACCCCGATCGTCGTGCCCAGCCGGCCCGGGAGCACCCCGATGCCCGTGCCCTGGACAGTTTCGAGCACCGCGCCGGGGCCCTCAGCCTGTTCGGCCCGGTCGAGACCGTCTACGCCGAGATCGACGTCCGCCGGGACGGCGCCGTGGTGGACGACGACGAGTCCGACCTGCTGGCCGGGCCCGGGACCGGGACGGCGGCCGTCCCGGTCACGGCTGTGCGGCGGCCGGTCAGTAGAGCCCTTCCGGGGCGGTGTTGGTCACCTGCAGCGGCCGGACGTTGGCCACGCCGTCGCTGGGCCACAGCCCCGCGCAGTCGTAGCGCAGCGCCTGGTCGCGCTCCAGGATGTTCGGCAGGAGGAGGTCCTCGTGCAGCACGGTCAGCCGCACCTGCCCCGACGCCCCGTACGCCACCGGGGCCGACCAGTCCTCCCGGTCCACCACCGCCATCGTCACCTGCGGGTAGTTCGGCACGTACGGCAGCAGGTCTCCCGTCTGCCGCGCGGCCAACCCGGCCGCGTTGCCGAAGGTGTTGCCGTAACTGATGCCGCAGATACCGCCGTTGAGCGCGGCCGTGAAGTCCTGGTGGGTGTCCGGCGAGATCTGGGTCCCGCTGAGCCGGACCCCGTCGAGCGCGGCGACCAGCTCGGGGTGGCGCTGCCGGAGCGCCTGGAAGACCGCCGGCGTGGTGGTGGCGTAGTGCACCCCGCCGCGCCCGAGGACGTCGGCGATCTGTTCCAGCAGGTGGGTGGTGTACTCGCGGGCGTCGGCCAGCCGGCCGCCCCGGATCAGCCGCTTCACCCAGCGCGGGTCCATGTCGATCGCGTACACCCGGCCCGCGTACAGCTCGCTCGACTCCCAGACGCCGTTGCCGATCAGGTGGGGCCCGGTCGGGGTGGCCTGCAACCAGCTCCGGCCGGGCTCGAAGCCCTCGCTGACGAAGGACCAGCGCCGCCACGCCCCGCGGTGCAGCAGCATGTCCGGGGTGTAGAACACCCGGCACGGCGCGCCGGTGGTGCCGCCGGTGTCCCACACCCGCCCGGTCAGCGGGCGCGGCACCGCGAGCGGGACGAGGTCCGCCGGGTCACCGGACCGCAGGTCCTCCAACGGGAACGGGCCGAAGGCGGTGAGCTCCTCGTAGCGGGTGATGTCCCGGGGATCGAAGTCCAGCCCGGCCGCCCGGCGCAGCCAGTACGGACTGCCGGCCTCGGGGTCGAAGTGCCGCCGCAGGATGCGGCGGGTCCACTCGTCGAGGTCGGTGTCGAGCCACCCCTCGACCAGCGCGTCGCAGGCGGCACCCGGCCGCACCGCCCCCGCTCCGGTCACCGTGGCGGCCGCCGTGGCGGTCACCGCGCGGACCGCCCCTCGGTGATCTCGATGCCGAGCTCGTAGACGGTGGTCAGCACCTGCTCGACGTGCTCGGGCCGGTCCACGTGCACCACCGGGAACGGGAACCGCAGGATGCCGTCGGGGATGGACCCGCCCATCACCAGCCCGAGCCGCACCCCCTGCTCCTTCATGCCGGTGTACACGTCGACCACGCTGATCGGGTCGGTGGCGTTGCGGTGGAAGAGGTCACGGACGTCCTCGCCGGTGACGAGGAGCTTGCGGTCCAGGCAGGACGCCAGCGGCAGCCCGGGGGCCTCGAAGGACATCGCGTCGATGTACGGGGCCATGAACGTGCGGAAGTACCCGCGCAGCGGCGAGTGCGCGGCGATCGGACGGTCCGGGAGCGGGGTGACCAGGCCGGGCGGCAACCCGGCGGCGAGCGCCTCCAGAGCCTCCCGATCCCCGGAGAGCATCATGATGGCCGCGGCGCCGTCCGCCGTCGGCCCGAAATCCCCCGACAGGTGGACGCCGGGCCGGTCCCCGGTCAGCGCGGTGATCTCGGTGCCGGCCGGGACGAAGGCCAGCGCCATGCCCTGGACAGGCGCGTCGGCGGGCGGCGGGGTGACGGCGCGGGAGTGCGCCAGCATCTCGATCAGCGCGCGCCGCTCCAGTGCCCCTGACAGCGCGCTCGCCGTCATCGCGCCCAGGCTCAGGCCGCCGAGCACCGCCGGGTGCAGGTCGTGCTCGGCGAGGATGTCGTGGACGGCCAGCGCCAGCGCGGCCTCCCGGATGCTGCCGACGCTCTGGCGCTCCTCGACCTCCTTGGGCAGTTCCTCGTCGAGCAGTTGGCCCGTGGTCAGCCCGCTCCATTCGGCTATGCGGGCATAGAGGTCCCGCATCACGGGATATGCCTGATACAGCTCGATGCCGTGCGGCTCGGTTCCGACACCGCCGCCGAAAAGATATCCCAGTGCCATGTGCGACTCCTTCGGGAATTCCTTGAAAATGAAAGGGGAAGGGTGTCGGCGTGGAGCGCGAGTCCCACCGGAGGGCGGCCGACCGACCGCTCAACTGCCGCTCCAGCACCGTAGCAGGGGCGGCCCGGAGAAAAAACCGGAAACAGTCGAAACCGGCTTCCGGAAGTGCCCCGGGCGCCCCGAACGAGCAGTGTCGCGGTTCCCGCTATTGAAATGATATTTGCGGCTGGCAGCATATGCCTCGAGCATTCAGCAATTCCCGTTCCGGTCGGCTCCCTCATCGGATCCCGGTCGAAATCGCCGGGGCGGGAATGCGGAGGAGGCGGTCCGGGCTACCGGTGCGCCGCCGCCGGCCGGCCCCTCGGAGGGGGAGACACCGCCGGGTCGCTCCCGTGCGCCGGGGAAGTTCCGGGCGCTCGTCACGTCGGCCGTCCGTAGGGCCGACAGCCCTCCGGGGCCCGGTGGCCGCCCCGGGACCTCCGCTCCCGGCAGGGCCCCTCCCGGGCTCCGCACGGAACCAGCTCGTACCGCTCCGCCGGGTGGACTCCCCGGCGGAGCGCCCACGTCCGACCGTCCGGCCCGTCGCGAAGGAGTGCAGCACGATGACTCACGGATCCGACACCGGTGTGCCCTTCCTGTATCCACTGTCCGGTGACACCGCGGGCCAACTGGCCGCCCGGGCAGGGCTGCTGCACGGCACACTGGCCGGCCGGCCGGAGCTCGGCGCCGCCGACGTGGCGGCCGCCCTCGCCGGCCGGCCGGCCACCGGGCGGCACCGGGCCGCGCTCGCGGCGACCGACCGGGACGGCCTGCTGGCGCAACTCACCGCGCTGGCCGCGGGAACGGCGGGCACAGCTGGGACGGGGCCGGCCGGACCGGGCGCGGACGGAGCACCGGTGTCGCTGACCGGGACCGCCGGGGACGGCACCGTGGCCTTCGTCTTCCCCGGCCAGGGGTCCCAGTGGCCCGGCATGGCCGTGGAACTGCTGGACCTGGCACCGGCCTTCGCGGCCCGGCTCGACGACTGCGCGCAGGCACTGGAGCCGTTCACCGGCTGGGCGGTGCAGGACGTGCTGCGCGGCACGGCGGGCGCACCCGCGCTGGAGGGCGCCGCGGTGGTGCAGCCGGCGCTGTTCGCCGTGACGCTCGCGCTGGTCGCGCTCTGGGAGAGCCACGGGGTGCGGCCCGCCGCCGTGCTGGGGCACAGCATGGGCGAGATCAGCTCCGCCGTGGTCAGTGGAGCACTCGACCTGGAGGACGCGGCCCGGGTGGTCGCGCACTGGAGCCGCTTGCAGGCCACGCTGACCGGACGCGGCGAGATGGTCTCCGTGATGGCCCCCGCCGACCGCGTCCGCCCGCTGCTGGAGCGCTGGCGCGGACGGCTGGCGGTGGCCGCGATCAACGGCCCCGGCTCGGTGGTCGTCTCGGGTGACGCCGACGCCGCCGCCGACCTCGTCGCCCGCTCCGGCGAACTCGGCCTGCACGCGCGACTGGTCGCGGTCGGGCTGGCCGCGCACTCCGCGCACATCGACTCGATCCTGCCCGAGCTGCGCGCCGCGCTCGCCCCGCTGCGGCCCCGGCCCGCACGGCTGCCGTTCTACTCGGGCCTGACCGGCGGGCGGCTGGCCGACCCGGTGCTGGACGCCGACCACTGGTGCCGCAACCTGCGCGGCACCGTGCGGTTCGCGGAGGCCGCCACGGCGCTGCTGGCCGACGGCCACCGGCTGCTGCTGGAGGTCAGCCCGCACCCGGTGCTGACCTCGGCGCTCCAGGAGACCGCCCTCGCCGCCGGTCTGGACGCCCGGGTGCGCGGCTCGCTGCGGCGCGGCCAGGGCGGGCCGCTGCGGGTGCGGACGGCCCTCGGCGAACTGTTCGTGGACGGGTACGCCCCGGACCTGGCCGCACTCGCGGCCGAGGCGGGCGGGCGGCCCGTGGAGCCGTCCTGGGAGGCCGACGAGGCGTGGCGGTCCGCCGGCCCGGCGGCCGACGGGCAGCAGGAACCGGCCGCGGACGGCGCCGACGGCTCCGTCGGGCTGGCGCACCGGCTCGCCGGGCTGGCCGAGGACCGGCAGCGCGCGCTGCTGCTCGACCTGGTCGGCGGGGCGGTCAACGAGGCGCTGGGGCGCGGCGGGCCGGTGCCCGCCGACCACAGCTTCGTGGAACTCGGGCTCGACTCGGTCAGCGCGCTGGCCACCCGCAACCGGATCGGCGCGGTGACGGGGTTGAACCTCCCCGCCACCCTGGTCTTCGACCGGCCGACCCCGCGCGCGGTCGCGGAGTTCCTGCGGGCCGAGCTGACCGGGTCCGGGCCCGCCGACGACGCCTGGGCAGCGGCTGCGCCCGTCCCCGCCGACCGGGACGACCCGGTGGTGATCGTCGCGATGGGCTGCCGCTACCCGGGCGGGGTGAACTCGCCCGAGCGGCTGTGGGAGCTGGTGGCGGCGGGCGGCGACGCGGTCGGGGAGTTCCCGACCGGACGCGGCTGGGACCTCGCCGCCGGCTACGCGCCCGAGGGCCGCGAGCCGGGCCGCTACTACCAGCGCGAGGCCGGGTTCCTGGCCGAGGCCGACCTCTTCGACGCCGGGTTCTTCGGTATCTCGCCGCGCGAGGCGGAGGCGATGGACCCGCAGCAGCGGCTGCTCCTGGAGACGTCCTGGGAGGCGTTCGAGCGGGCCGGGATCGAGCCCGGATCGCTGCGCGGCAGCCGAACGGGGGTCTTCGTCGGCGCGATGGCGATGGACTACGGCCCGGGCCTCACCTCCGGCTCGGAGCTCTCCGGCCACCTGCTGACGGGCACCGCCGGCAGTGTGGCGTCGGGCCGCGTGGCGTACGTCTTCGGCCTGGAGGGCCCCGCCGTCACGGTGGACACCGCCTGCTCCTCCTCGCTGGTCGCCCTCCACCTGGCCGCCCGGTCCCTGCGGCACGGGGAGTGCGACCTGGCGCTGGCGGGCGGCGTGACCGTGATGAGCACGCCGGGCATGTTCATGGAGTTCAGCCGGCAGGGCGGGCTCGCGCCGGACGGGCGGTGCAAGGCCTTCGCAGCCGCCGCCGACGGTTTCGGCCTGGCCGAGGGGGCGGGCGTGCTGGTGCTGGAACGCCTCTCCGACGCCCGCCGCAACGGCCACCCGGTGCTGGCGGTACTGCGCGGCTCGGCGGTCAACCAGGACGGTGCGAGCAACGGCCTGACCGCCCCCAACGGCCCCTCCCAGCAGCGGGTCATCCAGGCCGCGCTGGCCGACGCCGGCCTGACCGGCGCCGAGGTCGACGCGGTCGAGGCGCACGGCACCGGCACCACGCTCGGCGACCCCATCGAGGCCGGGGCCCTGCTCGCCACCTACGGCCGGCAGCGGCCCGCCGAACAGCCCCTGCTCCTGGGGTCGTTGAAGTCCAACATCGGACACACCCAGGCCGCGGCGGGTGTGGCGGGCGTCATGAAGATGGTGCTGGCGATGCGGCACGGCGTGCTGCCCAGGACCCTGCACGTGGACAGTCCGTCGCCGCATATCGACTGGTCGGCGGGGGCGGTGGAGCTGCTGACGCAGGCCCGTGCCTGGGAGACCGAGGACGGGCGTCCGCGCCGGGCCGGCGTCTCCTCCTTCGGCGTGAGCGGCACCAACGCCCACGTCGTCCTCGAACAGGCCCACGAGAACGAGCCTGCGGACCCGGAGCACCCGGAACCGGAGCACGACGCGGACACGGTCGTCCCCTGGCTGCTGTCCGCCCGCTCCCCCGAAGCGCTGCGCGACCAGGCCGCACAACTGCTGACCCTCGACGGGCACCCGACCGACATCGCCCACTCCCTCGCCACCGGCCGCACCGCCTTCGACCACCGCGCCGTCACCATCGGCACCCACCACCGACTCCGCGACGCCCTCACCGCACTCACCCAGAACACCCCCCACCCCGACCTCGTCCAGGGCACCCCCCACCACCCCGGCCGCACCGTCTTCGTCTTCCCCGGCCAGGGCTCCCAGTGGCCCGGCATGGCCGCCGCACTCCTCGACACCGAACCCGTCTTCGCCGAGAAGATCACCCAGTGCGAGAAGGCCCTCGCCCCACACGTCGACTGGTCACTCACCCGGCTGCTGCGCGACGCCGAGCCGCTGGAGCGGGTCGACGTCGTCCAGCCCGCCCTGTGGGCCGTGATGGTCTCCCTCGCCGCCCTCTGGCAGCACCACGGCATCCGCCCCGACGCCGTCCTCGGCCACTCCCAGGGCGAGATCGCCGCCGCCGTCGTCGCCGGCGCCCTCACTATCGAAGACGGCGCCGCCGTCGTCGCCCTCCGGAGCCGGGCCCTCGACGCCATCGCCGGTGACGGCGGCATGGTCTCCGTCCGGCTCTCCGCCGAGCGGACCACCGAACTGCTCGCCCCCTGGGCCGACCGGATCTCCGTCGCCGCCTACAACTCCCCCACCACCACCGTCGTCGCGGGCGAGAGCACCGCCCTGACGGAACTGCTGGCGGTGTGCGAGCGGGAGGGCGTCCGCGCCAGGAGCATCCCGGTCGACTACGCCTCGCACTCCCCGCACGTCGAGAAGATCCGCACCCGGCTGCTCGACGTCCTGGCCGGCATCAGCCCGCAGGCACCGCACATCCCGATGTTCTCCACCGTCACCGGCGACTGGCTCACCACCCCGCCCGACACCGCCTACTGGTACACCAACCTGCGCCAACCCGTCCTCCTCGCCCCGGCCCTCAAGACCCTCCACGAAACCGGCCACACCCACTACATCGAGACCAGCCCCCACCCCGTCCTCGTCCCCACCATCGAGGAGACCCTCGACACCGCCGTCACCCTCCCCACCCTGCGCCGCGACGAAGGCGACCGACGACGCCTCCTCACCTCCCTCGCCCACGCCTGGACCACCGGCCTCACCGTCGACTGGACCACCGCGACCCCCCGCGGCCGACGCGTCGAACTGCCCACCTACCCGTTCCAGCGGGAGCGGTTCTGGCTCGCCCCGAGCACGACCACGCCCCCGGGGGCAGGCCCGTCCGCCGACGGTCTGTGGGACGTCCTGGAGCGCCAGGAGCCGACCGAACTGTCCGCCGAGCTCCAGGTGAGTCCGGCCGCGCTCGGCGAGGTGCTGCCCGCGCTGGCGGGCTGGCGGGCCGAACGGACCGCGACCGCCGAGGCCGACTCCTGGCGCTACCGGATCGGCTGGCAGCCGCTGGGCCTGAAGCCCGCCGAGGCGCCGGCGGGCCGCTGGCTGGCCGTGCTGCCGGAGAGCGACACCGCCCGCCGGGTGGTCGAGGCGCTCGCCGCGGTGGGCCTCGACGTGGTCCCGTTCACCGTGAGCGGTCCCGGAACGGGACGCGAGGCGCTGGCGAAGCGGGTGACCGAGGCGCTCGGCGACGGGGAGGCGCCGGCCGGCGTGCTCTCGCTGCTGGCCCACGAGGAGCGCCCGCACCCGGAGTTCGCCGACCTGCCGGGCGCGGTCGCGCTGACCCTGGCCCTCGTACAGGCACTGGGCGACGCGGGCGTGGAAGCGCCGCTGTGGTGCCTGGTCAGCGGGACGGCAGTGCTCGGCGCGGGTGAGCGGCCGGGCGGCCCGGTGCAGGGTGCCGTGGCCGGGCTGGCACGCACGGTGGCGCTGGAGCACCCCGAGCGCTGGGGCGGGCTGGTGGACCTCCCGCCCGCCGACGGCGCGGGACTGGACGAGCGGGCGGCGCGGCGGCTGTGCGCGGTGCTCGCGGCCGCGCGGGACGAGGAGCAGGTGGCGGTGCGGTCCACCGGCGTGCACGGGCGCCGGCTGCTGGCCGCCCCCGTCCGGACGGCCGGGGACTCCGGGCCGGGCCCGGCGGTGTGGCGGCCGGCCGGGGCGGTGCTGGTGACCGGCGGCACCGGCGCGGTCGGGGCGCACCTGGCGCGCCGGCTGGTGGCGCAGGGTGCCGAACAGGTGGTGCTGCTCAGCCGCCGGGGTGCGGCGGCGCCCGGGGCGGCGGCGCTGCGGGCGGAGCTGGGCCCGGCCGTGGAGCCGGTGGCCTGCGACGTGACGGACCGGCAGCAGCTCGCCGCGGCCGTCGCCGCGTACCGGCCGGACGCGGTGGTGCATGCCGCCGGGGCGCTGGACGACGGGGTGCTGGACGCGCTGACGCCCGAGCGGATGGCGTTCTCGCTGCGCGCCAAGCTGACCGCGGCCCTGCTGCTGGAGGAGCTGACGGCCGACCTGGAGCTGTCCGCCTTCGTGGTGTTCAGCTCGGTGATGGGCGTGGTCGGCAACGCCGGTCAGGGCAACTACGCGACGGCCAACGCCGCTCTGGACGCGCTGGTCGCGCGGCGCCGGGCCGCCGGCCTGCCGGGAACCGCGATCGCCTGGGGTGCCTGGGGCACCGAGGGGGCCGACCGGGGCACCGGCGGCGCGGGCGCCGGAATGCTGGCCGACGAGGTGGCCCGGCGGCTGGGCGACCGCGGTCTGCCGACCATGGCACCGCGCAGCGCGATCACCGCGGTGGCCCGCGCGCTGGGCGAGGACGACGAGCTGGTGGTGGTCGCGGACGTGGACTGGCGGCGGCTGGCCGAGTCGTCCGGTCTGCGTTCGGCGCTGCTGGGACGGCTGCCGGTGCCCGCCGCCGCGGCGCCGGCCGAGGTCCGGCCCGCGGCCGCGGAGCGGCCCGGCGAGCTGGCCGGCCGGCTGGCCCCGCTGGCCCCGGGCGAGCGGATGCACCTGCTGACCGACCTGGTGCGTGCCAACGCCGCGGCCGTGCTGCGGCACGCCGACAGCGGCGCCGTGCTGCCCGCGCGGGCGTTCGCGGAGCTCGGCTTCGACTCGCTGACCGCCGTCGAGCTGCGCAACCGGCTGGGTACGGCGACCGGTCTGCGGCTGCCCGCGACCGTGCTCTTCGACCACCCGACGCCGCACGCGGTGGCGGTGCGGCTGCTGGCCGAGCTGGGCCTGGCGCGGGAGTCGGCCGAGCCGGGCCCCGCCGGTGCGCCCGGGGGCGGCGCGGCCACCGGGCCGGACGGCGGCGAGCCGCTGGCCGTGGTCGGCATGGCCTGCCGCTTCCCGGGCGGGGTGGGCTCGCCGCAGGAGCTGTGGGAGCTGCTGGCCGAGGGCCGGGACGCCGTCGGTGACTGGCCGGCCGACCGCGGGTGGGACGTCGAGCGGCTGTTCGACCCGGACCCGGACCGCCCCGGCACCACGTACAGCCGCAGCGGCGCGTTCCTGGCGGACGCCGGCGGCTTCGACGCCGAGTTCTTCGGGGTGAGCCCGCGCGAGGCGCTGGCCATGGACCCGCAGCAGCGCCTGCTGCTGGAGACCGCCTGGCAGGCGGTCGAGGACTCCGGGCAGGACCCGTCGGCGCTGCGCGGCGGCCGGGTCGGCGTCTTCGTCGGCACCAACGGCCAGGACTACGTGGACGCGCTGGCCGCCGCCGAGGGGATCTCCGAGGGCCACCTGCTGACCGGCAACACGGCCAGTGTGCTCTCCGGCCGGATCTCCTACGCCCTGGGGCTGGAGGGTCCGGCGCTGACCGTGGACACCGCCTGCTCGTCCTCGCTGGTCGCCCTCCACCTGGCGGCCCAGTCGCTGCGGCGCGGGGAGTGCGAGCTGGCGCTGGCCGGCGGGGTCACGGTGATGAGCACGCCCAAGCTGTTCGTGGAGTTCAGCCGTCAGCGCGGGCTGGCCCCGGACGGGCGGTGCAAGGCCTTCTCGGCGGACGCGGACGGCACCGGCTGGGGCGAGGGCGTGGGCGTGCTGGTGCTGGAGCGGCTCTCCGACGCCGTGGCCCGCGGCCACCGGGTGCTGGCCGTGGTCCGGGGCTCGGCGGTCAACCAGGACGGTGCGAGCAACGGCCTGACCGCCCCCAACGGCCCCTCCCAGCAGCGGGTCATCCAGGCCGCGCTGACCGACGCAGGGCTGACCGCCGACCAGGTCGACGCGGTCGAGGCGCACGGCACCGGCACCCGGCTCGGCGACCCGATCGAGGCCCAGGCGCTGCAGGCCGTGTACGGGCGCGGCCGGGCCGCGGACCGGCCGCTGCTGCTCGGTTCCGTCAAGTCCAACCTCGGCCACACCCAGGCCGCCGCCGGGGTCGCCGGGGTGATCAAGACGGTCCTGGCGATGCGGCACGGCCTGCTGCCCCGGAGCCTGCACATCGCGGAGCCCAACCCGCACGTGGACTGGTCCTCGGGCACGGTACGGCTGCTGGCCGAGGCCGTCGCCTGGCCGGACACCGGCCGGCCGCGACGCGCGGGCGTCTCCTCGTTCGGGATCAGCGGCACCAACGCCCATGTGATCGTGGAGCAGGCGCCCGACGCCCCCGTGCGGGCGCCGCTGCCCGCGCGCCGTGCGCCCCTGCTGCTGTCCGCCCGGGGCCCGGCCGCCCTGCGGGCCCGGGCCGAGCAGCTGGCCGGCCACCTGGACGGGCGGGAGGAGGTCGACCTCGCGGAGCTGGGCCGGGCCCTCGCGGTGAGCCGGGCCGGTCTGGAGCACCGGGCCGCCGTGCACGGCGCGGACCGGGCGGCGCTGCGCGAGGGCCTGCGGGCGCTGGCCGACGGCGCCCGCTCGGCGGCGGTGACCACCGGCGTGGTGCGGGCGGACGGGCGGACGGCGTTCCTCCTGCCGGGCCAGGGCAGCCAGCGGGCCGGGGCCGGGGCCGGGCTGTACCGTGCCGAGCCGGTCTTCGCCGACGCGCTGGACGAGGTGCTGGCGGCGCTGGACCCGCACCTGGACCGGCCGCTGCGCGAGGTGATGTTCGCCGCGCCGGGCAGTACGGAGGCCGCGCTGCTGGACCGCACCCGCTACACCCAGCCGGCCCTGTTCGCCCTGCAGACGGCGCTGCTGCGCCTGCTGGACCACCACGGTGTGCGGCCCGACCTGCTGCTGGGGCACTCGATCGGCGAGCTGTCCGCCGCGCACGCGGCCGGGGTGCTGGACCTGGCGGACGCGAGCGCGCTGGTGGCCGCGCGCGGCCGGCTGATGGACGAGCTGCCCGAGGGCGGCGCGATGGTGGCCGTCGAGGCGACCGAGGAGGAGCTCGCGGCGGTGCCGGCCGCGCCGGGGGTCGACCTGGCCGCGGTGAACGGACCGCGCTCCTGCGTGCTCTCCGGTGACCGCGCGGCGGTGCTGGCCGTGGCGGAGGAGTTCCGGGCGCGCGGACGGCGGACCAAGCGGCTGCCGGTGGGCACCGCCTTCCACTCCGCGCGGCTGGAGCCGATGCTGGCGGCCTTCCGGGAGGTCGCGGCGGGCCTGGCGTACCGGCCGCCGACGCTGCCGGTGATCTCCGACCTCACCGGTGAGCCGGCCGGCGCCGAGCAGCTGTGCTCCCCCGACTACTGGGTGCGGCACGCGCGCGGCACCGTCCGGTTCCTGGACGGCGTGCGGCGGCTCCGGGCCGAGGGTGCCGACCGCTTCGTGGAGCTGGGCGCCGGCGGGGTGCTCTCCGCGCTGGTGCAGGAGTGCCTGCCGGACACCCCCGAGGGCGCGGCGGTGGCGCTGCTGCGCGAGGGGCGGCCGGAGGACGAGTCGGTGACGGCCGCCCTGGCCAGGCTGTACGTGCACGGCACGGCGGTGGACTGGAGTCCCGGCGGCACCGGCGGCGGCCGGGTCGAGCTGCCCGGCTATCCGTTCCAGCACCGCCGGTTCTGGCCGGCGCCCGCCGTCACCGCACCGGCCACCGGGCGGCTGCGCTACCGGATCGACTGGCAGCCGCTGGAGCCGGGGCCCGCGGCCCGGCTCACCGGCCGCTGGCTGCTGGTGCTGCCCGAGGGCGCCGACGCGGACGGCCCGGCCGACGGCGCCGCGCGGGCGCTGGCAGCCCGCGGCGCCGAGGTCGAGCTGCTGCGGACGGCGGACGGTACGGACCGCGCCGCGCTGGCCGGCCGGCTGCCCGCCGCCGTCGACGGAGTCCTGGCCCTGCCCGGCACGGACGTCGAACTGCTCGTCCTGGTCCAGGCGTTGGGCGACGCCGGGGTGAGCGCGCCGCTGTGGTGCGCGACCCTGGGCGCGGTGGAGGCCGGCGGGCAGCCGGTCGGGCGGCCCGAGCGGGCCCGGCTCTGGGGCCTGGGCCGGGTCGTCGCGCTGGAGCACCCCGAGCGCTGGGGCGGTCTGGTGGACCTCCCCGCCGAGCCGGACGACGCGGCCTGGGAGGGGCTGTGCGCGGCACTGGCCGGAGCGGGCGGTGACGACCAGCTCGCGGTCCGCCCGTCCGGTCTGCTGGGCCGCCGGCTGCGCCGCTCCCCGGTCCCGGCCGCCACCCCGGCCGCCACCGCCCCGTCGGCGGGCTTCGCGGCCCTGCGCGGCACGGTGCTGATCACCGGCGGGACCGGCGGGCTGGGCGCCCAACTGGCCCGGCGGCTGGCCCGTACCGGCACCCGGCGCCTGGTGCTGACGAGCCGGCGCGGACCGTCCGCCCCGGGTGCGGAGCGGCTGGCCGCCGAACTGACCGCGCTCGGCGCCGAGGTCACGGTGGCGGCCTGCGACGTGGCGGACCGCGCTGCGCTGGCCGCCCTGCTGGACGGGCTCGGCGAGGAGCGGGTCGACGCGGTGGTGCACGCCGCCGGGCTGACCTCCGACACGCCGCTGGCCCGCTGCACGCCGGAGGGCTGGGCCGCCGAGTGCGCCGCGAAGGCGGCGGGCGCGGCCAACCTGGACGCCCTCCTGGAGGGCCACCGGATCGAGGCGTTCGTCCTGTTCTCCTCGGTGTCGGCGGCCTGGGGCAGCGCCGGGCAGGGGGCGTACGCCGCCGCCAACGCCCAGCTGGACGCGCTGGCCGAGCACCGGCGCTCGCGCGGGCTGCCCGCCACCTCGGTGGCCTGGGGCCCGTGGGCGGGGGCGGGGATGGCCGAGGGCCCCACCGGCGAGCGGCTGCGCGCGCTGGGGCTGCGCCCGATGGCGCCCGCGACCGCGCTGGACGCGCTGGAGCAGGCCCTGGAGCTGGACGAGACGCACCTCGTGGTGGCCGACCTGGACTGGACCCGCTTCGCGGCGCTCTTCGAGTCGGCCCGGCGCAGCCCGCTGCTGGCCGAACTGACCGCCGCCCGGGCGGCGTCCGCCGACGACGGCCGGGGCGACGACCGGGGCGAGGACCGGGGCGACGGTGAACCGCGGGAGGCTCCGGACGCGCAGTCGTCCCCCGGCGCCCTGCTCCGGGCCGGGCTGGCACCGCTGGGCCCCGAGGCCCGGCAGCGGCTTCTGGTGGACCTGGTGCGCAGCGAGTCGGCGGCCGTTCTCGGGTACGCCGACACGGCCCGGGTGGAGCCCGAACGGCCGTTCCGCGAGGTCGGTTTCGACTCGCTGACCGCCGTCGAACTGCGCAACCGGCTGGTCACCGCGTGCGGCCTGGAGCTGGCCGTCACCACCGTCTTCGACCACCCGACCGCCACCGCGCTGGCCGAGCACCTGCTGTCGCTGCTGGTCGGCCGGACTGACGGGCCGGACGGGCCGGACGGCGGCGCGGGCGGCGCGGGCGCCGCGACCGGTGGTCCGCTGCCGGTGGGCGAGCCGCTGGCCGTGGTGGGGATGGCCTGCCGGTTCCCCGGCGGGGTGCGCTCCCCGGAGGACCTGTGGCGACTGGTCGCCGACGGCACGGACGCGGTGGGCGGGCTGCCCACCGACCGCGGCTGGCCGCTGGACTCGCTGTACAGCGGCGACCCGGAGGCGCCCGGCACCTTCTACGCCACCGCGGGCGGATTCCTGCACGACGCGGGCGAGTTCGACGCCGAGTTCTTCGGCATCTCGCCGCGCGAGGCGCTGGCCATGGACCCGCAGCAGCGGCTGCTGATGGAGACCGCCTGGGAGGCCGTGGAGCGGGCCGGCCTGGACCCGGCCGGGCTGCGGGGCAGGAGCGGCGGGGTCTTCCTCGGCGTGGCCGCGCAGGGCTACGGCGCCGGGCCGCAGGATCCGGCCGCCGACGTCGAGGGCCACCTGCTCAGCGGCACGGTGACCAGTGTGGCCTCCGGCCGGATCGCCTACACGCTGGGCCTGGAGGGCCCGGCCGTGACGGTGGAGACCGCCTGCTCCTCCTCGCTGGTGGCGCTGCACCTGGCCGGGCAGTCGCTGCGGGCCCGGGAGTGCTCGTTCGCGCTGGTCGGCGGGGCGGCGGTGATGGCGAGCCCGGACGCGTTCGTGGAGTTCAGCCGCCAGCGCGGGCTGGCCGCCGACGGGCGGTGCCGCTCGTTCTCCGACGAGGCCGGCGGCACCGGCTGGTCGGAGGGGGTGGGCGTGCTGCTGGTCGAGACGCTGACCGAGGCCCGGCGCCTGGGGCACCCGGTGCTGGCCGTGGTCCGCGGCACGGCGATCAACCAGGACGGTGCCAGCAACGGCCTCACGGCTCCGAACGGGCTGGCCCAGCAGCGGGTGATCCGTCAGGCGCTGGCGAACTCCGGGCTGTCGGCCGCCGAGGTGGACGCGGTGGAGGCGCACGGCACCGGCACCACGCTGGGCGACCCGATCGAGGCCGGCGCACTGTTGGCGACCTACGGGCGGGAGCGGCCCGGGGACCGGCCGCTGTGGCTGGGGTCGCTGAAGTCCAACATCGGCCACACCCAGGCCGCCTCGGGCGTCGCCGGGGTGATCAAGAGCGTGCTGGCGCTGCGTCACGCCGTCCTGCCCAGGACCCTGCACGCCGAGCGGCCCTCGACCCGGGTGGACTGGTCGGCGGGCGCGGTCGAGCTGCTGACCGAGGCCCGCCCGTGGGAGACCGAGGACGGGCGCCCGCGCCGGATCGCCGTCTCGTCGTTCGGGATGAGCGGCACCAACGCGCACGCCGTCCTGGAGCAGGCCCCCGAGCCCGCTCCGGCCGGGGCCGGCGACGCGAGCGGCGCGACCGGCGCGACCGGCGCGGGCGGGCTGCCCTGGCTGCTCTCGGCCCGCGACGCGGCCGGGCTGCGCCGACAGGCCGGCCGGCTGCTGGCCGCCGTCGACGCCGACCCCGGGCTCACCGCGACCGAGGCCGCCCGCACCCTGGCCACCGGCCGCGCCGCGCTGCCCCAGCGGGCCGCCCTGGTCGGCGCGGACCGCGACGCGCTGCGCGCCGAACTGGCCGCGCTGGCCGGGGGACTGCCCTCGGGCGGGGTGTTCGAGGGGCGGTCCGGCGCGCCGGGCACGGTCTTCGTCTTCCCCGGCCAGGGTTCGCAGTGGGCCGGCATGGCCGTCGAACTCCTCGACACCGCACCCGTCTTCGCCGAGCGGATGGCGCAGTGCGAGAAGGCCCTCGCCCCGCACGTCGACTGGTCGCTGACCGGGCTGCTGCGCGACGGCGACCCGCTGGACCGGGTCGAGGTGGTGCAGCCGGCGCTGTGGGCGGTGATGGTCTCGCTGGCCGCGCTGTGGCGTTCCCACGGCGTCGAGCCGGCCGCCGTGGTCGGCCACAGCCAGGGCGAGATCGCCGCCGCCGTCGTCGCCGGCGCGCTCTCCCTGGAGGACGGCGCCAAGGTGGTCGCGCTGCGCAGCCGGGCACTGCGCCGACTGGACGGCGCGGGCGGGATGGTCTCCGTGTCGGCCGCGCGGGACCGGGTCACCGAGCTGCTCGAACCGTACGGGCCGGAGCTCGCCGTGGCCGCGGTCAACGGCCCGCAGGCGGTGGTGGTGGCCGGCGTGCCGGAGCGGCTCGTCGCGCTGCTGGCCGACTGCGAGCGCGCCGGGGTGCGGGCCCGGCGGATCCCGGTGGCGTACGCGGCGCACTCCCCGCAGGTCGCCGAGGTGCGCGAGGAACTGCTGGCACACCTCGCCGAGGTGCGGCCCCGGCCCGCCGAGGTCCCGCTCTTCTCGACGGTCACCGGCGAGCGGATCGACGGCGCGCTCCTGGACGCCGCGTACTGGTACCGCAATCTGCGCGAGCCGGTCGTCTTCGACACCGCGACCTCGGCGCTGCTCGCGGCCGGTTACGAGCTGTTCGTCGAGGTGAGCCCGCACCCGGTACTGGTCGCGGCGGTCGACGGCTCGGCGCAGGCCGCCGGCCGGCCGGCCACCGCCGTCCCGACCCTGCGGCGCGGCGAGGGCGGACCCGACCGCCTGCTGCGGGCGCTGGCCGAGGCCTGGGCGGCGGGCGCGCCGGTCGGCTGGCGGGCCGAGCGGCCCCTGCGGCCGGACCGGCTGCCCACCTACGCCTTCGCCCGCGAGCGCTACTGGCTGCCCACCCCCGGGCGCGGCGGCTGGGCGGCCCTGGCCGGCGGTGCGGCGGCGGGCGCCGCACCGGCGGGCGACCCGGTGGCGGCCGGCGGGACGGACGGCGCGACGGACCCGGCCGGCGACCTGGCCCTGCGGCTGGCGCCGCTGGACCGGGCGGAGCGGCACCGGGTGCTGGTCGAGCTGGTCGGCGCCCACGCGGCCGCCGCCCTCGGGCACGCCTCGGCGGCGGCCGTCCGGCCCGACCGGCCCTTCGCCGAACTGGGCTTCGACTCGATGCTCGCGGTGCGCTTCCGCAACCGGCTGAGCGCGGTCACCGGCGTGCCGCTGCCACCGACGGCGGTCTTCGACCACCCGAGCCCGGCCGCACTGGCCGAGCTCCTGGAGAGCGTTCTCCGCCCGCCGTCGCGCGGCCCGGCCGAGGCCGAACTCGACCTGCTGGAAAAGGCCCTGGCCTCGCTCGACCCGGCCGGGCCGGACGGCCGCGAGATCGGCTCCCGGCTGCGCGAGCTGCTGCGCGGCTGGGGCGAACGGGCCGGCCGGGGCCCGGCCGAGGCCGAGCCGCCGGTGACCCTGGCGGCGGCGACCGCCGACGAACTCTTCGACCTGCTCGACAACGACTTCGGAATGGCCTGAGGGAGAGCTGGAACTGATGCCGGACAACGAGAAGCTTCTCGACTACCTCAGGCGAGCCACTGCCGACCTGGGCGACGCGCGGCGTGAACTGCGGGCCGCCGAGGACGCCCGGCACGAGCCGATCGCCATCGTCTCGATGGGCTGCCGCTACCCGGGCGGGGTGGACTCGCCCGAGCGGCTGTGGGAGCTGGTCGAGCGCGGTGAGGACGCCATCGGCGACTGGCCGGACAACCGCGGCTGGGACGTCGAGGGGCTGTACCACCCGGACCCGGACCACACCGGCACCTCGTACACCCGCAGCGGCGGGTTCCTCCACCAGGCCGACGAGTTCGACGCCGGCTTCTTCGGGATATCGCCGCGCGAGGCGCTGGCCATGGACCCGCAGCAGCGGCTGCTGCTGGAGACCTGCTGGGAGACCGTCGAGCGCGCCGGTCTCGACCCGGCCGGGCTGCGCGGCAGCCGGACCGGCGTCTTCGTCGGCGCGATCGGCAACGGCTACGGGGCGGGCGCCCGGGGGCTGCCCGAGGTCGAGGGGCTGCTGGACACCGGGACGGCGAGCAGTGTGCTCTCCGGGCGGGTCTCGTACACGCTGGGCCTGGAGGGTCCGGCGATCACCATGGACACCGCCTGCTCCTCCTCGCTGGTCGCCCTGCACCTGGCGGTGCGCTCGCTGCGCTCGGGCGAGTGCGAGCTGGCGCTGACCGGTGGCGTGTCGGTGCTCGCCGCCCCGGACGCGTTCGTGGCGTTCAGCCGGCAGCGGGCGCTGTCCGCCGACGGCCGCTGCAAGGCGTTCGCGGGCGCGGCCGACGGCACCGGCTGGTCCGAGGGTGTCGGCGTGCTGCTGCTGGAGCGGCTCTCCGACGCCGTGGCCCGCGGCCACCGGGTGCTCGCCGTCATCCGGGGCACCGCGGTCAACCAGGACGGCGCCAGCAACGGTCTGACCGCGCCCAACGGCCCCTCGCAGCAGCGGGTGATCGCCGACGCGCTGGCGGACGCGCGGCTGTCGGCCGCCGAGGTGGACGCGGTGGAGGCGCACGGCACCGGCACCCGGCTCGGCGACCCGATCGAGGCCCAGGCCCTGCTGGCCGCCTACGGACAGCAGCGGCCGGACGGACGGCCGCTGTGGCTGGGCTCGTTGAAGTCCAACATCGGCCACAGCTCGGCCGCCGCCGGGGTCGGCGGCGTGATCAAGATGGTGCAGGCGATGCGGCACGGTGTGCTGCCGAAGACCCTGCACGTGGACGAGCCCACCCCGTTCGTCGACTGGTCGGTGGGCGCGGTCGAGCTGCTGACCGAGGCCCGCCCCTGGGAGACCGAGGGCGAGCGGCCGCGCCGCGCCGGGGTCTCCGGTTTCGGGGTGGGCGGCACCAACGCGCACGCGATCGTCGAGCAGGCGCCGGACGCCGGGGACCTGCCGGACGCCGCGGGCCCTGACGCGACCGACGCGGACGCCACCGGCCCGGCCCCGGCCGGCCCGCTGCCCTGGGTGCTGTCGGCGCGCGACCCGCAGGCGCTCCGCGCCCAGGCCGCCCGGCTGGCCGCCTCCCTGGCCGACGGGCCCGCGCACGACCCGGCGGAGATCGGCCGGGCGCTGGCCACCACCCGCACCGCCTTCGAGCACCGCGCGGTGCTGGTCGCCGAGGACGCCACGGGCTTCGCGACCGCGCTGGAGGCGCTGGCCGCCGACCGGCCGGCGCCGAACGTGGTGCTGGGCACCGCCGGCCCGGCGGGGAAGACCGCCTTCGTCTTCCCGGGGCAGGGCTCGCAGTGGGCCGGCATGGCCGTCGAACTCCTCGACACCGCACCCGTCTTCGCCGAGAAGATGAACCAGTGCGAACAGGCCCTCGCCCCCCACGTCGACTGGTCACTCACCCAAATCCTGCGCGACGGCGCACCCCTCGACCGCGTCGACATCGTCCAACCCGCCCTCTGGGCCGTCATGATCTCCCTTACCGCCCTCTGGGAGTCCTACGGCGTCACCCCCGACGCCGTCCTCGGCCACTCCCAAGGCGAAATCGCCGCCGCCGTCGTCGCCGGAGCCCTCACCCTCGAAGACGGCGCCACCGTCGTCGCCCTCCGCAGCCAAGCCATCCACACCATCACCGGCACCGGCGGCATGGTCTCCCTCACCCACCCCCTCGACCACACCCACCAACTCATCGCCCCCTGGCACGACCGCATCTCCGTCGCCGCCGTCAACGGCCCCACCGCCGTCGTCGTCAGCGGCGACAACGACGCGGTCGAGGAACTGCTCGCCGCGGACCCGACCGCCCGCCGCATCCCGGTGGACTACGCCTCGCACTCGGCGCAGGTCGAGCGGATCCGCGAGCGGCTGCTCTCCGACCTGGCCGGCCTGCGCCCGACGGCGGCCCGGCTGCCGTTCTTCTCCACCGTCGACGGCCGCCGGCTGGGCGGCGAGGAGCTGGACGCCGGCTACTGGTACCGCAACCTGCGGCAGACCGTGGAGTTCGAGGCCGCCACCCGGGCCCTGCTGGCCGACGGCTTCCGCTACTTCGTGGAGGCCAGCGCGCACCCGGTGCTGACCTTCGGTGTGCAGCAGAGCGCCGAGGCCGCCGAGGTGGAGGCGGCCGCACTCGGCACGCTGCGCCGCGACCAGGGCGGACTCCCCCGCTTCCTGCTGGCCCTCGGCGAGGCGCACGCGGCGGGCCGCTCCCCGCACTGGCCGGCCCTCTACGGCGCGCCGCGCGGCGGCCGGCCGGTCGAGCTCCCCGGCTACGCCTTCCAGCGCCGCCGCTACTGGCTCCAGACCCCCGACCGGCCGAGTCCGGCGACCGATCCGGCCGGCGAGCGGTTCTGGTCGGCGGTGCGCGAGGGCAACCTCGCGGAGCTGACCGACACGCTGGGCGTCGAGCCGCAGGCCCCGCTGAGCACGGTGCTACCCGCGCTGGCGGACTGGCACGCCCGCAGCCGCGAGCAGGAGCGGGTGGACTCCTGGCACTACCGGGTGACCTGGCGGCGGCTGGCGGCCGGTACGGACGACGCCGCGCCGAGCGGGCGGTGGCTGCTGCTGGTGCCCGCCACGCGGGCCGACCACCCGCTGGTCGCGGCCTGCACCCGGGTGCTGGCCGGCACCGAGCTGCTGACCGTCGAGCTGGCCGAGGCCGACACCGGGCGCGCCGTGCTGGCCGAGCGGCTGGCCGGACCGGCCGCCGCTCCGCTCGACGGGGTGCTCTCGCTGCTGGCACTGGACGAACGGCCGCACCCGGTGCACCCGGTGGTCCCGGTCGGCCTCGCGCTGAACCTGGCGCTGGTCCAGGCGCTGGCCGACCTGACGGTGGGCTGCCCGCAGTGGTGGGCGACCGCCGGCGCGGTCGCGGTCGGACCGCAGGACGGCCCGCCGAAGCCCGGCCAGCAGCTGAGCTGGGGACTCGGCCGGGTCGCGGCGCTGGAGTACCCGCGCGCCTGGGGCGGCCTGCTGGACCTCCCCGAGCAGCTGGACGACCAGGGCGCGGCCCTGCTGGGCCGGCTGCTGGCCGGGGCCGGCGACGAGGACCAGGTGGCGGTGCGCCGGGACGGCGGCTTCGGGCGGCGGCTGGTCCGCGGCACCCGACGCCCGGCCCGCACCGGGGCCCGGCAGCCCTGGCAGCCGCGCGGGACCGTGCTGATCACCGGCGGAACCGGCGGGATCGGCACCCAGATCGCCCGCTGGACGGCCCGGACCGGCGCCGAGCACCTGGTGCTGGTCGGCCGGGCCGGGCCGCAGGCGCCCGGCGCGAGCGAACTCGCGGCGGAGCTCACCGCACTCGGCTGCCGGGTCACCCTGGCCGCCTGCGACGTGGCCGACCGGGCGGCACTGGGCGCCCTGGTGGAGCGGCTGCGCGCCGACGGCGAACAGATCCGCTCGGTGCTCCACGCGGCCGGCGCCGGCCTGCTGGTGCCGCTGGCCGACACCGACCTGCCCGAGTTCGCCGACACCCTGTACGCGAAGGTCGGCGGCGCGGCCAACCTCGACGAGCTGTTCCAGGACACCGAGCTGGACGCCTTCGTGCTGTTCTCCTCCATCTCCTCGATCTGGGGCAGCGCCGTCCACGGCGCCTACGCCGCCTCCAACGCCTACCTGGACGCGCTGGCCGAGCGCCGGCACGCGCAGGGCCTGGCCGCCACCTCGGTGGTCTGGGGCATCTGGAGCCCGGAGGGCGGCGCGGGCATGGCCGCGCAGCTGGTGGAGGAGCAGTTGCGGGCGCAGGGCGTGGTGTTCATGCCGCCCGCCCTCGCGGTGACGGCCCTCCAGCAGGTGCTGGACGGCGACGAGGTGGTCCCGATCGTCGCCGACGTGGACTGGGGCAGCTTCGCACCGGTCTTCACCTCGGCACGGCCCAGCCCGCTGATCGGGGACCTGTCCGAGGTGCGGGTGGCGCTGGCCTCCGAACCCGCCCCGGACGAGCCGGCCGGCACCGCGGGAGAGCTGCGGGAACGGCTGCGCCGGCTCCCCGCCGCCGAACGGGACCGGGAGCTGACCGAGCTGGTGCGCTCGGTCGCCGCCGGGGTGCTCGGCCACGACTCGTCCTCCGCCGTCGACTCGGCGCGGGCCTTCCGCGACCTGGGCTTCGACTCGCTGACCGCCGTGGAGATGCGCAACCGGCTGAACACCGCGACCGGGCTGCGACTGCCGGTGACCGTGGTCTTCGACTACTCCTCCGCGAGCGCGCTGGGCCGGCACCTGGCGGCCGAACTCTTCGGCGCCGGGGCGCCCGCCCCGGTGGCGGCCGTCACGGCCGTCACCACCGTCGCGGCGGACGAGGACCCGGTCGTCATCGTGTCGATGAGCTGCCGCTACCCCGGCGGCATCGACTCCCCCGAACGGCTGTGGCAGGCGCTGGCCGGCGAACTCGACGCGATCGGCGAGCTGCCCGCGGACCGCGGCTGGGACCTGGCCGGCCTCTTCGACGCCGACCCCGACCGCCCGGGCACCAGCTACAGCACCGCCGGCGGCTTCGTGCACGGCGCCGGCGACTTCGACCCGGCGTTCTTCGGCATCTCGCCGCGCGAGGCGCTGGCCATGGACCCGCAGCAGCGACTGCTGCTGGAGACCTCCTGGGAGGCGCTGGAGCGCGCCGGCATCGACCCGAGCACCCTGCGGGGCTCCCGGGTCGGCGTGTTCGCCGGCGCCGCCTACCAGGGCTACGGCGGCAGCATGGACCGGGTGCCCGACGAGCTGGAGGGCCTGTTCATCGCGGGCGTGTCGACCAGCGTGCTGACCGGGCGGGTGGCGTACACCCTGGGCCTGCGCGGCCCGGCGGTGACCATCGACACCGCCTGCTCGTCCTCACTCGTCGCCGTCCACCTGGCGGCCCGGGCGCTGCGCGCCGGCGAGTGCACGCTCGCGCTGGCCGGCGGCGCCGCGGTGATCGGCACCCCGCTGTCGCTGACCGGCTTCAGCCGCCAGCGCGGCCTGGCCGCCGACGGTCGCTGCAAGTCCTTCTCCGCCGAGGCGGACGGCTTCGGGCTGGCCGAGGGCGTCGGCCTGCTGGTGCTGGAACGCCTCTCCGACGCGCGGCGCAACGGCCACCCGGTGCTGGCGGTGCTGCGCGGCTCCGCGGTCAACCAGGACGGCGCCAGCAACGGCCTGACCGCCCCCAGCGGCCTGGCGCAGCGCGAGGTGATCCGCCAGGCCCTGGCCGACGCCGGGCTGACCGGCGCCGAGGTCGACGCGGTCGAGGCGCACGGCACCGGCACCCGGCTCGGCGACCCGATCGAGGCCGACGCGGTGCTGGCCACCTACGGGCAGGACCGCCCGGCGGACCGGCCGCTGCTGATAGGCTCGCTGAAGTCGAACATCGGGCACACCCAGGCCGCCGCGGGGGTCGGCGGGATCATGAAGATGGTGCTGGCGATGCGGCACGGCGTGCTGCCGCGCTCGCTGCACCTGGGTGAGCCGTCGCCCAACGTGGACTGGACGGCGGGCGCCGTCGAGCTGCTGACCGAGGCCCGCCCCTGGGAGGGCGGAGCCGAGCGGCCGCGCCGGGCCGGGGTCTCCTCGTTCGGGCTGAGCGGCACCAACGCGCACGTGATCGTCGAGCAGCCGCCGGCCGAGCCGCCGGCAGCCGAGCGGGCCGACGCCCGCCGGGCCGTGCCGTGGCTGCTCTCCGGACGCAGCGCGGAGGCGCTGCGGGCGCAGGCCGAGCAGCTGCGCACGCTGGCCGAGCAGGGACACGAGCCGGTGGACGTGGGCTGGTCGCTGGCCACCACCAGGACCGCCTTCGAGCACCGCGCGGCCGTGGTCGCCACCGAGCCGGCCGAGTTCGCGCGCGGGCTGGACGCGCTGATCGCCGGCCGCACCGGGGCCGGCCTGGCCCGGGGCGTGGCCGGGCAGCGCGGCCGCACCGTCCTGGTCTTCCCCGGCCAGGGTTCGCAGTGGGTCGGCATGGCCCTCGAACTCCTGGACACCGAGCCGGTGTTCGCCGAGCGGCTGGCGCAGTGCGAGCGGGCCCTGGCGCCTTACACGGACTACTCGCTGCTGGAGGTGCTGCGTTCGGACGACCCGATGGACCGGGTGGACGTGGTGCAGCCGGTGCTGTTCGCGATGATGGTCTCGCTCGCCGCCCTGTGGCGCTCGTACGGCGTCGTGCCGGACGCGGTGGTGGGCCACAGCCAGGGCGAGGTCGCCGCCGCGGTGGTGGCCGGCGCGCTGAGCCTGGAGGACGGCGCCAAGGTGGTCGGGCTGCGGAGCCGGGCACTGCGGGTCCTGGCCGGGCGGGGCGCGATGCTGTTCGTCCCCCTGGCGGTGGAGGAACTGACCGACCGGCTGGCCGCGTTCGGCGACCTGATCGGGGTGGCGGCGGTCAACAGCCCGACCTCGGTGGCGCTCTCCGGCGATCCGGCCGCGCTGGCCGAGCTGTCGGACGCGCTGTCGGCCGACGGCGTGATGAACTGGCGCGTCCCCGGGGTGGACTTCGCCGGGCACTCGGCCCAGGTGGAGGAGATCGAGCAGGAGCTGCTGACCCTGCTGGCGGACGTGTCGCCGCGCGCCGGCGAGAGCGTCTTCTACTCCACCGTCACCGGTGGGCCGCTGGACGGCGGGCTGCTGGACGCCGGCTACTGGTACCGCAACCTGCGCCGGCCGGTGGAGTTCGGGCGCACCGCCCGCGCGCTGCTGGCCGACGGCTACGACGTGTTCGTGGAGTCGTCCACGCACCCCGCGCTGACCGTCTGGCTGGAGCAGGCCGCCGAGGCGGCGGGCACCGGCGCCGCGGTGGCCGGCACGCTGCGCCGGGACGAGGGCGGCCGGGAACGGTTCCTCACCTCGCTGGCCGAACTGCACGTGCGGGGCGCCGCGGTGGACCTCGCCGCGCCGTTCGCCGGCGCGTCGGCCCGGCGCACCGAGCTGCCCACCTACCCGTTCCAGCGCTCCCACTTCTGGATGGTGCCCGAGGCGGACGGGCAGCCGGAGGCGGCGCCGCTGGACGAGGGTTTCTGGAACGCGGTGGGCCGCGGGGACGCGGCCGCGCTGGCCGACTCGCTGCGGATCGAGGACGCCGGCACCCGCGCGGCCCTGAGCGGTGTGCTGCCCGCGCTGGGCGACTGGCTCGGGCGCAGCCGGGACCGCGCCGCGGTGGACGGCTGGCGCTACCGGGTCCAGTGGCGGCCGCTGACGGCCGTCACGGGCTCCGGCCCCCGGGGGAGCTGGCTGGTCGCCGTCCCGGCGTCGGCGGCGGACCACCCGCTGGTCGCGGACTGCGTCCTGGCGCTGGGCGAGCACGGTGCCGAGGCGGCGGTGCTGGCGGTCGCCGACGCCGACCGGGCCGCACTGGCCGCGCGGCTGGGCGAGCTGCGGCCGGACGGCGTGCTGTCGCTGCTGGCGCTGGACGAGCGGCCGCACGCGGAGGGCTCCGCGCTGCCGGCCGGACTGGTCGCGCTGGTGGCGCTGCTCCAGGCGCTCGGTGACGCCGCCCCGGACGCCTCGCTGTGGTGCGCGACCAGCGGCGCGGTGTCGGTGGGCCGCTCGGACCCGCTGAGCGGCCCCGCGCAGGCGACGGCCTGGGGCCTCGGCGGGGTCGCCGCGGTGGAGTACCCGCAGCGCTGGGCCGGGCTGGTCGATCTGCCCCCCCGGCTCGACGACCGGGCGCGGGCCCGGTTGGCCGGGGTCCTGGCCGGCGGCGAGGGCGAGGACCAGGTGGCGGTGCGCTCCGCCGGCCTGTTCGCCCGTCGGCTGGTCCCGGCCGGGACCGGCGCGCGCACCCCGGCGCGGGCCTGGACGCCACCGGCGGACGGCACGGTGCTGGTCACCGGCGGCACCGGCGCGCTGGGCGCGCGGGTGGCCCGCTGGCTGGCCCGGGGCGGGGCGCGCCATCTGCTGCTGACCGGCCGCCAGGGCCCGGCGGCGCCGGGTTGCGCCGAACTCGTCGCCGAGCTCGCCGAGTCGGGGGCGGAGGCCACCGTGGTGGCGTGCGACGTCTCCGACCGGGAGCAGGTGGCGACGCTGCTCGCCGGCATCCCGGCCGAGCTGCCGCTGCGCGCGGTGGTGCACGCGGCGGGCGTGCTGGACGACGGCGTGCTGGACACGCTGACGGCGCAGCGGGCGGCGCACGTGCTGCGGCCCAAGATGGACGCGGCGCTGCACCTGGACGAGCTGACCCGGGACCACGAGCTGTCGGCCTTCGTGCTGTTCTCCTCGCTGGCCGGCACGCTGGGCGG
Organism: Kitasatospora sp. NPDC127035; assembly: GCF_042726075.1. Taxonomy (NCBI): domain Bacteria; kingdom Bacillati; phylum Actinomycetota; class Actinomycetes; order Kitasatosporales; family Streptomycetaceae; genus Kitasatospora; species Kitasatospora sp. NPDC127035. The sequence continues at coordinate 14,274 of NZ_JBHXDN010000025.1, read as the reverse complement.
CACGGGGCAGGGCAGCTACGCGGCGGCCAACGCCTTCCTGGACGCCCTGGCCGAGCAGCGCCGGGCGGCCGGACGGGCGGCCACCTCGGTGGCCTGGGGCCTGTGGGGCGGGGAGAGCCTGGCCGGTGGCGCGGTGAGCGAGCGGCTGATCCGCAACGGCCTTCCGGCGATGGACCCCGATGCCGCGCTCGTCGCCCTTCAGCAGGCACTGGACCACGACGACAGCACGGTGGTGGTGGCCGACTTCGCCTGGGAGCGGTTCGTCCGCGCCTACACGGCGCTGCGCCCCAGCGCCGTACTGAAGGACCTGCCGCAGGCCGCGGCGGGCGCCGCGACGGCCGGTGAGGAGTCGTCGCCGGCCGCCCGGCTGGCCCGACTGCCGCTGCCCGAGCGCCGGGCGGCGCTGGGCGAGCTGATCCGCGGCGAGGTCGCCTCGGTGCTGGGCCACGCGGATCCGTCGGCGATCGAGCCCGAGCGGGTCTTCAAGGACATCGGCTTCGACTCGCTGACCGCCGTGGAACTGCGCAACCGGCTGGCCGAGGCGACCGGACTGCGGCTGTCGGTCACCCTGGTCTTCGACTTCCCGACCACGGCCGTGCTCACCGACCACCTGCTCGCCCGACTCCCGGGCGGCGACCCGGCGGCGGCCGAGGCGGCGGTCCAGGCCGCGGACGAGGCGGCGGCAGCCGTCGAGGCCGCCCCGGACGCGGCCGACGACCCGGTCGCGATCGTCGCGATGGGCTGCCGCTTCCCCGGCGAGGTGCGCTCGCCGGAGGACCTGTGGCGGCTGCTGATGAGCGGCACCGACGCGATCTCGGGCTTCCCCACCGACCGCGGCTGGGACCTGGAGGGCCTCTACGACCCGGACGGCGCGACGGTCGGCACCACCTACGCCCGCGAGGGCGGCTTCCTCTACGACGCCGCCGACTTCGACCCGGCGTTCTTCGGGATCTCGCCGCGCGAGGCGGTCTCGGTCGATCCGCAGCAGCGGCTGCTCCTCGAAGTGGCCTGGGAGGCGTTCGAGCGGGCCGGGATCGACCCGACGACGCTCAAGGGCAGCCGGGGCGGGGTCTTCGTCGGCTCCAGCTACCGGGACTACGGCTCCCGGATGACCAAGCCGTCGGAGGAGTTCGAGGGCTACCTGGGCATCGGCAGCGCCGGCAGCGTGGCATCGGGGCGGATCGCCTACACCTTCGGCCTGGAGGGCCCCGCCGTCACGGTGGACACCGCCTGCTCCTCGGCGCTGGTGGCCCTGCACCTGGCCGCCCAGGCGCTGCGCGCCGGCGAGTGCTCGCTGGCGCTGGCCGGCGGCGTGACGGTGATGGCCCGGCCGGACGCGTTCGTCGAGTTCAGCCGCCAGCGCGGGCTGGCGCCCGACGGCCGGTGCAAGCCCTTCGCCGCGGCCGCCGACGGCACCGCCTGGGCCGAGGGCGCCGGGCTGGTGCTGCTGGAGCGCCTCAGCGACGCCCGCCGCAACGGCCACCCGGTGCTCGCCCTGGTCCGCGGCTCGGCGGTCAACCAGGACGGCGCCAGCAACGGCCTGACCGCCCCCAACGGCCCCTCGCAGCAGCGGGTGATCCGCCAGGCGCTGGCCTCGGCGGGCCTGTCCGCCGCCGAGGTCGACGCGGTGGAGGCGCACGGCACCGGCACCAAGCTGGGTGACCCGATCGAGGCGCAGGCCCTGCTGGCCACCTACGGACAGCAGCGCGGGGACGAACGCCCCCTGCTGCTGGGCTCGTTGAAGTCCAACATCGGCCACAGCCAGGCCGCCGCCGGCATCGCGGGCGTGATCAAGATGGTGCTGGCGATGCAGCACGGGATCCTGCCCGGCACCCTGAACGTCGACCGGCCCTCGCCGTTCATCGACTGGACCGCGGGCGCCGTGGAGCTGCTCACCGAGCACACCGCGTGGCCCGCCACCGACCACCCGCGCCGGGCCGGTATCTCCTCCTTCGGTGTCAGCGGCACCAACGCGCACACCGTGCTGGAGCACGTCCCGGCCGAGGCGGCGGAGCCGTCGGCGCCCGCCGGGGGACCGTGGCTGCTGTCGGCCCGGACCCCCGAGGCGCTGCGCGGGCAGGCCGCCCGGCTGCTGGAGCACGAGCGGACCGGACCGGACCGGGACCCGGGCGCCGCGCTGGCCGCCGGCCGGGCGGGCTTCGAGCACCGCGCCGTGCTGCTCGGCGCCGACCGTGCCGCGCGCGCCGGGGCACTGGCCGCGCTGGCCGCCGGCACCGAGCACCCCGGCGTGGTCACCGGCACCGCCGGCCGGCCCGGCAGGACCGCCTTCCTGTTCTCCGGACAGGGCAGTCAGCGGCCCGGCATGGGCCTGGAGCTCTACCGCTCCCAGCCGGTCTTCGCGGACGCCTTCGACCGGGTCTGCGCCGCACTGGACCCGCTGCTGGAACGCCCGCTGCACGAGGTGATCGCGGACGGCGAGGCCCTGGCCCGCACCGAGTACACCCAGCCGGCCCTGTTCGCGCTCGGCACCGCGCTGTTCGAGCTGGCCGGGCACTGGGGCATCACCCCCGACTACCTGCTCGGACACTCGATCGGCGAGCTCACCGCCGCCCATGTCGCCGGGGTGCTCTCACTGCCCGACGCGGCCGCCCTGGTGGCGGCCCGGGGACGGCTGATGCAGGCGATGCCGGCCGGCGGCGCGATGGTGGCGCTGACCGTCTCGGCCGAGGAGCTGGCACCGATGCTCGCCGAGCGGGCCGACCTCCTCTCCCTGGCCGCCGTCAACGGCCCGGCCTCGACCGTGGTCTCCGGCGACCCGCGGGCGGTGGCGGAACTCGCCGCGCACTGGGAGGCCCTGGGCCGGCGCTCGCGCCGGCTGCGGGTCAGCCACGCCTTCCACTCCCCGCACATGGACGGGATGCTGGCCGAGTTCCGCGCGGTGGCGAGCACCCTGGAGTTCCGCCCGCCGCGGATCCCGCTGGTCGCCAACCGGACCGGGGCCCTCGCCACCGCCGAACAGCTGGCCTCCCCCGAGCACTGGGTCGACCAGGTGCGCGGCACGGTCGAGTTCCGGGCCGGCATCGACCGCCTGGAGGCGGCCGGCGTCGACCGCTACCTCGAACTGGGTCCGGACGGCTCACTGACCGGGCTCGGCCAGGACTGCCTGGCCGAGCGGTCACCCGGCGCGCTGCTGGTTCCGCTGCTGCGCCGCGACCAGCCCGAGGAGACGGCACTGACCGCCGCGCTGGCCCGGTTGCACGCCCACGGCACACCGGTGGACTGGAGCCGCCGCTTCCCGCCGACCGCCCCGCGCGAGGCCGCCGGCCTGCCCACCTACGCCTTCCAGCACCGGCGCTACTGGCTGGAGGCGACCGCCCCCGAGGCCGACCTGCCGTCGGCCGGGCTGCTGGCGGTGGACCACCCGCTGCTCGGCGCGGCGGTCGAACTGGCCGGCGGCGAGGGCTTCCTGTTCACCACCCGGCTCTCCTGCCGGACCCAGCCGTGGCTGGCCGACCACCGGGTCTTCGACGGCGTGCTCTTCCCCGCCACCGGCTTCCTGGAACTGGCCGTGCGGGCCGCCGACCAGGCGGACTGCGGGCAGGTCGAGGAACTGACCCTGCAGGCCCCCCTGGTGCTCTCCGCCACCGGCGGAACGGTGCTCCAGCTCCTGATCGGCGCCCCCGAGCCGTCCGGCGCCCGGAGCCTGACGGTGTACGCCCGGCCGGAGGACGGCCCCGAGGAGGAGTGGACCCGGCACGCCGACGGCCTGCTCGCCCCGGCCGCGCCCGCCGAGCCCGACGACCTCGTGCAGTGGCCGCCGGCCGGCGCCGTCCCGCTGCCCGTCGACGGCCTGTACGAGCGGTTCGCCGCCGGCGGCTTCGGCTACGGCCCGGCGTTCCAGGGCCTGCGCGCCGCCTGGCGCCTCGGCGAGCAGGTGTTCGCCGAGGCCGAGCTGCCGGACGGCCCGCGCGGCGAGGCCGGCCGCTACGGCCTGCACCCCGCGCTGCTGGACGCCGCCCTGCACGCACTGGTCTTCGACGTCCTGCCGGGCACCGGGCCCGAGGGCGAGAGCCAGGGGTGGCTGCCGTTCTCCTGGACCGGCGTCGCCCTGCACGCCCGGGGCGCGGCGTCGGTCCGGCTGCGGCTGACGCCCACCGGGCGCGACTCGGTGGCCGTGCTGGTCGCCGACAGCACCGGGCGTCCGGTCGCCTCGGCCGAGTCGCTGGTGCTGCGCCCGGTCTCCGCCGACCAGGTGCGCCCGGCCCGCACCGCCCTCCACGAGGAGCTGTACCGGGTCGAGTGGAGGCGGCCGGCCCTGCCGGACACCGACGCGGCGACCTGGACCGAGCTGCCGGCCGGCGGGCGCGTCGCCGACCTGCTCGCCGCCGACGGGCCGGTGCCCGCACTGGTGCTGGCCCGCTGCGGACAGGAGGGCACCGGGCCACTGGCCGACGCCGTGCGGGCGGCCACCGGGCACGCGCTGGAGACGGTCCGCGACTGGCTGGCCGAGGACCGGCTGGCCGGCAGCACCCTGGCGCTGGTCACCGAGGGGGCCGTCGCGACGCAGCCCGGCGACGACGTCACCGACCTCGCGCAGGCCGCCGTCTGGGGCCTGCTGCGCTCGGCGCAGACCGAGAACCCCGGCCGGTTCGTCCTGCTGGACCTCGACGACCTGCCCTCCTCCCGGGCGGCGCTGGGCGCGGCGCTGGCGAGCGGCGAGCCGCAGGTCGCACTGCGCGACGGCGCGGCCTTCGTACCCCGGCTGGCCCGGGTGCCGCGCGCCGAGGACCCGGCCACGCCGGCCTGGGATCCCGAGGGCACGGTACTGGTCACCGGTGGCACCGGCGCGATCGGCGCCCATGTCGCCCGTCACCTGGTGACCGAGCACGGCGTGCGGCACCTGGTGCTGACCAGCCGCAGCGGCCTGCTGGCCGAGGGCGCCCCGGAGCTGCGCGACGAACTGACCCGGCTCGGCGCACTGGTTGAGGTGGCCGCCTGCGACGCCGCCGACCGGCAGGCGCTGGCCGCCCTGCTGGACGGCCTGCCGGCCGAGCACCCGCTGACCGCCGTGGTGCACGCCGCGGGCGTGCTGGCCGACGGCCTGGTCGCCGAGATGACGCCCGAACAGCTCGACACCGCGCTGCGCCCCAAGGTCGACGCGGCCGTCCACCTGCACGAGCTGACGGAAGGGACCAAGCTCTCCGCGTTCCTGCTCTTCTCCTCACTGGCCGGCGTCTTCGGCGGCATGGGCCAGGGCAACTACGCGGCGGCCAACGCCTTCCTCGACGGCCTGGCGCACCGCCGCCGGGCCCGGGGGCTGACCGCCGGCTCGCTGGCCTGGGGCCTGTGGGCGAACAGCACCGGCATGACCGGCGGCCTGGACGAGGCCGACCTGCGGCGGATCGCGCGCGGCGGGATCGTCGCCTTCGCCCCGCGGGAGGGCCTGGAACTGTTCGACGCGGCGCACGGCGTGGACGAGGCGATGGTGCTGCCGGTCCGGCTGGACACCCGGGCGATCGCGGCGCAGGCGGGCACCGGCGGCGTCCCCGCCCTGCTGCGCGGCCTGGTCCGGGCGCCGGCCCGGCGCGAGGCGGCGGCGGCCGGATCGGCCGCCGCGGACGCGCCGCAGGCCCTGCTGCACCGGCTGGCCGGACTCGGCGAGCCGCAGCGGGCCCGGGTGCTGCTGGAGCTGGTCCGCTCGCACGTCGGCCTGATCCTGGGCTTCTCCCCGCAGGAGAGCGTGTCGGCCGACCGCGGCCTCCTGGAACTCGGCTTCGACTCGCTGACCGCCGTCGAACTGCGCAACCGGCTGCGCGCGGCCACCGGCCTGCGGCTGCCCGCCACCCTGCTCTTCGACCACCCGAGCACGACCGCGATCGCCGCGCACCTCGGCGAGCAGCTGGTCCCGACGCCCGCCGAGCCGCAGGTCGCCGGGCTGGCCGAACTGGAACGGCTGGAACAGGCGCTGGCCGCCGACCCGCTGGACCCGGCGCTGGCCGGGCGGCTCCAGGCCCTGCTCTCCCGGGTCGCCCCGGACGCCTCCGGCGGCCCGGCGGACGGACTGGAGGAACGGATGGCCACGGCCGGCGACGACGACCTCTTCGACTTCATCGAGAACGAGCTGGGGCTGTCATGACGGACACGCCGCCGGACCCGCGTGCCCCGCACCCCCGCAACCCGCTGACGAAGGTGACCACCGGTGAATGACGACAAGCTGCGCGACTACCTCAAGCGTGTCGCGACCGACCTGCACCGCACCCGCCAGCGGCTGCAGGAGGTCGAGGCCAAGGACCACGAGCCGATCGCCGTCGTCGCGATGAGCTGCCGCTACCCCGGCGGGGTCACCTCGCCCGAGGAGCTCTGGGAGCTGGTCGCCGGCGGTGTCGACGCCGTCACCCCGTTCCCGGCCGACCGCGGCTGGGACCTGGACGCGCTGGTCGACAAGGACCGCGGACGGCCGGACACCAGCTACGCCGACGAGGGCGGCTTCCTGAGCGGGGTCGGTGCCTTCGACCCCGGCCTCTTCGGCATCTCGCCGCGCGAGGCGCTGGCCATGGACCCGCAGCAGCGGCTGCTGCTGGAGACCGGCTGGGAGGCCTTCGAGCGCGCCGGGATCGACGCCCGCACGCTGCGCGGCAGCCGCACCGGCGTCTTCCTCGGCGTGATGTACCAGGACTACGCGGTGCGGCTGCGCCGGGTGCCCGAGGACGTCGCCGGCTACCTGGGCAACGGCAGCTCCGACAGCGTCGCCTCCGGCCGGATGGCCTACACCTTCGGCCTGGAGGGCCCCACGCTCAGCGTGGACACCGCCTGCTCCTCCTCGCTGGTGGCCATCCACCTGGCCGCGCAGGCGCTGCGCTCCGGCGAGTGCGCGCTGGCGCTGGCCGGCGGCGCGATGGTGATGTCCACCCCGGTGCCGTTCGTGGAGATGAGCCGGCAGGGCGGGATGGCCGCCGACGGCCGCTGCAAGTCCTTCTCGGCGGACGCGGACGGCACCGGCTGGGGCGAGGGCGTCGGACTGCTGCTGCTGGAGCGGCTCAGCGAGGCGCGCCGCAACGGGCACCCGGTGCTCGCCGTCGTCCGGGGCACCGCCGTCAACCAGGACGGCGCCAGCAGCCGGCTGTCCGCGCCCAACGGCCCGGCCCAGCAGCGGGTGATCCGCCAGGCGCTGGCCGCCGCACGGCTGGGCGTCGCCGACGTCGACGTGGTCGAGGCGCACGGCACCGGCACGCCGCTGGGCGACCCGATCGAGGCCCAGGCGCTGCTCGCCACCTACGGGCAGGACCGCCCGGCGGACCGGCCGCTGCTGCTGGGCTCGCTGAAGTCCAACATCGGCCACACCCAGGCCGCGGCGGGCGTCGGCGGGGTGATCAAGATGGTGCTGGCGATGCGGCACGGCATCGTCCCGCCGACCCTGCACGCCGAGCGGCGCACCGAGCAGGTCGACTGGGAGGCCGGCGCCGTCGAGCTGGTGACCGAGGCGCGGGACTGGCCCGAGACCGGCCGGCCCCGGCGGTCGGCGGTCTCGTCCTTCGGCGTCAGCGGGACCAACGGGCACGTCGTCCTGGAGGCCGCCCCGCCGCTCGAAACGCCCGCCCCGGACGCGGACGCGGACCCGGCTTTGGACCCGCACGCGGACGGCCCGCACGCCGACGGCCCGGCGCCGCGCACCCGCGGCCCGCTGCCCTGGGTGCTCTCCGGCCACACCGCGCCCGCGCTGCGCGCCCAGGCCGAGCGGCTGCGCGCACACCTGCTGGAGCGTCCCGACGCGGGCCCGGCGGAGGTCGGGCACGCACTGGCGACCACCCGCACCGCCCTGGACCACCGCGCGGTGCTGGTCGCGGAGGACCGGGACGGCTTCCTGGAGCGGCTCGCGGCGCTGGCCGCCGACGAGGAGGCGCCCGGACTGCTGCGCGGCCGGGCGGGGACCGGCGGCGCGCTGGCCATGGTGTTCCCCGGACAGGGCACGCAGTGGGCCGGCATGGCGATCGAACTCCTCGACCGCGAACCGGTCTTCGCCCGGCGGATGGCCGACTGCGCGGCGGCGCTCGCCCCGTGGTCGGAGCGCTCCCCGGTGGAGCTGCTGCGCTCGGGCGAGCCGGTCGAGCGGGTGGAGGAGGTGCAGCCGCTGCTCTTCGCCGTGATGGTCTCCCTGGCCGCCGTCTGGGCGTCCTACGGCGTCGAACCGGCCGCGGTGGTCGGCCACAGCCAGGGCGAGATAGCCGCCGCCGTCGTCGCCGGCGCGCTGAGCCTGGAGGACGGCGCCAAGGTGGTCGCACTGCGCAGCCGGGCACTGCGGGCGCTCGCCGGGCAGGGCGGGATGCTCTCCGTCGCGCTGCCGGCCGAGCAGGTCCGGGCCCGGATCGCGCCGTGGGGCGAGCGCCTGGCGCTGGCCGCGGTGAACGGGCCGTCCGCCGTCGTGGTGTCCGGCGAGCCGCAGGCGCTCGCCGAGCTGACGGCCGAGCTGACCGCCGCGGGCGAGCGGGCGAGGGACGTCCCGGTGGACTACGCCTCGCACGGCCCGCAGGTCGCCACCGTCGAGCAGGAGCTGCTGCGCGAGCTGGCGGGCATCACGCCGCGGGCGGGCCGGGTGCCGTTCTACTCCTCCGTCACCGGCGCCCCGCTGGACACCGCCGGGCTGGACGCCGCGTACTGGTACCGCAACCTGCGCCGCACCGTGGAGTTCGAGGCCGCCACCGGGGCCCTGCTGGCCGACGGCTACCAGGTCTTCCTGGAGGCCGGCCCGCACCCCGTGCTCACCCCCGCGATCCAGGACAGCGCGGAGGCGGCCGGCGCGGACGCCTGTGTGCTGGGCACGCTGCGCCGCGGCGAGGGCGGCCCGGCCCGGTTGCTCGCCTCGCTGGGGGAACTCCAGCTGCGCGGGGTGCCGATCGACTGGGACGCCGTCTTCGGCGGTCGCCCGGCGGCGCCGGTGGAGCTGCCGACCTACGCCTTCCAGCGCGAGGACTACTGGCTGGACGACGCCTCGGCGGCGCCCGGCGACCTGGCGGCGGCGGGCCTGGAAACTGCCGGGCACCCGCTGCTGGGCGCCATGGTGACGCTCGCCGACCAGGACAGCGTGGTCTTCACCGGCTCGCTCTCGCTGCGCACCCACCCGTGGCTGGCCGACCACGCCGTCCGCGGCTCGGTGCTGCTGCCCGGAACGGCGTTCCTGGACCTCGCGGTCCGGGCCGGCGACCAGGTCGGCTGCCCGGTCGTGCGGGAGTTCACCCTCGGTGCGCCGCTGGTGCTGCCCGAGCGGGGCGGCGTGCGGCTGCGGCTGACGGTCGGCCCGCCGGACGGTCGCGGCGAGCGGCCCGTCACGCTGCACGCGCAGTCCCCCGAGGCGGACCCGGAGGCGGCCTGGGTGCGGCACGCCGAGGGACTGCTGGGCTCGCCGTCCGCGGCCGAGGCGGTCCGCGAGGGCGAGGAGCTGGACCAGTGGCCGCCGGCCGGCGCCGTCCCGCTCGACCTGGCCGGGATGTACCCGCGCTTCGCCGCGGCCGGCTTCGGCTACGGCCCGGCGTTCCAGGGGCTGACGGCGGCCTGGCAGCGCGGCGGGGAGCTGTTCGCGCAGGCCGAGCTGAGCGCCGGTCAGCAGGGCGAGGCGGGCCGCTACGGACTGCACCCGGCACTGCTGGACGCGGCCCTGCACGCCACCGGGCTGGGCCCGGCGGCCGAGGGGCGGATGCCGTTCAGCTGGACCGGCGTGACCCTGCACGCCTCGGGCGCCGCGGCGCTGCGGCTGCGGCTGACCCCGACCGGTGAGAACACCCTGGCGCTGGCCGCCGCCGACCCGGCCGGGCGGCCGGTCGCCACGGTGGACGCGCTGGTGCTGCGCCCGGCCCCGGCCGACGGCGCGCCGGGCACCCCCCGGGGGAACGAGTCGCTGTTCGGCCTGGAGTGGGTCCCCGTCGAGGCCGGCGCCCCCGCCGACACCGCCCGGTGGACCCTGCTCGACGCACCGGACGACCTCCCGGGGCTCACCGACGCCCCGCCGGTGGTGCTGGTGCGGGTCGGTGGCGCGGCGAGCGTCCGCGAGTCGGCGCACCGCGCGCTCGGCCTGCTGCAGGGGTGGCTGTCGGACGAGCGGTTCACCGGCTCCCGCCTCGTCCTGGTGACCGACGGGGCGGTGGCCACCGGCCCGGACGAGGACGTCCCCGACCTCGCGCACAGCGGCGTCTGGGGCCTGGTGCGTTCGGCGCTGGCCGAACACCCCGGCCGGTTCGGTCTGCTGGACCTGCCCGCGGACGCGTCCGCGCTGCTCCCGGCGGCGGCCGCCGCGTTCGGCGCGCCGAACGCCGAGGACCAGCTCGCGGTGCGCGACGGCCTGCTGCGCGCGCCCCGGCTGGCCCGGATCCCGGCGCCCGACGGCCCGCCCGCGGCCCTGGACCCGGACGGCACCGTGCTGATCACCGGTGGCACCGGCACGCTGGGCGCCGAGGTCGCCCGGCACCTGGTGCGCGCGCACGGCGTGCGGCACCTGCTGCTGGCCGGCCGTCAGGGGCCCACCGCCCCGGGCGCCGCCGAACTGGCCGCCGAACTCGCCGGGGCGGGCGCCGCCGTCACGGTGTCGGCGTGCGACGTCGGCGACCGCGCGGCGCTGGCCGCGCTGCTGGCCGACGTCCCGGCCGCGCACCCGCTGACCGCCGTGGTGCACGCCGCGGGCGCGCTGGACGACGGTGTGCTCACCGCGCTGACCCCGGAGCGTCTGGACGCCGTCCTCGCGCCCAAGGCCGAGGCGGCCCTGCACCTGCACGAGCTGACCGCCGGTCAGCCACTGGCCGCGTTCGTGCTGTTCTCCTCGGCGGCCGGCGTCTTCGGCGGCCCCGGGCAGGCCAACTACGCGGCGGCGAACGCCGTCCTGGACGCCCTCGCGCAGCACCGGCGGGCCCGCGGCCTGGCCGGGCAGTCGCTGGCCTGGACGCTCTGGGCCCAGCGCAGCGCGCTGACCGGCGTGCTGGACGAGGAAGGCGAGCGCAGGCTGGCCCGCTCCGGGATGCCCGCGCTCACCACCGCGCAGGGCCTGGCGCTGCTGGACGCGGCGCTCGCCGTCGACCGGCCCGCCCTGGTCCCGATCCGGCTGGACCTGGCGGCGTTGCGGGCCGACGCCGAGACCCGCCCGGTTCCCGGCCTGCTGCGCGCACTGGTGCGCGGGCCGCTGCGGCGCTCGGCCACCCGCGCGGCGCCCGACGGCACGCCGGGCGGCCCGCTGGGCGCGCTGCCCGCGGCCGAGCGGGAGCCCGCGCTGCTGGCCCTGATCCGCTCCCAGGTGGCGGCCGTGCTCGGCCACGCCTCGCCGGAGGCGGTGGAGGCCGGCCGGGCCTTCCGCGACCTGGGCTTCGACTCGCTCGCCGCCGTCGAGCTGCGCAACCGGCTGAACCTGGCGACCGGCCTGCGGCTGCCCGCCACGCTGGTCTTCGACCACCCGTCGCCGACCGTGCTCGCACGGCACCTGCGGGCCGAGCTCTTCGGCGCCCAGGACGGCGCGGCCGGGGCCCCGGCGGCAGGCCGGTCCCGCGGGACCGGCGCGACCGCGGCCACCGGCGACGACCCGATCGCGATCGTCGCGATGGGCTGCCGTTTCCCGGGCGGCGTGCGCACCCCGGACGAGCTGTGGCGGCTGGTCGCCGAGGGCGCCGACGGCGTCGGACCGTTCCCGGCCGACCGCGGCTGGGACCTGGAGGCGCTCTACGATCCCGACCCCGAGCACCGCGGCACCTCCTACGCCCGGGAGGGCGGCTTCCTGGACGCCGTCGGCGGCTTCGACGCGGAGTTCTTCGGCATCTCGCCGCGCGAGGCCGTGGCGATGGACCCGCAGCAGCGGCTGCTCCTGGAGATCACCTGGGAGGCCTTCGAACGGGCCGGCATCGACCCGACCGGGCTGGCCGGTGCGTCGGCCGGTGTCTTCGTCGGCCTGATGCAGCAGGACTACGCGGCCCGGCTGCTGCCGCACATCCCGGAGGAGGTCGAGGGCTTCCTCGGCACCGGCAACTCGGGCAGCATCGTGTCCGGCCGGCTGGCGTACGTCTTCGGCCTGGAGGGCCCCGCCGTCACGGTGGACACCGCCTGCTCCTCCTCGCTGGTCGCCCTCCACCTGGCCGCCCGGTCCCTGCGGCACGGGGAGTGCGACCTGGCGCTGGCGGGCGGCGTGACCGTGATGTCCAGCCCGGAGCTGTTCGTCGAGTTCAGCCGGCAGGGCGGGCTCGCGCCGGACGGGCGGTGCAAGCCGTACGCGGCCGCCGCCGACGGGACGGGCTTCGGCGAGGGCGCGGGCATCCTGCTGCTGGAGCGGCTCAGCGACGCGCGGCGGCTGGGGCACCCCGTGCTCGCCGTGGTCCGAGGCACGGCCGTCAACCAGGACGGTGCGAGCAACGGCCTGACCGCCCCCAACGGCCCCTCCCAGCAGCGGGTGATCCGCGCGGCACTGGCCGACGCCGGCCTGCGGGCCGCCGAGGTCGACGCGGTGGAGGGGCACGGCACCGGCACGCGGCTCGGCGACCCGATCGAGGCCCAGGCGCTGCTGGCCACCTACGGCCAGGACCGGCCCGAGGGCCGGCCGCTCTGGCTGGGCTCGCTGAAGTCCAACATCGGGCACACCTCGGCCGCCGCCGGGGTCGGCGGGGTGATCAAGACGGTCCTGGCGATGCGGCACGGGGTACTGCCCAAGAGCCTGCACGTGGACGGCCCGACCCCGCAGGTGGACTGGTCGGCGGGGGCGGTGGAACTGCTGAAGGAGGCCCGTGCCTGGGAGACCGAGGACGGGCGGCCGCGCCGGGCCGGCGTCTCCTCCTTCGGCGTGAGCGGCACCAACGCCCACGTCGTCCTCGAACAGGCCCACGAGAACGAGCCTGCGGACCCGGAGCCCGCGGAACCGGAGCACGACGCGGACACGGTCGTCCCCTGGCTGCTGTCCGCCCGCTCCCCCGAAGCGCTGCGCGACCAGGCCGCACAACTGCTGACCCTCGACGGGCACCCGACCGACATCGCCCACTCACTCGCCACCGGCCGCGCCGCCTTCGACCACCGCGCCGTCACCATCGGCACCCACCACCGACTGCACGACGCCCTCACCGCACTCAGCGAGGACACCCCCCACCCCGACCTCGTCCAGGGCACCCCCCACCACCCCGGCCGCACCGTCTTCGTCTTCCCCGGCCAGGGCTCCCAGTGGCCCGGCATGGCCGCCGCACTCCTCGACACCGAACCCGTCTTCGCCGAGAAGATCACCCAGTGCGAGAAGGCCCTCGCCCCACACGTCGACTGGTCCCTGAGCGACCTCCTGCGCAGCGGCGAACCCCTCGAACGCGTCGACGTCGTCCAGCCCGCCCTGTGGGCCGTGATGGTCTCCCTCGCCGCCCTCTGGCAGCACCACGGCATCCACCCCGACGCCGTCCTCGGCCACTCGCAGGGCGAGATCGCCGCCGCGGTGGTGGCCGGCGCGCTGAGCCTGGAGGACGGCGCCCGGGTCTCCGCCCTGCGCAGCCGGGCCCTCGACGCCATCGCCGGGGAGGGCGGCATGGTCTCGCTCGGGCTCTCCGCCGAACGGGCCGAGCAGCTTCTCACGCCCTGGGCCGACCGGATCTCCCTCGCCGCCTACAACTCCCCCACCACCACCGTCGTCGCCGGTGACAGCGACGCCCTGGCCGAACTGCTCGCCACCTGCGAACGCGACGGCGTACGGGCCAAGACGATTCCCGTCGACTACGCCTCGCACTCCCCGCACATCGAGCGACTGCGCGACCGGCTGCTCGACGTCCTGGCCGACATCAGCCCGCAGGCACCGCGCATCCCGATGTTCTCCACCGTCACCGGCGACTGGCTCACCACCCCGCCCGACACCGCCTACTGGTACACCAACCTGCGCCAACCCGTCCTGCTGACCAGGGCCCTGGAGGCCCTGCACGAAGCCGGCCACACCCACTACATCGAGACCAGCCCCCACCCCGTCCTCGTCCCCGCCGTCGAGGAGACCCTCGACACCGCCGTCACCGTCCCCACCCTGCGCCGCGACGAAGGCGACCGACGACGCCTCCTCACCTCCCTCGCCCACGCCTGGACCACCGGCCTCACCGTCGACTGGACCACCGCGATCCCCCGCGGCCGACGCGTCGAACTGCCCACCTACCCGTTCCAGGAGCAGAACTTCTGGCTGGACGCGCCGTCCGGTGCGGGGGATGTCGGTGCGGCGGGCCTGGAGACCACCGGCCACCCCCTCGTCGGCGCCGCCGTCGACATCGCCGACACCGGCGAAACCCTCCTCAGCGGCCGCATCTCCCTACGCACCCACCCCTGGCTCGCCGACCACGCCGT
>NZ_JBHXDN010000024.1:56707-118659 GCF_042726075.1 Kitasatospora sp. NPDC127035 | reverse complement strand
CCCTTGGGGCTTGCTTGAGCCGTGTGCGGTGAACAGCTGCTTGCACGGTTCTGAGGGGGCGGGGACGCAGCAATGCGTCCCCGCTACCCGACTGATCATCGGCAAGGACGGGAAGTCCGCGATCGGCACCCTGGTGGAGCGCGCGACCCGCTACGTGATGCTCCTGCACCTGCCGGGCGACCACGGCGCCGAGGCCGTCCTCGACGCCCTGACGGCCACCGCCCGGACCCTGCCCGGACACCTCAAGCGGTCCCTCACCTGGGACCAGGGCAGCGAGATGGCCAGGCACCGTGACTTCACCCTCGCCACCGACATCCCGGTCTATTTCTGCGACCCGGCCAGCCCCTGGCAGCGCGGCTCGAACGAGAACACGAACGGCCTGCTCCGGCAGTACTTCCCCAAGGGCACCGACCTGTCCGCCCACACGCCCGAGCACCTGGCCGCCGTCGCCGACCAGCTCAACCGCCGCCCACGCAAAACGCTCGGCTGGGAAACCCCAGCCGAGCGTCTGGCTAAACTCCTCGCGGCCTAGACAACCGACCGCGTGTTGCAACGACCGCTAGAAACCGCCTGACGTCCCGGGCCCCTCGGGCGTTCCGGGGTGCTTCAGGTGCGGTTCGGTTCAGCGCAGCGACATGACCACGCCGTTGACGATGGCCGCCTTGATCAGCCGTCCGGTGAGGCCGGTGAGGACGGAGGTCCGCATCGAGTCGTCGCCGTGGATCAGCTGGACCATGCCCTCGCGCCGTCCGAGGCTCAGGCACTGCACGGCGTACCGGAACGCGAACGGCTTGTCGGTGCGTCCGGCGAGGACGTTGCCGAGGTAGCGGCCCATCGGCTGGGCGGTGGCGCAGCCCATCCGCAGGGTGCCGGTGCCGGGGACGGTGACCTCGGCGGCGTCGCCGATCACGTACACGTCGGGGTGCGAGACCGACCGCAGGTGGCCGTCGACGACGGCCCGGCCGGTCGGGCCGACGGTGAGGCCGGCCTCGGCGGCGAGCGGGTGCGGTTCCATGGCGGCGGCCCAGACGACGAGGTCGGCGGGGATCCGGCCGGCCGTGGTGGTGAGGCCCTCGGGGTCGACGGCGGTGACGGTGTGGTGCTCGTGGATCTCGGCGCCGAGTCCGCGGAGCACGGTGTGGACGTGGCGGCGGCCCTTGGCCGAGAACCAGCCGCCGACCTGGCCGGCGGCGACGATCCGGACCTTCCACCCGGGGTGGGCCTCGGCGAGTTCGGCGGCCAGTTCGATGCCGGTGGCGCCACCGCCGACCACGGCGAGGGTGCCGGGCCGTTCGGCGGTGCGCAGCCGTTCGGCCACCTCGCCGGCCCGCTCG
Organism: Kitasatospora sp. NPDC127035; assembly: GCF_042726075.1. Taxonomy (NCBI): domain Bacteria; kingdom Bacillati; phylum Actinomycetota; class Actinomycetes; order Kitasatosporales; family Streptomycetaceae; genus Kitasatospora; species Kitasatospora sp. NPDC127035. Next base: position 117,325 of record NZ_JBHXDN010000024.1, on the reverse strand, counting down.
ACGCCGTAGGCGTGGTCGGCGGCGCCGGGGACGCCGTGCCAGGCGGTCCGGCTGCCGAGCGCGTAGACGAGGGTGTCGTAGGCGACGGCGTCGCCGTTGTCGAGGAAGACCTTGCGGGCGGTGAGGTCGAGCCGGGTGGCGCGGGCCGGGAGGTGCCGCACGCGGCGGCCGCGCAGGACCTCGGCGACGGCGGGCCGGTGTTCGGGGTGGCCGGCGGCGGTCTCGTGCTGGCGCACGCGGTGCAGGAAGCGGCTCTCGGGGGCGATCAGGGTCACGCGGTCGCGCTTGCCGGCCCGGGTCGCTGCGGTGAGACCCGCGTAGCCGGCGCCCAGTACGACGATCTGCTTCTCGGTCATGTCGTCCCGCTCCTTCGCGGCGCCCGGGGGCGCCCTCTCGCGGCGTCCCCGGGGTTGCCGGGAGCGCTTCTGCGCGTGTTCGAGAAGGGGACGACGCGGCCGGGCGGACTGTGACCGTGATCTGCGTCACGGGAAGGTCAGGAGGCTGCCACGTTCAGGTGGGCGAGCTTCTCCGGGTTGACGACGGTGTACGCCTCGGTGATCCGGCCGTCGGTGACGGTGAACGCGATCACGCCGCCGACCAGCCCGGGCTGCGGGTACCAGATCACCCCGGGCTCGCCGTTGACCAGCGCGAAGCCGAAGCTCCAGCCGGGTGCGAGGAACTTGGCGGCCAGGCCGCGGACGAGCCGGGAGACCTTGTCGGCGCCGAACACCGGGCGGGCGCCGGCGGTGACGATGCCGCCGCCGTCGGAGTGCCAGACCACGTCGGGGTCGAGGACGGCCAGCAGGCCCTCGATGTCGCCGCGGGCGGTGGCGGCGGCGAACGCCTCGACGGCCTGCCGGTGCTCGGCCGGGTCGGCGGTGGACCGGCGGCTGCCGGCCTTGACCCGGCGGCGGGCCCGGGAGGCCAGCTGGCGGGCGGCGTCGGGGGTGCGGTCCAGCGAGGCGGCGATCTCGTCGAAGCCGACGGCGAAGACGTCGTGCAGCACGAACGCGGCGCGCTCGGCCGGGGTGAGCTGTTCCATGACGGCGAGCAGCGCCATCGAGACGGACTCGCCGAGTTCGGCGACCTCGGCGGGGGAGGCGGGGGCGTCCTGGTACGAGACGGCCGGTTCGGGCAGCCACTCGCCGAAGTAGGCCTCCCGGCGGGCGCGGGCGGAGCCGAGCTGGTCGTAGCAGAGGCGGGTGACGACCGTGGTGAGGAAGGCGCGGGGGTCGGCGACGGCGGAGCGGTCGACCGAGCGCCAGCGAAGCCAGGCTTCCTGGAGGACGTCCTCGGCGTCGGTGAACGAGCCCAGCAGCCGGTAGGCGACCGACCCGAGGTAGCGCCGGTTCACCTCGAAGGGGTCGGACGGCGGCTGGTCGGGCCCGGTGGCCGGGGCGTGCACGGTCGCGGTCGACGGGTCGTCACTCACGGGCCCTACCGTAGCGCCGGTCGTCGCGATCATGAAGACCCGACCGGGGCGGGAAACGCCGGCCCGGCCGTCCGGACGCGCGGCCACCGGGTCGGCCCGGACACCCGGACACCCGGACACCCGGACGCGCGGGAGCCCGGGGCGGTACGGCCGTCGGGCCGTCCTCCCCGGGCTCCCGCCCGGCGTCCGCCGGGGTCATTCCCGCTCGGCGACCGCTTCGGCGAACTGCGCCTTGTAGAGGCGTCCGTACGCCGCGTCGGCGGCGATCAGCTCGTCGTGCGTGCCCTGCTCGACGATCGAGCCGTTCTCCATCACCAGGATCACGTCGGCGTCCCGGATGGTGGAGAGCCGGTGGGCGATCACGAAGCTGGTGCGGCCGCTGCGCAGCCGGGCCATGGCGCGCTGGATGAGCACCTCGGTCCGGGTGTCGACCGAGCTGGTCGCCTCGTCGAGGACGAGGATCGACGGCTGGGCGAGGAAGGCCCGGGCGATGGTGATCAGCTGCTTCTCGCCGGTGCTGACGCCGGCGCCGTCGTCGTCGATGACGGTCTCGTAGCCGTCCGGCAGGGTGCGGACGAAGCGGTCCACGTGTGCGGCCCGGGCGGCCTCGACGACCTGTTCGCGGGTGGCGCCGTCGGCGCCGTAGGCGATGTTGTCGGCGATGGTGCCACCGAACAGCCAGGTGTCCTGGAGGACCATGCCGATGCCGGAGCGCAGGTCCTCGCGGGACATGGCGGCGATGTCCACCCCGTCGAGGGTGATCCGGCCGGAGCTCACCTCGTAGAACCGCATCAGCAGGTTGACCAAGGTGGTCTTGCCGGCGCCGGTCGGGCCGACGATGGCGACGGTCTGACCGGGTTCGACCTTGAGCGAGAGGTCCTCGATGAGCGGCTTGCCCGGGTCGTAGCGGAACGCGACGTCCTGGAAGACGACCCGGCCGCGCAGGGCGTCGGGGCGTTCCGGCATGGCCGGCTCGGGGGTCTGCTCGGGCGAGTCGAGGAGTTCGAAGATGCGCTCGGCGGAGGCGACGCCGGACTGCACCAGGTTGGCCATGCTGGCGACCTGGGTGAGCGGCTGGCTGAACTGCCGGGAGTACTGGATGAACGCCTGGACGTCGCCGATGGACAGCGCGCCGGTGGCCACCCGCAGACCGCCGACCACGGCGATCAGCACGTACTGCAGGTTGCCGATGAGCATCATCGCGGGCTGGATGATGCCGGAGATGAACTGGGCCTTGAAGCTGGCGGCGTACAGGGCCTCGTTGTGCTCGCGGAAGGTGGCCGCGGACTCCTTCTGCCGGCCGAAGACCCTGACCAGGGTGTGGCCGGTGTACATCTCCTCGATGTGGGCGTTGAGCTGCCCGGTGGACCTCCACTGCTGGACGAACTGCGGCTGGGCGCGCTTGCCGACCCGGGTGGCGACGACGACGGAGAGCGGTACGGCGATCAGTGCGATCAGCGCGAGCAGCCAGGAGATCCAGAACATCATGGCGAGCACGCCGACGACGGTGAGCAGCGAGTTGATCACCTGGCCGGTGGTCTGCTGCATGGTCTGGCTGATGTTGTCGATGTCGTTGGTGACCCGGCTGAGCACCTCGCCGCGCGGCTGCTTGTCGAAGTAGCTGAGCGGCAGCCGGGCGAGCTTGGCCTCGGCGCTCTGGCGCAGCCGGTAGCCGGCCCGCTGGATGGCACGCGCGGCGAGCCGGCCCTGGACGACGCCGAAGACGGAGGACGCGACGTAGATCGCCAGGACCCAGAGCAGGATGCTGCCGATGGCGTCGAAGTCCATGCCCTGGCCGGGGGTGAAGTCGACCGAGGAGAGCAGGTCGGCGATGTCGGTGTCGCCGCGTCCGCGCATGGCGTCGACGACCTCCTGCTTGGAGGCCCCGGCGGGGAAGCGGCCGCTGACGACGCCGGCGAAGATCAGGTCGGTGGCGTGGCCGAGGATCTTGGGGCCGATGACGGCGCAGCCGATGCTGAGCACGCCGAGGGCGAGGACGCCGGCGATCAGGGCGCGCTCCGGGCGGAGCAGTTTGAGCAGGCGTTTGCCGGAGCCCTTGAAGTCCATGGACTTCTCGGCGCCCTGGCCGCCCATGAAGCGTCCGGGGCCGGCCGGGCCGCGGCGGGCGGCGGCGGCCTGGGAGTCGCCGGCGGCCTTCGGGGGCCCGCCGGGGCCGCCCCTGCCGGGGCCACCAGCGCCACCAGGACCGCCGGGACCGCCGGGACCGCCAAAGCCCCCGGGACCTCCCGGGCCTCCGGGACCTCCCGGGCCGCCGGCGGGCGACTTCTTCGGGTCCGGCGCGGGCTTGTCGGGCGTGGTCACGCCGCCTCCTGCTCGGTGAGCTGGGAGAGCACGATCTCCCGGTACGTCGGGTTGCCGGCCATGAGTTCGCCGTGGGTGCCGCTGCCGACCACGGCGCCTTCGTCGAGGACGATGATCCGGTCGGCGTCGCGGATGGTGGAGACGCGCTGGGCGACGATCACCACGGTGGCGTCGGCGGTCTCGCGTGCGAGGGCCTTGCGCAGCCGGGCGTCGGTGGCGTAGTCGAGCGCGGAGAAGGAGTCGTCGAAGAGGTAGATGTCGGGCCGCCGGACCAGGGTGCGGGCGATGGCCAGGCGCTGGCGCTGGCCGCCGGAGACGTTGCCGCCGCCCTGGGCGATCGGCGCGTCCAGACCTTCGGCGAGCTGTTCGACGAACTCCTTGGCCTGGGCGATCTCCAGGGCCTTCCAGAGTTCCTCGTCGGTGGCGTCCGGCCGGCCGTAGCGGAGGTTGCTGGCCACGGTGCCGGAGAACAGGTAGGGCTTCTGCGGGACCAGTCCGACACTGTCGGCGATGGTCTCGGGGGCGAGTTCGCGGACGTCGACGCCGTTGAGCAGGACCTGGCCCGTGGTGGCGTCGAAGAGCCGGGGGACGAGGCCGAGCAGGGTGGACTTCCCGCTGCCGGTGGAACCGATGACGGCCGTGGTCTCGCCCGGGCGGGCGGCGATGTCGATGCCCCGCAGGACGGAGGCCTCGGCACCGGGGTAGCGGAACTCGACGTCGCGCAGTTCGAGGTGGCCGCGGCGGAGCACCTCGGTGACGGGCTCGGACGGCGGGACGACGCTGGAGCCGGTGGTGAGCACCTCCTGGATCCGTTCGGCGCACACCTCGGCGCGCGGCACCATCATGAACATGAAGGTGGCCATCATGACGCTCATCAGGATCTGCAGCAGGTAGGAGAGGAAGGCCGTGAGAGCGCCGATCTCCATGTCGCCGCTGTCGATCCGGTGGGCGCCGAACCAGAGCACGGCGACGCTGGAGACGTTCACGACCAGCATCACGCTGGGGAACAGGTAGGCCATCAGCTTGCCGACCTGGAGCGAGACCCCGGTGAGGTCCTCGTTGGCGCCGGCGAACCGGGCCTGCTCGTGGTCGTCCTTGACGAAGGCCCGGATGACCCGGATACCGGTGATCTGCTCGCGCAGCACCCGGTTCACGGTGTCGATCTTCTCCTGCATGCTGCGGAAGCGCGGGCGGAGTGCCCGCACCAGCACGATGACGACCGCCCCGAGGGTGGGCACGACGGCGAGCAGCAGGCCGGAGAGCGGTACGTCCTGGTTGAGAGCCATGATGATGCCGCCGATGCACATGATCGGCGCGGCCACCATCATGGTGAAGGACATCAGGACCAGCATCTGGACCTGCTGGACGTCGTTGGTGGTCCGGGTGATCAGCGAGGGGGCGCCGAACTGGCCCATCTCGCGGGAGGAGAAGCTCTGCACGCGGTCGAAGATGTCGGCCCGGACGTCCCGGCCGACTGCCATCGCGGTGCGTGCGCCGTAGTAGACGGCGCTGATGGCGCAGAGGGTCTGGAGCACGGTGATGCCGATCATCACCGCGCCCACGCGCAGGATGTATCCGGTGTCACCCTTCACCACGCCGTCGTCGATGATGTCGGCGTTGAGCGTCGGCAGGTAGAGCAGGCCGAGGGTGGAAATCAGCTGGAGCAGCACCAGCAGGGTGATCGGTCGGGTGTACGGGCGAAGGTACGCCCTGAGCAGTCTGATCAGCACTGGCTCACTCTTGTCGTCGGCGGCGGCTTTGGCATCCCAATTCTCGTTCTTCGGCGGGCTCGTTCAGGCCATTCCCGCCAAGCGAGCCGGATCTTTGTCCAGCCCTTTGCCGAACGTTCCGGTGGGCGGGGTGGTGCCGTGCACCGGGGGATCGGGAGGGTGCCAGCTGGCCGCTCCCTCTTACGGAATGACCGGTTTCCCCCTAGGCTGCTGATTGCCCCCTTGTTACTCACCGGTACCGGCCTGGTTGCCGAAGGGGGTCGGTGACCGCCCCCACGGACGCCGCGACAATCCCTCAGAGCCTTCCCTCAGACGGCCACCCGCTCCCGGAGGTCCTCGTTGAGTTCCGCGCACTCCCTGATCGACTCCGGCCGCGCCGACATCGTCGCCGGGCGTCCTGCCTCCGTCGCCCACCTGTTCCTGGAGCGGGTCGCCGCCACCCCGGGCGCCGAGGCCTACCGTTACCCGGCCCCGGTGGACGAGCAGGCGGCGGACAGTGCCCCGGGCGCCGAGCAGTGGCGTTCGGTGACCTGGGCGCAGGCCGCGGCCCGGGTGTACGCGGTGGCGGCCGGCCTGCTGTCGCTGGGCATCCGTTCGGAGGACCGGGTCGCCCTGTCCTCCTCCACCCGGCTGGAATGGATCCTCGCCGACCTCGGCAACATGTGCGCGGGTGCGGCGACCACCGCCGTCTACCCGAGCACCAACGCCGACGAGACCGCGTTCATCCTCTCCGACTCGGGCTCCCGGGCGATGTTCGCGGAGAACGCCGTGCAGCTGGCCAAGGTGGTCGCCGAGCGTGAGCGGCTGCCCGAGCTGCAGACCGTGATCCTGTTCGACGCGCCGGCCGAGACCCCCGACGCCGCCGGGCTCAAGATCGTCACCCTCGCCGAGCTGGAGCAGCTCGGGGCCGACTACCTGGCCGAGCACCCGGGCGTCGTCGAGCGGACCGTCGCCGCGCTCGACAAGGAGCAGCTGGCCACCCTCATCTACACCTCCGGCACCACCGGCCGTCCGAAGGGCGTGCGCCTGGTGCACGACTGCTGGGCGTACGAGGGGAGAGCGCAGGAGGCGAGCGGGCTGCTGGCCGCCGACGACGTGCAGTTCATGTGGCTGCCGCTGTCGCACGTCTTCGGCAAGACGCTGATCTCGGGGCAGATCGCCACCGGCCACGTGATGGCCGTGGACGGCCGGGTCGAGCGGATCATCCACAACCTGCCGGTCATCCGGCCGACCATCATGGCCTCGGCGCCGCGCATCTTCGAGAAGGTCTACAACGGCATCGCCGGCAAGGCCCGGGCCGAGGGCGGCGCCAAGTACAGGATCTTCCTGTGGGCCGCCCGGACCGCCCGCGAGTACGCCCGGACCGCCCAGGCCAACCGGATCGCCACCGGCAGCGACCGCGTCCCGTTCGCCCTCGGCCTGAAGCACTCGCTGGCCGACCGGCTGGTGTACGCGAAGATCCGGGCGGCGTTCGGCGGGCGGCTGCGCGGTGCGGTCTCCGGCAGCGCCGCGCTCGCACCCGAGATCGGGTACTTCTTCGTCGGCGCCGGGGTGCCGATCCTGGAGGGCTACGGCCTGAGCGAGACCAGCGCCGGTTCGAGCGTCAACCGGGCGGAGGACATCCGGGTCGGCACGGTCGGCCGCCCGCTGCCCGGCACCGAGGTCAGGATCGCCGAGGACGGCGAGATCCTGCTGCGCGGCCCCGGCATCATGCGCGGCTACCACAACCTGCCGGAGAAGACCGCCGAGGTGCTGGAGGCCGACGGCTGGTTCCACACCGAGGACATCGGAGAGCTGTCGGCGGACGGCTTCCTGCGGATCACCGACCGCAAGAAGGACATGTTCAAGACCTCCGGCGGCAAGTACGTCGCGCCCAGCGAGGTGGAGGGCAAGTTCAAGGCGGTCTGTCCGTTCGTCAGCAACATCCTGGTCATCGGCAACGGCCGCAACTACTGCACCGCGCTGATCGGCCTGGACGAGTCGGCGATCATGCCGTGGGCCGCCGAGCGCGGCCTGGCCGGCAGGTCCTACACCGAGGTGGTCGCCGACCCGCAGGTCCACCAGCTGATCGACGGGTTCGTGCAGCGGCTCAACGCCGACCTCCAGCGCTGGCAGACGGTGAAGAAGTTCCACCTTCTGCCGCGCGACCTGGACGTCGAGCACGGTGAGCTCACCCCGAGCCTGAAGATCAAGCGGCCCGTGGTCGAGCGCGAGTACGCGGACGCCGTCACCGCGATGTACGCGGGCAGCAACGAGGCCTGACCGCCGCCGTCCCGTACGGACCGGAGGACCACCCGGGCCGTACGGGACAATGGGGTCATGCCCTCCGCACTCCCCGACGGCGAACCGGTGCCGTCCGACGGTTCCCTGCCCGCATCCGCGCTCGACGGACTCGGCTCCCGGCCGTTCGGCTTCTACCTGCACGTGCCCTACTGCGCGAGCCGCTGCGGCTACTGCGACTTCAACACCTACACCGCCACCGAGCTGCGCGCCTCGGGCACCGTCGCCTCCCAGGAGACGTACGCCGACAACGTGGTGGCCGAGATCCGCCACGCCCGGAAGGTGCTGGGCGGTGCCGACCTGCCGGTGCGCACCGTCTTCCTCGGCGGCGGCACCCCCACGCTCCTGCCCGCCGGCGACCTGGTGCGGATGCTCGCCGCGATCCGGGAGGAGTTCGGGCTCGCCGACGGCGCCGAGGTGACCACCGAGGCCAACCCGGAGTCGGTCGACCCGGCCTACCTCGCCGAACTGCACGCGGGCGGCTACAACCGGGTCTCCTTCGGCATGCAGAGCGCGCGGCCGCACGTCCTCCAGCTGCTCGACCGCCACCACACCCCCGGCCGCCCCGAGGCGTGCGTCGCCGAGGCCCGCGCCGCCGGCTTCGAGCACGTGAACCTCGACCTGATCTACGGCACCCCCGGCGAGTCCGACGACGACTGGCGGGCCTCCCTGGACGCCGCGATCGGCGCCGGGCCGGACCACGTCTCCGCGTACTCGCTGATCGTCGAGGACGGCACGAAGCTCGCCGCCCGGGTCAAGCGCGGCGAGCTGCCGATGATCGACGACGACGTGCACGCCGACCGCTACCTGATCGCCGAGGAGGCGCTCACCGCCGCCGGCTACTCCTGGTACGAGGTCTCCAACTGGTCCACCACCCCGGAGGGCCGCTGCCGTCACAACGAGCTCTACTGGACCGGCGGCGACTGGTGGGGCGCCGGCCCCGGCGCCCACAGCCACGTCGGCGGCGTCCGCTGGTGGAACGCCAAGCACCCCGCCGCCTACGCGCAGGCCCTCACCGGGCACCGCAGCCCCGCCCAGGGCCGCGAGCGGCTCACCGCCGAGGACCGCCGGGTCGAGCGGATCCTCCTGGAGCTGCGCCTCGCCGAGGGCATCCCGCTGGACCTGCTGACGGACACCGGCCTGAAGGCCGCCCGGCAGCACCTCGCCGACGGCCTCCTCGACGCCGGATCCCACTCCGCGGGCCGCGCCACCCTGACCCTCCGGGGCCGCCTGCTGGCCGACGCGGTCGTGCGTGACCTGGTGGACTGATCTTCGCTGGCGCCGACACCGCCGACTTCCGGACGTACGCCTGACGCGCCTCAGTCCGGCAGGGTGACGAAGTCGATCAGCTCCTCGACCCGGCCGAGCAGCTCCGGCTCCAGGTCCCTGTAGGAGTCCACCGAGGCGAGGATCCGCTTCCAGGCGGCGGGGGTGTCCACCGGCCAGCCGAGACGGCGGCAGACGCCCTCCTTCCACTCCTCGCCGCGCGGGACGGCGGGCCAGCCGGGGATGCCGACACTGGACGGCTTCACGGCCTGCCAGACGTCCACGTAGGGGTGTCCCACCACGAGCACGGCCTCGCCGGTGACCCGGGCGGCGATCCGGTGCTCCTTGGTGCCGGGCAGCAGGTGGTCCACCAGGACGCCGAGACGCCGGCCGGGGCCGGGGGCGAAGTCGGCGACGATCGCGGGCAGGTCGTCGATCCCCTCCAGGTACTCGACCACCACGCCCTCGACCCGCAGGTCGTCTCCCCAGACCCGTTCGACCAGCTCGGCGTCGTGCCGGCCCTCGACGTAGATCCGGGACCCGCGGGCCACCCGGGCACGGGCGCCGGGCACCGCGACCGAGCCGGAGGCGGTCCGGCCGGGCGTGCGCGCGGGGGCCGGCCCGGTGGGCCGGACCAGGGTGACCACATGCCCCTCCAGCAGGAAGCCGCGCGGGACCAGCGGGAAGACCCGGTGCTTGCCGAACCGGTCCTCCAGGGTGACGGTGAACCCCTCGGCGGTCTTCTCGCAGCGCACCACCGCCCCGCAGAAGCCGGTTTCCGCCTCCTCGACCACGAGGTCCCGCTCGGCGGGCACCTCGGGGGCGGGCTGCTGCCGCTTCCACGGCGGGGTCAGGTCGGGTCCGTACCGGCGGCTGTGCATGCAGCGACTATAGGGAAGACGGACGGAGGGTCAGAGCCCTGGCGCGCCCCAGACCGGGAACCAGCGGGTGAGGTCCTTCTCCAGCCGCAGGTCGTTCCCGAGCAGGGCGTTGACCTGCAGTTCCAGCGGGCTGTCGCGCTTCTCCCCGCCGCCCGCCGCCGGCGCGAAGGGGTAGAAGGTGCCGCGCTTGTACAGGTAGACCAGCGCCAGCGGCCGGCCCCCCTCGTCGCGGAAGGCGACGAGCGAGCAGAGCAGCTGCGGCCCGAAGCCGTTCGCCTCCAGCTCGCTGTTGACCGCGTGCAGGTCGTTGACCAGCTCCGGCAGTTCCCCGGGAGCGTGCCGGGCCAGCAGCCAGGAGTAGCCGTACGCGTCCTTGGACGCCTCGACGGGGACGCCGCCGCGCTCGGTGTCGGCGTCCAGGAGGGCCCGGACCTGCCGTTCGACCTCGCCGAAGGCCCCGCCCTCCACGGAGGCGAAGCAGACCGACCCGACCCCGGTGGGCCGGAAACCGGCCGCGGCCTCCAGGGTGATCGCGGCGGACGGCACGCCGAACAGCTGGTCGAGGTCGGGCCGCACGGGCTTGGTGCGGCCGAACAGGGCGTCCAGGATTCCCACGGTGGTCCCTTTCCCGGAGGAGGAGGCGGTTCAGTGGCCGAGCCGGGTGGAGATCTCGGCCAGCTGCTCCAGCCGCTGCTCCAGCGTCGGGTGGGTGGAGAGCAGCCGGCCGGCGGTCTCCCGGGCGCTCAGCGCGGGGGCGAAGTAGAAGGCGTTGTAGGCCTGCGCCTGGCGCAGGTCCCTGGTCGGGATGGCGGCGATCTGGCCGGTCACCTTGGTGAGCGCCGAGGCCAGCGCGCTGGGACGGCCGGTGAGCTGGGCGGCGGCCCGGTCGGCCGCCAGCTCCCGGTAGCGGGAGAGCAGCCGGGTCAGCAGGAAGCTGATCGCGTACACGACCACCGACACCAGCGGGACGATCAGGGCGGCGATCGCGGCGTTGGAGTCGTTGCTGTTGCGGCCGCCGCCCATGAACCCGCCGTACATGGCGATCCGGGTCATGGCTCCGGCGAGGACACCGAGGAACCCGGCGACGGTCATCACCGCGACGTCCCGGTGGGCGACGTGGGACAGCTCGTGGGCGAGCACGCCCTCCAGTTCCTCCGGCTCCAGCCGGCGCAGCAGCCCGGTGGTGACGCAGACCACCGCGTTCTTCGGGTTGCGGCCGGTGGCGAAGGCGTTCGGCATGTCGTTGTCGGCGACCGCCACCCGGGGTTTGGGCATGTCGGCCAGCGCGCAGAGCCGGTCGACGGTGCCGTGCAGCTGCGGGTACTGCTCGGGGGTGACCCGGTGCGCCCCCATGGCCCGTTCGGTGATCTTGTCGCTGAACCAGAACTGGGCGACGAACAGGCCGCCCGAGATCAGGACGACGATCGGCCAGGCGCCGCGCAGCAGCACGATCAACAGCCCGGTGAATCCGACGTACAGCAGCCCGATCACGAACATCGTGCCGACCATCCGGCCGGTCAGGCCGCGGTCCGGCGCGAAACGGGAGTGCTGGCCCGAGGTCGACATCGCTGGTCCTCCGTTCGCCGTCCGCTTCCGATGCTGCCACCAGGCCGGGCCCGCGGCATCACCCGCGCGCCGCGAACTGCGGGCAGGATCACTCCGGCCGGGCCGTTCCTGCCGTCGGACCCGGGCCTTACACTGGCAGGTAGGGTCCTGGCACTCGTATGTTCCGAGTGCCAAGCCCGGTTCCTCCCGGAACGGGCGAAGCGGCTCGAAACGGACACATGTCATATCGGACAACGCGTGAAGACGGAGGTGCGTGCCCATGGCCGGTGAGGTCCGCCAGCTGGACGACCGCAAACTCGCGGTGCTTCGCGCCATCGTCCAGGACTACGTGGGGACGGAGGAGCCGGTCGGCTCCAAGGCCCTCGTGGAACGGCACAACCTCGGGGTCTCCCCGGCGACCGTCCGCAACGACATGGCCGCGCTGGAGGAGGACGGTTACATCCACCAGCCGCACACCAGCGCCGGGCGCATCCCCACCGACAAGGGGTACCGCCTGTTCGTGGACCGGCTGGCCGAGGTCAAGCCGATGAGCGCGCCCGAGCGGCGGGCGATCCGGCACTTCCTGGACGGGGCGGTCGACCTCGACGACGTGGTCGCCCGTACGGTGCGGCTGCTCGCCCAGCTGACCCGCCAGGTCGCGGTGGTGCAGTACCCCTCGCTCTCCCGGTCCACCGTGCGGCACATCGAGCTGGTCGCGCTGGCCCCGGCCAAGGTGATGCTGGTGCTGATCACCAACACCGGCCGGGTCGAGCAGCGGATGGTGGACTGCCCCGGGGCGGTGGGCGAGACCGTCCTGGCCGACCTCCGGGCCCGGATCAACGTGCGGGCCGCCGGACAGCGGCTCCCCGAGGTCCCGGGACTGCTGGAGGACCTTCCCGCGCAGTTCGAGGCGGGGGACCGGCCGACCGTCGCGACGGTCCTGGCGACGCTCTTCGAGGCGCTCGCCGAGCAGAACGAGGAACGGATCATGCTGGCCGGCACGGCCAACCTGACCCGTTTCGGCCACGACTTCCCGTTGACCATCCAGCCGGTGCTGGAGGCACTGGAGGAACAGGTCATCCTGCTCCGCCTCCTGGGTGAGACCGCGGACGCCGGGATGACGGTCCGGATCGGGCGTGAGAACGCCTACGAGGGCCTCAATTCCACCTCCGTCGTCTCGGTCGGTTACGGTTCGGGCGACGAGAGCGTGGCCAAACTGGGTGTGATCGGTCCGACCCGGATGGACTATCCGGGCACAATGGGGGCGGTGCGAGCGGTGGCACGGTACGTGGGCCAGATCCTGGCCGAGTCGTAGGAACGGCCACCGTCAGGACCCTGACGGTGGTTCCAGTCGCAAGCACTTCTACAGGCGGAACAAGCGGAGCATTTGGTGGCCACGGACTACTACGCGGTACTCGGCGTCCGACGGGATGCGGGGCAGGACGAGATCAAGAAGGCGTTCCGGCGCCTGGCACGCGAACTGCACCCGGACGTCAACCCGGACCCGAAGACGCAGGAGCGGTTCAAGGAGATCAACGCCGCCTACGAGGTGCTCTCCGACCCGCAGAAGCGCCAGGTCTACGACCTCGGCGGTGACCCGCTGTCGCCGAACGGCGGCGCGGGCGGCTTCGGCGCGGGCGCGGCGGGCTTCGGCTTCTCCGACATCATGGACGCCTTCTTCGGCGCCGCCTCGGGCCAGCGCGGCCCGCGGTCGCGGACCCGCCGGGGCCAGGACGCCATGATCCGGCTGGAGATCACCCTGGAGGAGGCCGCTTTCGGCACCACCAAGGAACTCCAGGTCGACACGGCCGTCACCTGCACCACCTGCAGCGGCGAGGGCGCGGCCCCCGGCACCTCCGCGCAGACCTGCGACATGTGCCGCGGCAAGGGCGAGGTCTCCCAGGTCACCAGGTCCTTCCTGGGCCAGGTCATGACCTCCCGCCCCTGCCCGCAGTGCCAGGGCTTCGGCACCGTCGTGCCCACCCCGTGCCCGGAGTGCGCCGGCGACGGCCGGGTCCGCGCCCGCCGCACCCTCACCGTCAAGATCCCCGCCGGTGTCGACAACGGCACCCGGATCCAGCTGGCCGGCGAGGGCGAGGTCGGCCCCGGCGGCGGCCCGGCCGGCGACCTCTACGTCGAGATCGCCGAGACCGCCCACACGGTGTTCCAGCGGCGCGGCGACGACCTGCACTGCACCGTCACCATCCCGATGACGGCCGCCTCGCTCGGCACCCAGGTGCCGTTGCAGACCCTGGACGGGCTGGAGGAGGTCGACATCCGGCCCGGCACCCAGTCCGGACAGTCGATCCCGCTGCACGGTCGCGGCATCACCCATCTGCGCGGCGGCGGTCGGGGCGACCTGATAGTGCACGTCGAGGTGCAGACGCCCTCCAAGCTCGACCCCGAGCAGGAGGACCTGCTGCGCCGCCTCGCGGTGCTGCGCGGTGAGGAGCGGCCGTCCGGCCAGTTCGCGCCCGGGCAGCAGGGCCTGTTCTCCCGCCTGAAGGACGCCTTCAACGGCCGCTGACGGCTCCGGCGCCCGGCACTCCGCGACCTCCGTCGCCGGGGTGCCGGGCGCCGTCGTTCCACCGCCCGACCCATTCCGGAGGAAGACCCCATGACCGCGCCCGTGTTCGTCGTCGAGACCGAGCGGATCGCCACCGCCGCCCCCGGCGTGCTGGTCCGGCTGGACGGGCCCGAGGGGCGGCACGCGGCGGCGGTGAAGCGGCTGGAGGCGGGCGAGGCCGTGACCCTGGCCGACGGGCTCGGCCTCGGGGTGGACGGCACCGTCGCGGCGGTGCACGGCAAGGACGCGATCGAGGTGACGGTGACGGCCGTCCGCCGCGAGGCCGAGCCGGCGCCCCGGATCGTCGTGGTCCAGGCGCTGCCCAAGGGCGACCGCGGCGAGCTGGCGGTGGAGACCATGACCGAGGTCGGGGTGGACGTGGTGATCCCCTGGTCGGCCTCCCGCTGCATCACCCAGTGGAAGGGCGACCGCGGCGCCAAGGCGCTCGCCAAGTGGCGCGCCACCGCGCGGGAGGCCGGCAAGCAGTCCCGCCGGCTGCGGTTCCCCGAGGTCCGCGAGCCGCTGACCACCCGGCAACTGGTCCCGGTGCTGGCCGGCGCGGCGTTCGCCGCCGTGCTGCACGAGGAGGGCGCCGAGCCGCTGGCCGGGGCCGTGCTCCCGGACTCCGGGGACCTCGTGCTGGTGGTCGGCCCCGAGGGCGGCGTCTCCCCGGAGGAGCTGGCGGCCTTCGCCGAGGCCGGGGCGAAGCCGTTCCGGCTCGGCCCGTCGGTGCTGCGCACCTCCACGGCAGGGGTGGCGGCCGGGGCCCTGCTGCTGGGCCGCACCGGCCGCTGGAGCTGAGCCGACCGCACCGGGCCGTTCGAGCGGGGCGGCGGGCCGGGCGACCCCCGGATCCCCGGTCCCCCGACAGGGGGTCCTGGTCGGCGAAAACCGGGCGTGGGCCGGGCACGGGTGCCTAGGGTGGCGGTGTGAGCGAACCCGAAAGCACCCCCGCCGGCGCCTACCTGCGCCACCCGCACCTCCACGGCGACCTCCTCACCTTCGTCGCCGAGAACGACGTGTGGCTCGCCCCGCTGGACGGCGGCCGGGCCTGGAGACTGACGGCCGATCACCTCCCGGTGCGCCGCCCGAGATTCTCCCCGGACGGGCGGCACGTCGCCTTCACTTCCGCCCGCGACGGCGCACCCGAGGTGCACGTCGTCCCGGTGGACGGCGGCCCGTCCCGACGGCTGACCCACTGGGGCGACGCCCAGACCCAGCTGCGCGGCTGGACCCCGGACGGCCGGCCGATCGCCACCACCGCCGCCGGACAGGGCTCGCTGCGCCGCACCTGGGCCCACGCGGTGCCGCTGGACGGCGGTGAGCCGGAACGGCTGCCGTACGGGCCGGTCGGCGGGCTGTCCTTCGAGGCGGGCGGCTCGGGGGCGCCCCCGGCCGAAGGCGGGGGGAGGGTGCTGCTGGTCTCCGCGTTCGGCGTGGAGCCGGCCTGGTGGAAGCGGTACCGGGGCGGGCGGACCGGCAAGCTGTGGATCGGTACGGAGCGGTTCGACCGGATCCACGAGGAGCTGACCGGGAACATCGACTCGCCGCTCTGGGTGGGGGAGGCGGACCGGGCGAGGATCGCCTTCCTCTCCGACCACGAGGGCGTCGGCGACCTCTGGTCCAGCCTCCCGGACGGCACCGACCTGCGCCGCCACTCCTCCTCCCCGGACGGCTTCTACGCCCGCAACGCCGCCACCGACGGCACCCGCGTCGTCTGGCACACCGCGGGCGACCTCTGGCTGCTGGACGACCTGGCCGACGCGGCGCCGCGGCGCCTCGACGTCCGGCTGGCGGGTCCGCGCACCGGCCGCCGCCCGCGTCCGGTCCCGGCCGCGCACTGGCTGGAGACCGCCGCGCCCGACCGCACCGGCCGGGCCGGCGCCGTCGTGGTGCGCGGGACCGTGCACTGGCTGACCCACCGGGAGGGCCCGGCCCGCGTCCTGGACGAGTCGCCGGGCGTGCGCGGCCGACTCGCCCGCGTGGTGCCCGGTTCGGGCGAGGACGGCGGGCAGGGCGTGGTCTGGGTGACCGACGCCGAGGGCGAGGACGCGATCGAGTACGCCCCCGCGGTGCTCGGCACCGAGCGTCGCCGGCTGGCCGCCGGGCAGCTCGGCCGGGTCCGGTCGCTGCTCGTCTCGCCGGACGGCAAGCAGGTGGCGGTCGGCGCGCACGACGGCCGGGTCCTGCTGGTCGCCCTGACCGACGGCGTCGTGCACGAGCTGGCGCACAGCACCGACGGCGAGGTCAGCGGCCTGGCGTTCAGCCCGGACTCGGCCTGGCTGGCCTGGTCCCAGCCCGCCCTCGGGCCGTGGTCGCTGCGCCAGATCGTGCTGGCCAACCTGACCACCCGGACGGTGTCCGAGGCCACCCCGCAGCGGTTCATCGACACCTCGCCGGCCTTCACCACGGACGGCCGGCACCTGGCGTTCCTCTCGGTGCGCAACTTCGACCCGGTCTACGACTCGCACGTCTTCGACCTGTCCTTCCCGAACGGCTGCCGCCCGTACCTGATCACGCTGGCCGCCGACACGCCGTCCCCGTTCGGGCCGCGGCGGGCCGGTCGGCCGGTCGGCGGCGAGGACGACGAGCCCAAGGGCAAGAAGACGGAGGGCGAGGAGGGCACGGCCGACGCGCCGCCGGTCACCCGGGTCGACCTCGACGGCATCGCCGACCGGATCGTGCCGTTCCCGGTCGAGGGCGGCCGGTTCGGCTCGCTGCGGGCCGCCAAGGACGGCGTGCTCTGGACGCGCGTCCCGCTGGTCGGCGAGCTCGGCGACGAGGCGGCCTCGCTGGAGGACGAGCGGCCGCGCCCCACGCTGGAGCGGTTCGACCTCCGCAAGCGCCGGGCCGAGCAACTGGTGGACGGGCTGGACTCGTTCGCGGTGAGCGGCGACGGCACCCGGCTCGCGGTGCTGGACGAGGGCGAGCTGCGGATCGTGCCCGCCGACCACAAGGCGGTCGGCGAGGACGACGAGATCGAGGTCGACCTCGCCCGGCTCCGGGTGACCGTCGACCCGGCCGCCGAGTGGCGGCAGATGTTCGACGAGAACGGCCGCCTGATGCGCGACAACTTCTGGCGCCCGGACCTCGACGGCGTGGACTGGGCGGGCGTGCTGGCCCGGTACCGGCCGCTGGTGGACCGGATCGGCTCCCACGACGACCTGGTCGACCTGCTCTGGGAGGTGCACGGCGAGCTGGGCACCTCGCACGCCTACGTGCTGCCGCACGGCCTGCACACCGAGCCGGCCCGCCGACAGGGCCTGCTCGGCGCCGACCTCGTCAAGGACGGCGACGCCTGGCGGATCTCCCGGATCCTGCCCGGCGAGTCCTCCGACCCCCGGGCCCGCTCGCCGCTGGCGGCGCCCGGTGCCGCGATCCGCCCCGGGGACGCCGTCCTGGCGGTCAACGGGCGCCCGGTCGATCCGGTGACCGGCCCGGCGCCGCTGCTGGCGGGCACCGCCGGGCAGCCGGTCGAGCTGACCGTGGCCGGCAAGGACGGCACCGACCGGCGTCACCCCGTCGTCGTCCCGCTCGCCGACGAGGAGCCGCTGCGCTACCACGACTGGGTCACCGGCCGGCGGGCCGCCGTCCGGGAGCTGTCCGACGGGCGGCTCGGCTACCTGCACATCCCCGACATGCAGACCACCGGCTGGGCGCAGATCCACCGGGACCTGCGGTCGGAGATGGCCAGGGAGGGCGTGATCGTCGACATCCGGGGCAACCGGGGCGGGCACACCTCCCAGCTGGTGATCGAGAAGCTGGCCCGGCGGATCGTCGGATGGGGCATCGCCCGGGACATCGCCAGCCCGGCGCCGTACCCGGAGGACGCGCCGCGCGGGCCGGTCGTCGCGCTGGCCGACGAGTACTCGGGTTCCGACGGCGACATCGTCAACGCCGCCATCCAGGCACTCGGCATCGGCCCCGTGGTCGGCACCCGCACCTGGGGCGGGGTGATCGGCATCGACAGCCGGTACTCGCTGGTGGACGGCACCCTGGTGACCCAGCCCAAGTACGCGTTCTGGTCCGAGCGGTACGGCTGGGGCGTGGAGAACCACGGGGTCGACCCGGACGTCGAGGTGCTGTTCCCCCCGCACGCGTGGGCGGCGGGGGAGGACCCGCAGCTCGCCGAGGGCGTCCGGATCGCCCTGGCGGCGCTGGACCGGGCTCCGGCCAAGGCGGCGCCGGCGCTGCCCTGGGTGTAGGCACCGCCCGGCGGGGCGGGAGGCCGGCGGCGGGTCCGGCCTCCCGTACCCGGCCTCCCGTACCCGGCTACCCGCCCCCGCGCACCCGCCCCTGGGGGCCCGTCCCGCCGAAGGTCGGCCTGCTCACCGAGGAGCCCGGAGCCGGAGGGCACCGCCGCCGGGGTCCGCGTGGTCCGCCGGAGGCACCCGCGCGAGTACCAGCAGGCCGGGGCACGGCTCGGCTAGCATGCCGCCGTACGCCCCGACCGGCAGCGGGCCCGACGCCGGGCCCGGTTCCGGACCCGGGTCCCAGCCCCACCCCGACCGACAGCGCGAGGAGACCCCGATGGCCGGCGAGCCGCAGCCCGACTGCCTGTTCTGCAAGATCGTGGCCGGCGAGATCCCGGCCACCGTGGTGCGCAAGACCGACCGCGTCCTGGCCTTCCGCGACATCGCCCCGAAGGCGCCGGTGCACGTGCTGGTCATCCCGCACGTCCACTACCCGAACGCCGCCGCGCTGGCCGACGCCGAGCCGGAGATCGCCGGTGAGCTGCTCGCCGAGGCCGGCCGGGTCGCGGCGGACGAGGGCATCGCGGACTACCGCCTGATCTTCAACACCGGGGCCGGCGCCGGGCAGACCGTCTTCCACGCCCACGTCCACGTGCTCGGCGGTACGTCGATGACCGAGCGCATGGTCTAGCCGCGTGTCGCAGCGCGAACTCGTCGTCCTCGGCACCGCCAGCCAGGTCCCGACCCGGCACCGGAACCACAACGGCTACCTGCTGCGCTGGGACGGCGAGGGGCTGCTCTTCGACCCGGGCGAGGGCACCCAGCGGCAGATGCTGCACGCCGGGGTCTCCGCCACCCAGCTCACCCGGATCGCCGTCACGCACTTCCACGGCGACCACAGCCTGGGCCTGGCCGGGGTGATCCAGCGGATCAACCTGGACCGCGTCCCGCATCCGGTCGACGTCTACTTCCCGGCCTCCGGCGAGGTCTACTTCGAGCGGCTGCGGCACGCCACCGCCTTCCACGAGACGGCCGTGCTGCGCCCCCGCCCGATCGAGGAGTCCGGGCCCGTGCCCGCGCCCGGCGCCCGGTTCGTGCTGGACGCCGTCCGGCTCTCCCACCCCGTCGAGTCCTTCGGCTACCGGCTGAGCGAGCCGGACGGCCGCCGGCTGGTGCCGGAGCGCCTCGCCGACCTGGGCGTCTACGGTCCGGCCGTCGGCCGGCTCCAGCACCAGGGCGAGACCGAGGTGGACGGCCGGCGGGTCACCCTGGACGAGGTCAGCGAGCCCAGGCCGGGCCAGCGGTTCGCCTTCGTGATGGACACCCGGCTCTGCGAGG
Organism: Kitasatospora sp. NPDC127035; assembly: GCF_042726075.1. NCBI lineage: Bacteria > Bacillati > Actinomycetota > Actinomycetes > Kitasatosporales > Streptomycetaceae > Kitasatospora > Kitasatospora sp. NPDC127035. The sequence continues at coordinate 97,772 of NZ_JBHXDN010000024.1, read as the reverse complement.
GCGTCCACGAGCTGGCCGAGGGCGCCGACCTGCTGGTCATCGAGGCGACCTTCACCGACGCCGACGCGCGGCTCGCCGACGACCACGGCCACCTCACCGCCGGCCAGGCCGCCAAGGTCGCCGCCGAGGCCGGTGCGCGGACCCTGGTGCTGACCCACTTCTCCCAGCGCTACCCGGACCTCGGCCAGCACCTCGCCGACGCCCGCAAGCACTTCGAGGGCCCGATCGTGCTTGCCGAGGACCTCGTGCGGGTACCAGTACCGCCCCGGCACCGCGGGTGAGGGGCCGCGCGGACCGCCAGGGCCGCGACGGCGGTCGCGGTGATGTCGGGAGCGGCCCGTGAACAGCACGGAAAACCGCTCGCGCCGCCTCCCGATCTGCCGGAGCATCGTCGCGTGCGGCCCCGCCGCCCGCCGCGGCGATCACGTCCGCGGCGTACCCTGGTGCCCCGGAGAGACCGAGCGGCACCCACGAGACACGGATGGGATGAGGCAGGCCCCAGCGCCGACCTATGAGTGACACATCGCATACCCGTACCAACGGACAGTCGCGCCCCGAACCGGCGGACGACGGCGGCTCCGTCAGCGCCCGGATCGTCATCCCCGAGAAGCATCCGATGGTCACCCTGCTCGGCACCGCGGACTCGCTGCTGCGCGTGATCGAGCGGGGCTTCCCCGCCGCCGACATCCACGTCCGCGGCAACGAGGTGACCGCCACCGGGGAGCGGGCCGAGGTCGCGCTCGTCCGGCAGCTCTTCACCGAGATGATGCTGGTGCTCCGCACCGGCCAACCCCTGACGGAGGACGCCGTGGAGCGTTCCATCGCCATGCTCCGGAGCGGCGTCGACGACCCGGACAGCCCGGCGCCGTCGCAGGTGTTCACCGCGAACATCCTGTCCAACCGCGGCCGGACCATCCGCCCGAAGACCCTCAACCAGCAGCGCTACGTCGACGCGATCGACAAGCACACCATCGTCTTCGGCCTCGGCCCGGCCGGTACCGGCAAGACCTACCTCGCGATGGCCAAGGCCGTCCAGGCCCTCCAGGCCAAGGAGGTCAACCGGATCATCCTGACCCGTCCGGCCGTCGAGGCGGGGGAGCGGCTGGGCTTCCTGCCCGGCACCCTCTACGAGAAGATCGACCCGTACCTGCGCCCGCTGTACGACGCGCTGCACGACATGATGGACCCGGACTCCATCCCGCGCCTGATGGCCGCCGGGACCATCGAGGTCGCCCCGCTCGCCTACATGCGCGGTCGCACCCTCAACGACGCCTTCATCATCCTGGACGAGGCCCAGAACACCTCGCCCGAGCAGATGAAGATGTTCCTCACCCGCCTCGGGTTCAACTCCCGGGTGGTCGTCACCGGCGACACCAGCCAGATCGACCTCCCGGGCGGCACCCGCAGCGGTCTCAAGGTCGTCCAGGAGATCCTGGTCGACGTGCCCGACATCCACTTCTCCGTCCTCACCAGCACCGACGTGGTCCGCCACAAGCTGGTCGGCCGGATCGTGGACGCGTACGAGCGCTGGGACGCCCGGCAGGAGGCCGAGGAACACCCGGTCCCGGCCAAGCCGGCCCAGCGTCGCGGCTCGCGCGCACCCCGACAGTCCCATCGCACCGAAAGCTGAGTAACCAGCCCGTCATGTCGATCGACATCGCCAACGAGTCCGGTTGGGACGCAGACGAGGAAGCCATCCTCGACGTCGCCCGCTACGCCCTGGACAAGATGCGGATCCACCCGCAGTCCGAACTGTCCGTGATCCTGGTGGACGGAGCGGCGATGGAGGAGCTGCACATCCAGTGGATGGACCTCCCCGGCCCGACCGACGTGATGTCGTTCCCGATGGACGAGCTGCGCCCCGGCAAGGAGGGGGAGGAGCTGCCGCAGGGCCTGCTCGGCGACATCGTGCTCTGCCCCGAGGTCGCCGAGCAGCAGGGCAAGGCGGCCCCGTCCAAGCACTCGATGGACGAGGAGCTCCAGCTGCTCACCGTCCACGGCGTGCTGCACGTCCTCGGGTACGACCACGAGGAGCCGGACGAGGAGGAGGAGATGTTCGGCCTCCAGAAGGCGATCCTCGACGGCTGGCGGGCCGGGCGCGGCCTCGGCGGCATCTCGCCCGCCCCCACCACCCACTGAGCGCGGAGCCCGAACCCCTGTGAGTGGTGAGAGTACGAGTTTCATCCTCGGTGCCGTGCTGCTGGTGGTGCTCGGCTGGCTGGCCGCGTGCGCCGAGGCGGGCATCTCCCGGGTCTCCCGGTTCCGCGCGGAGGAGGCCGTCCGGTCCGGCCGGAAGGGGTCGGCCCGGCTGCTGGCCCTGGCGTCGGACCCGATCCGCTACCTCAACCTGGCGACCCTGATCCGGGTCGCCAGCGAGATGGCGGCGGCCGTCCTGGTCACCGTGGTCTGCGTGCGCAGCCTGGACTCGACCTGGCAGGCCGTGCTGCTGGCCTTCGGGGTGATGGTGCTGGTGTCGTTCGTCGCGGTCGGCGTCTCGCCGCGCACGATCGGGCGCCAGCACCCGCTCAGCACCGCGACGGCCGCGTCCTTCGTGCTGCTGCCGCTGGCCCGGATCCTCGGTCCGATCCCACGGCTGCTGATCCTGCTCGGCAACGCGCTCACCCCCGGCAAGGGGTACAAGGAGGGGCCGTTCGCCTCCGAGGCCGAGCTGCGGGCGCTGGTCGACCTCGCCGAGAAGAACGACGTCATCGAGGACGACGAGCGCCGGATGGTGCACTCGGTCTTCGAGCTGGGCGACACCATCGTCCGCGAGGTGATGGTGCCGCGGACCGACCTGGTGATGATCGAGCGGCACAAGACCGTCCGGCAGGCGCTCACCCTGGCGTTGCGCTCGGGCTTCTCGCGGATCCCGGTGGTCGGCGACAACGAGGACGACGTGGTCGGCATCGTCTACCTCAAGGACCTGGTGCGGCGCACCCACATCAACCGGGACTCCGAGTCCGACGAGGTGGGTGCGGTGCTGCGGCCGGCCGTCTTCGTGCCGGACTCCAAGCCGGCCGCCGACCTGCTGCGCGAGATGCAGCAGATGCGCTCGCACGTGGCGATCGTGATCGACGAGTACGGCGGTACCGCCGGGCTGGTCACCATCGAGGACGTCCTGGAGGAGATCGTCGGTGAGATCACCGACGAGTACGACCGGGAGATCGCGCCGGTCGAGGACCTCGGGGACGGCTCGTACCGGATCACGGCGCGGCTGCTGGTCGAGGACCTGGGCGATCTGTTCGGGATCGAGCTGGAGGACGAGGACGTCGAGACCGTCGGCGGCCTGCTCGCCAAGCACCTGGGACGGGTGCCGATCCCGGGTTCGTCCTGCGAGATCCCGGTGCCGGAGGAGATCCCGGGCGGGCTGACCGCGATCCGGCTGACCGCGGAGAGCTCGGCGGGCCGCCGCAACCGGATCGGCTCCGTGGTGGTCGCGCCGGTCAGGGCGCAGGCCGACGCGGCGCAGGCGGCCGGCGAGTAGCGCTCCCGTCCTCCGGGGGCGACGATTGGGGGTATGACTCACCAACTTCGCGCGGAGTACGGCCCGCAGGGGACGGCGGGCGGGGTCAAGGTCTGGCACGTGGTGCGGGACGGGGACCCGGCCACCGCCCTGTGCGGGCGCACCATGCCCGCCGACGCCGAGACACGGCCGGAACAGGAGTGGGGGACCGGGCTCCGGTGCTGCCAGCAGTGCGGCTCGCTGTACATGCACGAGGTGCCGCACATGCACGGAAGCCACCCCTACGCCTAGGCGGAGGTAGCCATGAAGTTGCAAGACGAACTGCCGGTGGACCACAAGCTCGCGACGGTCTGGCGGATCGGGGCGGGGCTCGGCGGGATCTTCCTGATCGTGTTCGGCTGCCTCGGGCTGGCCGACCATCCGGGCTTCCTGTCCACCAGCGGTGACGGCATCGCCGGGATGTCGACCAACGGGGCGTTGAGCATCCTGTCCATCGTGGTGGGCGCGATCCTGGTCGGCGGCGCGGTCGTCGGCGGGAACTTCGCGTCCAACCTCAACATGGTGGTCGGCGTGCTGTTCGTGCTCTCCGGCTTCTACGGGCTGACGGTGCTCGGCCGGCCGGACGCCAACATCCTGAACTTCCGGATGTCGAACGTGCTCTTCGCGTTCGTCTTCGGGCTGGTGATCACCACGTTCGGCATGTACGGGCGGGTCAGCAGCCACCTGCCGCACGACAACCCGTACTGGCGCCGGCGGGCCGAGGACGAGGAGCCGCTGCCGTCCGGTCCCAAGACCTTCGTGAAGGTGCTGCGGCCGGGGCCGCCGAACCCGATCGGGCACTGATCCGGGGCCGTGGACGGGCGCCTATGCTCCTGGGCATGAGTGACATCGTCGAACTCGACCCCGAAGACAAGAAGATCATCACCCTGGCCCGCTCCGCCCGCGCCCGCAACGGCGTCGCGGAGGGGGCCGCGGTGCGTGACGAGACCGGCCGGACGTACGTGGCCGGGACGGTCGCCCTGGAGTCGCTGCGGCTCAGCGCGGTGCAGACGGCGGTGGCGATGGCGGTGGCCAGCGGCGCGAGGTCGCTGGAGGCCGCGGCCGTGGTGAGCGAGGCGGAGCAGCCCTCGGAGGCCGATCTGGCCGCGGTCCGGGACCTCGGCGGCGCCGGGACGCCGCTGCTGCTGGCGGGGCCGGACGGGACGCTGCGGGCCTCGGTCGAGGCGCGCTGAGCGGTGCGCCGGACGCGGCCGCGGGGGCGGCCGGTCGACGCCGCTCCGGCGCCGTCCGGCCGGCGGTCCGCGGTCCGGGTCCGCGGACCGGACCGCAGTCCGGTCGCAGTCCGCTCCGGGCGCTCGGGGAGGCGGCCCCCGGGCGCTCTGCTGTATCGGTTCAGCGGATAATCTCACCGGGGAGTTGCTGCGGTGAGGGGGCTTACCGATGGGGCCGTTCGCGTTCTTCGCGGGACTGCTGCTGGGCGTGATGGGGATGGGCAAATGGCAGGAGACCGGCTCGCCGTTCTGGCTCTGGGGTTCGGTCTCGTTCCTGCTGATCGTGCTGGTCTGGGGCCTCGCCTCGGTCCTCGGAGGGGGGAAGAAGTGACCGCCCGGGGCGGCCCGGTCCGTCCCGCTCCCCGTGATCAGGGAGAATGGGGCGCATGAGTGCCCCTTCCTCCTCGTACCGCTCCGGCTTCGCGTGCTTCGTCGGCAGGCCCAACGCGGGCAAGTCGACCCTGACCAACGCCCTGGTGGGGACGAAGGTCGCGATCACCTCCGACCGTCCGCAGACCACCCGGCACACCGTGCGCGGCATCGTGCACCGCCCCGAGGCCCAGCTCGTCCTGGTCGACACCCCCGGCCTGCACAAGCCGCGCACCCTGCTCGGCGAGCGTCTGAACGACCTGGTCCGCTCCACCTGGGCCGAGGTCGACGTGATCGGCTTCTGCCTTCCCGCCGACCAGAAGCTCGGCCCCGGTGACAAGTTCATCGTCAAGGAGCTCGCCGAGCTCAAGAAGACCCCCAAGGTCGCCATCGTCACCAAGACCGACCTGGTCGACTCCAAGCGGCTGGCCGAACAGCTGATCGCCGTCCACCAGCTCGGTGCCGAGCTGGGCTTCGAGTGGGCCGAGATCATCCCGGTGTCCGCCGTGGGCGACAAGCAGGTCGACCTGGTCGCCGAGCTGATCACCAAGCTGCTCCCGGAGGGCATGCCGCTCTACCCGGACGGCGACCTCACCGACGAGCCCGAGCAGATCATGGTCGCCGAGCTGATCCGCGAGGCGGCCCTGGAGGGCGTCCGGGACGAGCTGCCGCACTCGCTGGCGGTCGTCGTCGAGGAGATGCTGCCGCGCGAGGGCCGGCCGGCGGACCGTCCGCTGCTGGACATCCACGCCAACGTCTACATCGAGCGCCAGAGCCAGAAGGCGATCGTGATCGGGGCCAAGGGCGCGCGGCTCAAGCACGTCGGCACCACGGCCCGCAAGCACATCGAGGCGCTGCTCGGCACGCCGGTCTTCCTGGACCTGCACGTCAAGGTGGCCAAGGACTGGCAGCGCGACCCGAAGCAGCTGCGTAAGCTGGGCTTCTGAGCAGTCCGGACCAGCGGGGGCCGGACCGGACGGCAGGGGGCGGGAATTGAAGCTGCACACCTGTGAGTGGGGCTCGGGAGACCGGCTCGCCCTGCTGGTCCACGGGATCATGTCCGACCACCGCAGCTGGCGGTCGGTCGGTCCGGCGCTCGCCGCGCGCGGCTACCGGGTGATCGCCGTGGACCTTCGCGGCCACGGTGCCAGCCCGCGCGGCGAGGGCGCCACCCCGACCGACCGGTACGCGCCCGAGCGGCTGGCCGAGGACCTGGTGGACACCCTGCCGACCGGCGCGGAGCTCGCCGTCGGTCACTCGCTCGGCGGCCTGGCCCTGCTGCAGGCGGTCGAGCGGCTCCGACCCGCCCGGGCGGTCTACTCCGACCCGGCCTGGTGCTTCGCCCAGTCCGACCTGTTCGACCCGGGCGTCTTCACCCACTTCAAGCGGGCGACCCGGGAGCAGATCGCCGCGCTCGCCCCGCGCTGGGACGCGGCCGACGTGGACGTCGAAGTGGCGACGCTGGCCGCCTGGGACCCGGACAGCGCGCTGGGGCTCGCGGGCTTCTACGCGCAGGCGGTCCTGCCCGGCGCCCCCGCGGTGCCGTCGCTGCTCCAGCTCCCCGACCGGAGCTTCCTGACCGGGCCCGAGGACGCCGAGCGGCTGCGCGGCGTCGGGTACGAGGTCCGGAGGGTGCCCGGCGCCGGGCACACCATCCACCGTGACGACCTCACGGGCTTCCTGGCCTCGCTCGACGGCTGGCTCTGACCGGCGCGCGCCCCCGTACGGGGGCGCGGGCGGACGGGAGTGCTGCCGCCGCTGCGGGCCGTCCGGATGCCGCGCCGGTGCCCGGGGCCGGGCCCCGGCGCCCGGGGAGTGGCCCCGGGCACGCGGGCAGCGCTACGCGCCCTCGCGCAGCACCAGGGAGACCAGCTCGCGCTGCGACTCGGTGAGTTTCGGGTCGGCGCAGTGCACCGTCCGCCCGTCGACGGTGATCTCGTAGTGGAAGCCGTCGGGCACGCCGTACGAGGGGGACCGCAGCCCGCCCGCGACGGCCTCGCGGGCGAGTGCGTGCACATGCGGGGCGTCCGTCCGCTCGGTGGTGTCTAGCTCCGCGTGGCGGACGAGTCCCGCGAAGCCGCCGGTCCGGGTCACCTGGATGCGCATGGTGTCCATGGTGCTACCCGGGGAAGCCGTTTGCCGGGGTTTTCCCGGACCTTGACTTAAGCGCGGCTCAACCCGGACTGATGCCCACCTTCGCCCAGGCCGCGGTCACCGTGTCCGCCACCTCCGGTTCCGGGTAGCGGGCCGCGGCCGCGGCCACGGTGGACCGGGCGAAGGCGGTGAAGTCGGCGTCGGGGGGCAGCCGGCGGCCGGTGAGCGCGTCGTACCAGATCCGCCCCGCGCGTTCCCAGGCCGGACCGCCGAGTGCGGTGGCCAGCAGGTAGAAGGCGTGGTTGGGGATGCCCGAGTTGATGTGCACGCCGCCGTTGTCCCGGGTGGTGTGCACGTAGTCGCGCAGATGGGCGGGCTGCGGGTCCTTGCCGAGCCGGGGGTCGTCGTAGGCGGTCCCGGGCGCCTTCATCGAGCGCAGCGCGACCCCCTGCACGCCGGGGGCGAGCAGTCCGGCGCCGATCAGCCAGTCCGCGTCGGCGGCGTCCTGCCGCAGCGCGTACTGCTTGACCAACGAGCCGAAGACGTCCGAGACCGACTCGTTGAGCGCGCCGGACTGCCCCCGGTACTCCAGGCCGGCGGTGAACTGCGTGACACCGTGGGCGAGTTCGTGGCCGATGACGTCGATGCAGGCGGTGAAGTCGCCGAACACCTCGCCGTCGCCGTCGCCGAAGACCATCCGGTGGCCGTCCCAGAAGGCGTTGTCGTAGTCCCGGCCGTAGTGCACGGTGGCGTCGAGGCGCAGACCCTGGTCGTCGACGGAGTGCCGCCCGTACACGTCGGAGAACAGCGCGTAGGTGGCGCCGAGGCCGTCGTAGGCGTGGTTGACGGACTGGTCGGGGAGGGCCGGATCGCCCTCCCGCCGGACGACCCGGCCGGGCAGGCGCTCGCGGTGTCCGGCGTCCGAGATCACCCGCTCCAGACGGTCGGCGGCGGGCTGGCGGGGGACGGCGGTGAGCCGCGTGGTGCGGTGGACGGCGTCCAGGGCGAGGGAGCGGGTGGCGGGGGCGTGACCGTCCTCGGCGAGGCGGTCCAGGACGTACGGCGGAACGATCGCACAGAGCGGCGGTTCGGCTGTCATGTGGCCAAGCGTGAGGCATTGATGACGTGTTGTCACCGGCGCGGACGGAACCGTGCGCCGTCTCAAGGGGTGGAATGTCCGCCCGGCTCACTTCGGGGGCGTGCGGCCCTGGGTTACGCTGGGGACCATCATGCGCAATGGGCTGCTTCTTCTTAGCTGCCGCGTCGAGGGCCTGTAGTCCACCAAGGGCCGGCTCCCTCGCCGCGGGGACTGTGCTGCGCGCTGAATCGGGCGACCGTACGACGGGTCGCGAGCGGCAGCAGGCCGGCCGAGTCGGGTGACCGTCCCACCCCGACCAGCCCCGCATCACCACAGGAAGCCGAGACTCACCTCCATGACCGAGCAGAGCTCCGCCGTGTCCGTCACCGCCGGTCGCGCGTTCGTCGACCGCCCCACCCCGATCACCGCCGGGTCCGTACGCCAGCAGCCGTCCGGCATGCGGTACGGCCGGTACCTGCCGTTCGGCACCGTCGACCTGCCGGACCGCACCTGGCCGTCGAAGGTGATCACCAAGGCGCCGCGCTGGCTCTCCACCGACCTGCGGGACGGCAACCAGGCGCTGATCGACCCGATGTCCCCGGCCCGCAAGCGGCAGATGTTCGACCTGCTGGTCCGGATGGGCTACAAGGAGATCGAGGTCGGGTTCCCCTCCTCGGGGGCCACCGACCACGCGTTCGTCCGCTCGCTGATCGAGGAGGGGGCGATCCCCGCGGACGTCACCATCTCGGTGCTGACGCAGGCCCGCGAGGAGCTGATCGAGAAGACCGTCGAGTCGCTGGTCGGGGCCCCGCGCGCGACCGTCCACCTGTACAACGCGACCGCGCCGCTGTTCCGCCGGGTGGTGTTCCGCAACGACCGGGCCGCCACCAAGGCGATCGCCGTCGACGGCACCCGGCTGGTGATGGAGTACGCCGACAAGCTGCTGGGCGAGGACACCGTCTTCGGCTACCAGTACTCGCCGGAGATCTTCGTCGACACCGAGCTGGACTTCGCGCTGGAGGTCTGCGAGGCGGTGATGGACGTCTGGCAGCCCGGCGAGGGCCGCGAGATCATCCTGAACCTGCCGGCCACCATCGAGCGGGCCACCCCGAACGTCCAGGCCGACCAGTTCGAGTGGATGTCGCGCCACCTGTCGCGGCGCGAGTCCGTCTGTCTGTCGGTGCACCCGCACAACGACCGCGGTACCGCCGTCGCCTCCGCCGAGCTGGCCTACATGGCCGGTGCCGACCGGATCGAGGGCTGCCTGTTCGGGCAGGGCGAGCGGACCGGCAACGTCGACCTGGTCACCCTGGGCATGAACCTGTTCTCGCAGGGCGTCGACCCCGAGATCGACTTCTCCGACATCGACGAGGTCCGCCGCACCGCCGAGTACTGCAACCAGATGGAGGTGCACCCGCGCCACCCGTACGCCGGCGACCTGGTGTACACCTCCTTCTCGGGCTCGCACCAGGACGCCATCAAGAAGGGCTTCGACGCCCTGGAGGCGGACGCCGCGGCGGCCGGCGTGCCGGTCGGTGAGCACACCTGGGGCGTGCCGTACCTGCCGATCGACCCGAAGGACGTCGGCCGCACCTACGAGGCGGTCATCCGGGTCAACAGCCAGTCCGGCAAGGGCGGCGTGGCGTACGTCCTGAAGAACGACCACAAGCTGGACCTGCCGCGCCGGATGCAGATCGAGTTCTCCCGGATCATCCAGGCCAAGACCGACGCCGAGGGCGGCGAGGTCACCCCGGCCGCGATCTGGGCGGTCTTCGAGGACGAGTACCTGCCGACCACCGGCAACCCCTGGGGCCGCATCGCGCTGAGCGGCTCGCGCACCCTGACCACCGAGGACGGCCGGGACGCGCTGACCGCCGAGGCCGTGGTGGACGGCGTGCCGGTCCCCCTGTCCGGCACCGGCAACGGCCCGGTCTCCGCCTTCGCCGACGCGCTGGGGCAGATCGGCGTGGACGTCCGGGTGCTGGACTACGCCGAGCACGCGCTGAGCGAGGGCGGCGACGCCCAGGCCGCCGCGTACGTGGAGTGCGCGGTGGACGGCCGGGTGCTGTGGGGCGTGGGCATCGACGGCAACACCGTGCTGGCCTCGCTGAAGGCGATGATCAGCGCCGTCAACCGGGCGCAGCGCGGGTAGTTCGTACGGGTGGTGGCTGCCGGGCCGTCCTGCGGGGCGGCCCGGCGGCGTTCGCGGTGGTGTTCGCGGAGGCCGGGGCGGGGCTGCGGGCGGCCCGGTCTGGCAGGTTGTGGCCTGCGCCACATTTTTTCGGTGATCGAGCCGTTCGAGGTACTGACACGTGTCGGCAACCGTGGCAACATCGACCCACCGGTAAGCCGGGTCGGTGGGACGGCCCGGTGGCCGGTCGCGTGACCTGCCCATTGTTGTGCAGGCCGCCTGCCATGTCTGGGGAGTGGCGCCGTGACAGGGATGTGGGGTGTTCGCCCGAGGTGGCGGACTGACGTTCTCGGTGACTTCTACTGTCCGGGCTGCGGCGGCGACCGCAACTACCGCCGGCAGCACGGCCGGCGGTGGCTGCGGTTGTTGGGGACCCCGGTGCTTCCGCTCGGTCCGGTGGTCGGCAGCGTGCAGTGCACCAGCTGCCACGGCCGGTTCGGCGTGGAGAGCCTGGAGCAGCCCACCTGCGTGCGTCTGGGCGGGATGCTGCGCGACGCGCAGTACACCGTGGCGCTCGTCATGCTGGCGGCCGGCGGAACCGCGCACCGCGCGGCCCGCGAGGCGGCCTGCGCGGCCGTCCGGGACGCCGGCTTCGAGGACTGCGGGGAGGCCCAGGTGCTGGCCGCCCTGGCCGCGCTCTCCGGCCTCGGCGGGGAGCTGTACGAGGCCCACGAGGTGGGGGGAGCCCCCGGCGACAGGTTGGACGATTCCGGCGGCCTGGCCGTGGAACTGCACGCCGTGCTCGAACCGCTCGCCCCGCACCTGGCCCACCAGGGCCGTGAACGGCTGCTGCTCCAGGGCGCGGCGATCGCGCTGGCCGACGGCCGCTACCGGCCGCAGGAGCGGGACGCGCTGGCCGCCGTCGGGCGCTGTCTGGACCTGCCGCAGGCGCGGGTCGGGGTGCTGCTGGAAGCGGCGACCCGCACCTCGCACTAGACCCGCACCTCGCACTAGACCCGGACCTCGCACTAGACCCGGACCCGACCGCCCTCCCGTCCGTCCTCTCCCGCGTCCGGCCCGCCCTCGGGTCCGTGTTCTCCCGCCCGCGCCTTCCCGTCCCCGCCCTTCCGTCCGCACCACCTGGCCGTGAGGAACGACTCCGGCCGACCCCGGACCCCCACAAACCGGGCCCTACCCCCCCAGGGCCCGCCGTGACCCGCACCGATCGGGCGTCCCCCCACGGCCCCGGTGCGGGCACACGGCTGTCCCCGCCGGTGGGGGAGAATGGTGGGATGTCCACACTGTTCGACGGCCGCGGCGAGGCGGTGGCATGAGCCTGTTCCGGGACGACGGCGTGGTGCTCCGGGCACAGAAGCTCGGCGAGGCCGACCGGATCATCACCCTGCTCACCCGCCACCACGGCAAGGTCCGCGCGGTGGCGCGCGGGGTGCGCAAGACCAAGTCCAAGTTCGGTGCGCGCCTGGAGCCGTTCTCGCACGTGGACGTGCAGTTCTTCAGCCGGGGGAGCGACCTGATCGGCCGCGGGCTGCCGCTCTGCACCCAGGTGGAGACGATCGCCCCGTACGGCGGCTCTATCGTCACCGACTACGGCCGCTACACCGCCGGCACCGCGATGCTGGAGACGGCGGAGCGGTTCGCCGAGAACGAGGGCCAGCCGGCCGTCCAGCAGTACCTCCTCCTGGTCGGCGGGCTGCGCACGCTGGCCGCCGGGCTGCACGAGTCGCACCTGGTGCTGGACGCCTTCCTGCTGCGCTCGCTGGCGGTCAACGGGTACGGCGCGACCTTCGACGACTGTGCCAAGTGCGGCCTGGAGGGCCCCAACCGGTTCTTCTCGCTCCAGGCGGGCGGGGTGCTCTGCCCGGACTGCCGGGTGCCCGGATGTGCCGTACCCTCCCCTGAGACACTGGTACTGCTCGGGGCACTGCTGTCAGGGGACTGGCAGACGGCCGACGCCTGCGAGCCGAGGTACTGGCGGGAGGGCAGCGGCCTGGTCGCGGCCTACCTGCAGTGGCACCTGGAGCGGGGCATCCGCTCGATGAGATACGTGGAGAAGTGAGCACATGGCAGCGCGACGGCTCTTCGGTGGAGGCGAAAGCAGCTGGGGGTCCCCCCGGCCGAAGGCCGGGGGCGAGTACCTCCCCCCGACCCCGCACCCCAGCGGCGCCCGGCCCCCGCAGATCCCCGCCGAGCTGGTCCCCCACCACGTCGCGATCGTCATGGACGGCAACGGCCGCTGGGCCAAGGAACGCGGGCTGCCGCGCACCGAGGGCCACAAGGTCGGCGAGGCCGTGGTGCTGGACGTCCTCAAGGGCGCGATCGAGCTCGGCGTGAAGAACATCTCGCTGTACGCGTTCTCCACCGAGAACTGGAAGCGCTCGCCCGACGAGGTGAAGTTCCTGATGAACTTCAACCGGGACGTCATCCACCGCCGCCGGGACGAGATGGACGCGATGGGCGTGCGGGTCCGCTGGGCCGGCCGGATGCCGAAGCTGTGGAAGAGCGTCGTCCAGGAGCTCCAGGTCGCCGAGGAGCAGACCAGGGACAACGACGCCGTCACGCTGTACATGTGCGTCAACTACGGTGGCCGGGCCGAGATCGCGGACGCCGCGGCGGCCCTCGCGGCCGATGTCGCGGCCGGGAAGCTGGACCCGAAGAAGGTCAACGAGAAGACCCTCGGCAAGTACCTGTACCACCCGGACATGCCGGACGTGGACCTCTTCCTGCGCCCCAGCGGCGAGCAGCGGACGTCGAACTTCCTGCTCTGGCAGTCGGCGTACGCCGAGTTCGTGTTCCAGGACGTGCTCTGGCCGGACTTCGACCGCCGGGACCTCTGGCGGGCCTGCGAGCAGTACGCGAGGCGTGACCGCCGGTTCGGCGGGGCGGTGCCGAACGAGGTCGAGGCCGGGCCCGAGCTGCCGGCGCAGCGCTGAGCCCGCAGCGTTGCGCCACGGCGGTGGTGGCCCGGTCCTCCCGGGCGTGCGGAAGGGCCCGTGGGACGGTTCCCACGGGCCCTTCCGCGTCGGCCGGTTCAGGCCTTCTTGGCGCACTCCGCGCAGGTGCCGAAGATCTCCAGGGTGTGTGCGATGTCACTGAACCCGTGCTCGGCGGCGACCGAGTTGGCCCAGCGTTCCACCGCCGGACCCTCGACCTCGACGGTGGCACCGCACTGGCGGCAGACCAGGTGGTGGTGGTGCCCGCTGCTGCACCGGCGGTACACGGCCTCGCCGTCGGCGGTGCGCAGCACGTCGACCTCGCCGGCGTCGGCGAGTGACTGCAGGGTCCGGTAGACGGTGGTCAGGCCGACCGAGTCACCCCGGTGCTTGAGCATGTCGTGGAGCTCCTGCGCGCTGCGGAAGTCCTCGATCTCGTCCAGGGCCGCCGAGACGGCGGCTCGCTGCCGGGTCGAGCGGGCACGCGGCGACGGGCCTGCGGTGGTCACCGTGGGTCCTCCTGGGGTGGTGGGCGTCTCGCACCTCATTGTGCCAGCCCCGCACTCGACGTCGGAGCGGTCGCGTCGGACCGGTCCGGGCCGGGCAGTTGGACGTCGCAGACCTGCGGCCCCGCGTCGGGGGTGTCCCGGTGCCTGCGCCTGGCCAGGGGTGCGGCGATCGCGCTGAACACGGCGAACACCGCGATGGCGAGCAGCACGATGGCCGGGCCGGAGGGCACGTCCAGGTGGTAGGAGCCGGTGACGCCGGCCAGCGCGACGAGCACGCCGACCGCGATCGAGCCGGCCTGGGTGGCGGCGAAGGACCGGGTGAGCTGCTGGGCCGCGACCACCGGGACCACCATCAGCGCGCTGACCAGCAGCAGGCCGACCACCCGCATGGCGACCGTGACGGTGACCGCCGCCATCACGGCGAGCAGCAGGTTGAGGAACCGCACCGGTACGCCGGTGACCTTGGCGAAGTCCTCGTCCTGGCAGATCGCGAAGAGCTGGCGGCGCAGGCCGAGGGTGACGGCGATGACGACGGCGCCGAGTGCGCCGATGGTGGCCAGGTCGGAGGGCGAGACGGTCAGGATGGAGCCCCAGAGGTAGCTCTCCAGCGAGCCGGCCCCGGCCTGGGCGGACTTGGAGACCAGCAGCTTCCCGCAGGCCATGCCGCCGTAGAAGAGCATCGCCAGGGCGATGTCGCCGCGCTGGTTGCCGCGCGAGCGGACCAGCTCCATGGTGACGGCGCCGAGCACGCAGACCAGGACGGCCATCCAGACCGGGCTGGTGTTGAAGATGAAGCCGAGGCCGACGCCGGTCATCGCGACGTGCCCCATGCCGTCGCCCAGCAGGGCCTGGCGCCGCTGGACCAGGTAGATGCCGACGGCGGGCGCGGTGATGCCGACCAGGACGGCGGCGAGCAGCGCCCGCTGCATGAAGTCGTAACTGAGCATCTCGGTCATGCCAGCAGTCCCCGGGTGTGGTGAAGATCGGCGTGCGGGTGGACGTGGTCGTGGCCGGGCAGGGCGTGCAGGCCGGTGTTGGGGACGGGCGGACCGTCGTGCGCGACGCAGCCGTCGCGGAGCACCACCGCGCGGTCGATCAGCGGCTCCAGCGGCCCGAGTTCGTGCAGCACGAGCAGCACGGCGGCGCCGCGGGCGACCTCGGTGCGCAGGGTGTCGGCGAGTACCTGCTGGCTGGCGGAGTCCACCCCGGCCATCGGCTCGTCCATGATCAGCAGGTCCGGGGTGCCGGCCAGGGCGCGGGCGATCAGCACCCGCTGCTGCTGGCCGCCGGAGAGGTCGGCGACGCCGTCCCGGGCCCGGTCCAGCATGCCGACGGCGGCCAGGGCGCGGTCGACGGCGGCGCGGTCCCGGCGCCGGAACGGCAGCAGGCGGTGCAGCGGCAGCCGCCCGGTGGAGACGACCTCCCGGACGGTGGCCGGGACACCGGAGGCGGCCGTGGTGCGCTGCGGCACGTACCCGATGCGGTGCCAGGAGCGGAACCGGGCGAACGGGGTGCCGAACAGCTCCAGCCCGCCGCGCTCCAGCGGGACGGCGCCGGTGACGGCCTTGACGGTGGTGGACTTGCCGGAGCCGTTGGCGCCGAGCAGCGCGACGACCTCACCGGGGCGGACGGTGAGGTCGACGCCGCGCAGCACCGGCCGGCCGCCGCGCGAGGCGACGGCGTCGTGGAGGCGGACGGCCGGGGGTGTCGGGGAGGTCATGGCGTGGTGTCGTCCCGTCAGCTGGCGGCGCTGGTGGTCGCGCCGAGGGCGGCCTGGAGGTTGGTGAGGTTCTGCTTCATGACCGTGAGGTAGGTGTCCTTGGCCGGGTCCTTGACGCCCTCCAGCGGGTCCAGGACGGCGGTCTTGAGGCCGAGGTCCTTGGCGACGGTGTCGGCGAGCTTGGGGCTGACCAGGGTCTCGAAGAAGATCGTGGTGACGCCGTTCTCCTTGGCGGCCTTCTGCACGTCGGCGAGGCGGGCCGGGGTGGGCTCGGACTCCGGGTCCACGCCGTTGATGGCGACCTGGGTGAGGCCGTAGTGCTCGGCGAGGTAGCCGAAGGCGGCGTGGCTGGTGACGAAGGTGCGGGTCCTGACGTCCTTGAGGCCGTCCCGGAACTCCTGGTCCAGGGTGGTCAGCCGGCCGACCAGCTCGTCGGTGTTCTTCTGGTAGTCGGCGGCGTGGGCCGGGTCGGCCTTGGCCAGTTCGGCGCCGACGCTCTTGGCGACCGCCGCGTAGCGGGTCGGGTCGAGCCAGATGTGCGGGTCGCCCGCGGCCTCGTCGTGGTCGTGGCCGTCGCCCTCGGAGTGGCCCTCCGCCAGGTGGTGGTCCTCCAGCGGGCTGGCGGCGGTGGCATCGACCTTGTGCTTGGCGCCGGAGTCGGCGACCGCCTTGTCGACGGTGGGCTGGAGGCCCTTGAGGTAGACGACCGCGTCGGCCTTCTTGACGTTGGCGACCTGCTTGGCGGTGAGCTCCAGGTCGTGCGGCTCGACGCCGGCGGCGGTGAGGCCGGTGACCTTCACGTGCTCGCCGCCGATCTGGGTGGCGAGGAACTCCATGGGATAGAAGGACGCGACGACGTTCAGCTTGCCGTCCGAGCCCTGGGCGCTGCCGGTGCTGCCGCAGGCCGTCAGGGCGAGGGCGGCGGTGAGGGCGGTGGCGGTCAGGGCTATGGCACTGCGAGTACGTCGTCGGATCATCATGACAACCATTCTCAGATTAGATGGAAATGATTGTCAAATCACTCGGACGGGTGAACGGGTGGTGACGGTGGGTGGGCAGGTACCGGCGATACCGATTTGAACCCTGTACCCATATGGCCGGTAACCTGAGGTATTCGGGTACGCGCAACCAGCCGTGCCCTGACCGTGCCGTCCGTACTGAAGAGAGCACTGTGGCAGCCGACAAGATCGAGACGATCGTCAGCCTGAGCAAGCGCCGTGGCTTCGTCTACCCCTGCAGCGAGATCTACGGTGGCACGCGTGCCGCCTGGGACTACGGGCCGCTGGGCGTGGAGCTCAAGGAGAACATCAAGCGCCAGTGGTGGCGTGCGATGGTCCAGGCCCGTGAGGACGTCGTCGGACTCGACTCGTCGGTGATCCTGGCCCGCGAGGTCTGGGAGGCCTCCGGCCACGTCGCCACCTTCAACGACCCGCTGACCGAGTGCCTCTCCTGCCACAAGCGCCACCGGGCCGACCACCTGGAGGAGAAGTACGAGGCCAAGCACGGCTTCCCGCCGCCGAACGGCCTCCAGGACGTCAACTGCCCCGACTGCGGCGTCAAGGGCCAGTTCACCGCGCCCAAGGACTTCTCGGGCATGCTGAAGACCCACCTCGGTGTCACCGAGGAGGCGAGCGGCCTGGCCTACCTGCGCCCGGAGACCGCCCAGGGCATCTTCACCAACTTCAAGGCCGTCCAGACCACCTCGCGCAAGAAGCCGCCGTTCGGCATCGCCCAGGTCGGCAAGAGCTTCCGCAACGAGATCACCCCCGGCAACTTCATCTTCCGGACCCGCGAGTTCGAACAGATGGAGATGGAGTTCTTCGTCAAGCCGGGCGAGGACGAGCAGTGGCACGAGTACTGGCTCCAGCAGCGCTGGGACTGGTACGTCGACCTCGGTCTGCGCACCGACAACATGCGCCTGTTCGACCACCCGAAGGAGAAGCTCTCCCACTACGCCAAGCGCACGGTGGACATCGAGTACCGCTTCAACTTCGGCGGTACCGAGTTCTCCGAGCTGGAGGGCATCGCCAACCGCACCGACTACGACCTGACGGTGCACAGCGAGGCCTCCGGCCAGGACCTCAAGTACTTCGACCAGGAGTCCGGCGAGCGGTACTTCCCGTTCGTCATCGAGCCGGCGGCCGGCCTCAACCGCGCCATGCTGGCCTTCCTGATCGACGCCTACTTCGAGGACGAGGCGCCGAACGCCAAGGGCGTCCTGGAGAAGCGCGTCGGCATGCGGCTCGACCCGCGGCTGGCCCCGGTCAAGGTCGCGGTGCTGCCGCTGTCGCGCAACGCCGACCTCTCGCCGAAGGCCCGCGGCCTGGCCGCCGACCTGCGCACCGCGTGGAACGTCGAGTTCGACGACGCCGGCGCGATCGGCAAGCGGTACCGCCGCCAGGACGAGATCGGCACGCCGTTCTGCGTCACCGTCGACTTCGACACGCTTGAGGACAACGCGGTGACCGTGCGCGAGCGCGACACCATGGCGCAGGAGCGCGTCTCGCTGGACCAGGTGAAGTCGTACCTGGCGGCGCGGCTCATCGGCTGCTGACGTCCGACTGATGCCGGCCGTCGCCGGCCGTTCGTCGCGGGGAGCCCCCGTTCGCCTTCGGGCGGGCGGGGGCTCTTCGCGTGCGCCTGCGGCCGGCGACCTCGGGCGCCGTCCGGACCCAGGCGCTGGCCGGTCCCAGGGCCTGTCCGGACCCGGGGCCTGTCCGGTCCCAGGGCCGCGGCCGGGTCTAGCGGCGGCCCCAGCGGGAGCGGGGCGGCGGGGTCGGGGCGGTCGGCAGGCCCTCCGTGCGGAGGGCGGCGAGGGTGGCGCGGTGGCGGGCGGCGTCCGCGAGCAGTGTGGTCAACAGCTCGTCGTACAGCTGCCGGTGGCCGGCCGTGTGCAGCGCGGCGGCCAGCCCGACCAGTTCGGCCGGCGGGCGCAGCGCCGCCAGCTCGCCCAGCAACAGGCCGGGGAGCGGCGGGGCGAGAGCGGTGACGAGGCCCACCAGGTCGGCAGTGGGCCGGCCCGCGGCCTGGCGGAGCAGCGTCCGGGCGTCGGCGGCGCGGTCCGACCGGTGCAGGTGGACGGCCAGGGCGGCCAGTTCGGCGGGCGGGGCGGAGCCCCACTCCCAGAGCAGGGTGGCGCTGTCGGCGTGCTGTCCGGCGCGTTCCAGCGCGTTCAGCAGAGCGGGAAGCGCGGTGACCGGGTAGGACCAGAGGGTGTGGAAGAGCTCGGTCGCCTCCTCGGCCAGCCCGGCCTCGCGCAGTTCGGCCAGGGTGGTGGCAGCGTGCTCCGGAGCGCCCTGGGCCGCGCTCCGGGCGAGCTGGAGGGACGCGCCGGCCGAGCCGCGACGGGACAGCAGGGCGGCCAGACGGGCGGTGTCGTGCGGGGTGAGGCGGGTGGCGGCCCGGGCGAGCAGGTCGGCGGCCTCCCGGGAGGCCGCCTGCCGGGGTGGCGCGTGGTGGTGGGCCTGTTGGGGGGCGTGGCCGCCGGTGGCCTGCTGGTAGAGGCCGATGATGCGGTCGGCCAGGGTGGTGAGCTCGTCGGGGGAGCGGCGACGGGGCGGTTCGGCGGCCGGGGGCGGCGGGGGTGGGGACGTGGTTGCGGCGGGCCCAGGCACGGCTCCTGCCGGTCCGGCCTGCTCTGCGGGCCAGGTCGGTCCGGTCGGCCCTGCGGGTCCGGTCGGGTCCGTCGGCCCCTTGGCCTTCTGGGCCTGGGCGGTGAACCGGCCGAACCGTGCTCCGGTAGCGCGCGGCGGCGGGGGTGCGGGTGACATCGACGGGGCGGACGCCTCGTCGTACGCGCCCCCGCCGAACCGTGCCCCGGTGGGCTGGCGGGGCATCCGCAGGCGCGGAGCCGGTTGCCGCAGGTGATCCTCCAGGACCTTCAGCTGGTCGCTCAACTCCAGGCAGCGGGCCGCGAGTCCCTCGCGCAGCGTCCGCGCCTGGGCCAGCTGTCGCGTCAGCTCACCGTCCGGGTGCTGCCGTTCCGGCAGCGCCCGGACGGCCTCGAAGAGCCGGCGCTCGCGCTGGCCCGCGTACTGGCGGGCACGCAGTAACTCGTCCAGCTCGGCGCGGAGTTCCAGCGCGTCCTGCTCCGTGCCGCCGCCCGTGCCCGCGTCCGCGTGCGCGTTGGTGTCCGCGTCCGCGTCCGCGCCGGCGTCCGGGAAAGGGGGTTGTTCTGTGTGCCGTGTACGCATGATCACCGCAACCTGTCCAACTAGGCCCTGACTGCAAGTCATCCTGGCGTCGGTATACGGCGGCCGCGTTACGGCAGTGCGTCCAGAGGTTTGCGAGTGGAGTCCGGGAGCGCGGAGGGCGTGAGAAAGGCGAACTCCGCGGGGCGCGCGCCCCTCGGCGGGGCCGTGGCCCCGCCGTTCGGCACCGGTGCGCCCGCGCTCACCCGGCCAGCCGCTCCCGGGCCTCCATCAGTGCGAAGCCCAGCAGGTTCTGCCCGCGCCAGGCCGCCGGCTCCTGAGCCCGGGCGTCGTCGGCGGCGAGCCCGATGCCCCAGATCCGGTCCACCGGGCTGGCCTCCACCAGGACGCGTCGTCGGGTCGACAGCAGGTACCCGCGCAGCGCCTCGTCCTGGGCGAACTTGGCGACGTTGCCGCGCACCACCAGCTCGAACCGCCCGGCCGTCCAGGCCGCGTCGTCGAACCCCCTGACCTGCCGGCCGAGCTTCTTCGCCTCGGCCGGGCTCGCGGCCCCGAGGATCCGCGCCAGCATGCCCTCGTCCCCGAACATCCGCGCCTTGCCGGCCATCATCCAGTGCTCGGCGGTCGCGTACTCCACCCCGTCGACGGTGAACGGGTGCTCGGGCCACCACTGGCTCAGCACCCCGGGCCCGACGGACCCGTCCCGCTGCGCCCGGTGGCCCCAGAACATCAGCCACTTGGGCTGGACGCCGACGGCGACCAGGGCCGTCAGGTCGGCGCGGTTGCGGGTGTCGGCAGGATCGTCGACGAGTTCGTTGCTCATATCGTCATGCTGACACAAAGGGGCGCCCGGCAGCCACGGCTTTTCCGGTGACGGGGGCGGCGCGCGCTCCCCGTCACCGAGGAGGGAATCGGCTCGGGGGGCGGGGGGTTCACGGTTCGGTGGCGGTCGTCGCACACCGCGCCCGCGGTCCGCACCTCCGGGATCGCGCAACCTCGTCGCCCGACGTCATCGCAAGGAGCAGGCATGTCCGAGGAAGCCCCCGCCGTCCGTGAACTCCGTCTGGTGGTCACGGCGGCCGACTACGAGCAGGCGCTCCACTTCTACCGCGACGTGCTGGGCCTGCCCGAGCGCGGCGCCTTCTCCTCCCCGGACGGCCGGGTCACCATCCTCGAAGCCGGCCGCGCCACCCTGGAGATCGCCGACCCGGGGCACGCCGACTACATCGACGACGTCGAGGTCGGGCGGCGGGTGGCGGGCCACCTCCGGGTCGCGTTCCAGGTGGACGACGCGACGGCCACCACCGCCACGCTCGCCGCCGCCGGCGCCGAGGTGATCGCCGAGCCCGTCCGTACCCCCTGGAACTCCCTCAACTCCCGCCTGGAGGCCCCCGGCGCCCTCCAGCTGACCCTCTTCACCGAACTCGGCGAGTAGCTCCCGGGGCCGGGCCGTCGGAGGAGCCCGGCGCCGGCTCAGCCGGCGGCACCGGCCTCCTCCAGCCAGGTGAGCAGGTCGTCCGTCACGAGCTCGCCCTCCGTCTCGACGTTCTCGTCGATCGCGCCCAGACCGAGGCGGTACACGCGGGTGCGGTCGCG
This sequence comes from Kitasatospora sp. NPDC127035, assembly GCF_042726075.1. Taxonomy (NCBI): domain Bacteria; kingdom Bacillati; phylum Actinomycetota; class Actinomycetes; order Kitasatosporales; family Streptomycetaceae; genus Kitasatospora; species Kitasatospora sp. NPDC127035. The sequence goes on along the minus strand of NZ_JBHXDN010000024.1, from coordinate 76,439 downwards.
GCCGTGCCGGCGCATGAACAGTCCGGTGCCGCCGCTGTCGTCGCCGATCAGCACCCACTCGGGCGCGTAGCGGGCCACCTCGAACGTCTCGTTGCGCTCCCGGATGCCGTGCGGCCCGTACACGAGCACGCCGCTGTCGAGCAGTACGCCGGGGGTCGACCGCCACAGCCGGGCGATCGTGGGGTTGGGGCCGTCGCCGAGTCCGCGCGATCGCGCCTGGTGGACGGCCAGGAAGCCCGCGAAGGACTCCGCCTCCGGGTACTCCTCGCCGTCGAGGCCGTCCCGGCGGACCACCGGGAACTCGCCCGCCCCGGCCTCTCCCGTCCGGTCGAGGGCGAAGTGGTACTCGTTGCCGCCGTCGGGCTCGCCGGCGAAGCGGAGCCGGTCGGCGGACCGCCGCCAGGGCGCGCTGACGGCCTCGTGGACGTCCTCGGCGCATTCGGGCGGGACGACCGTCGCGATGTCCGCCCCGAGCGTCCGCCCCCGGCCGTACTCGGCGAGCCACCACCGGTAGGACGGCGGCAGTGCCGTCCCGATCCGTGCCTCGGCGTCGCGGAGCCATTGTTCCGGCGCGGGGCGGGTCGGCCTCCGTCCGAGTTCCGGTGAGTCCTCGACGAGTTCGCGCAGCAGGGTCAGGTCCGGTCGCAGGGCGCGTCGCATGGCGCCGAGTCTGCCAGGAGGGTGCGTCACCGGGCCCTGCCCCGACCCCCGGGTCTTGAGCACCGGGCCGTGAGCCCCGGGTCTTGAGCACCGGGCCTTGAGCGCCGGTCGCCGGTCGCCGGTCGCCGGCCGGGTGGGGCGGGGCCGCTACGCGGTCTTCTGGCGGGCCACCTCGTCGGTGCGCTGCCGAAGCCGGCGGACCACCCCGGGGCTGCCTGCGCGGGCGGCCAACGACGTGCCGAGCGCCCGGAAGTGCTCGTCGCCGCGGACGGAGCTGAGGGTGACGTAGTCGTCCAGGAACGCGTGCCACGTCGCGCACGCCGCCTCGACGTGGCCCAGCTCCGTCTGCCGCCGGGCGAGCAGCCCGTTGGCGTGCACCCGGCCCTGCTTCTCGTTGGCCGGACGGACCCGGTTGGAGATCTGAAGTTCCTGCACGGACCCGGCGAGGTCGCCGAGTTCGTACAGGACGTGCGCGACGTGGAAGTGGTAGGCGGCCTGGTCGTAGCCGCCGACCGCGTCGTTGCGGCCGTCCGCCCTGGCGAGCGCGGCCTCGGTCTCGGCCAGCCGCGCGAACGCCTGGCGCCGGTCCTTCACCATGGCCGCGCCGTGCGCCTGCTGGCCGGCGAGGAAGGCACGCAGGCGCGGCCCTGCCGCAGGGGCGGCCTCGGCGGCGGAGTCGGCGAGTTCCAGCGCCCTGGGACCGTAGCCGAGGTTCGACGCCTGCAGGGCCATGCCGCGCAGCGTGCGGCAGTAGGTGACGTGGTCCCGGGCCTCGCGGGCGAGCTTGAGCGCCTGGACGTAGTACTGCTGCCCGAGCCCGTGCGCCGTCTCGTACATGGCCATCCACCCGGTCAGGTAGGTGAGGTCGGCCGCTGCCGCCAGCAGGTCGGCCTTCACCTGCTCGCTGCCGGACGCCCGGAGCCACGGCCCGACCGAGTTGACCAGGAACGCCGCGGCCATCGGCCGGGCGTGGGCGGCGCCCAGTTCGTCGAGGATGCCGGCGATCCGGCCCGTCATCGCCCGTACGGTCTCCACCTCGCCCGGCCCGATCCGGACGGTGCGCCCGGCGCCGGTACGGGTGACCCGGTCGGCGGCGTCCGGGTCGTCGAACCCCGGCAGGGCGAGCGCGACGGAGTAGAGCCCGGCGGAGAGCACTCCCCGGCGGGACGGGTCCACGTCGGCCTTGCCGATCGACATCAGATCGGACAGCGTGCTGCCGCCCGGTGCGCCGCCGCCCTGCTGGACCGGATCGCCGAACCCGGTCTCCTCCGGGGTCACGGGGCGCCCGAGCCGGCGCGCGAACGCCTCCCGGACCACCTCGCGCACCTCCGCACGCGGGCGCGCGCCGGAGAGCCAGTGCGAGACGGACGACTTGTCGTAGGTGAGGCCGAGCCCCTGTTCCCCGCCGACCCGGTTCACCGCCCGGGCGAGCTGGTCGTTGCCCCAGCGGGCCTGGAGGAGGAGAGCGGCCAGTCCGGTGTTGGGTGTGCGCGGTCGTCTCGCCATCGCGATCCCCGTCCTTCGTTCAACCGGTTCAACGCTCCGACCAGCATCGCCGGTTCTCCCGTCCTGTGTACCCGCGTTGAATGGATGTCAGCCTCACGGGTGGCGGAGCGGTCGGAATCGCAAGGGACTTCGCAGAGACGGAGAGCAACAGTGATCACAAGCGGTACGCCTTGCGTGAGGGACGTCCCGCCGGACCCTGCCGCGGTCCCGGCGGCGCGCCGCCATGTCGCGGACACCGCCCGCGCCTGGGACCTGCCGCTGTCGGACGACGCCCTGGCGGACGTCGAACTGTGCGCGGGCGAGCTCATCGCCAACGCCGTCGAGCACGCGGGCGGTCGCTGCACCCTCACCGTCCGGTGGTCCTCCGCCCTCCTCCGCATCGAGGTCGCCGACACCTGCCCGACCCTCCGCCGGCCCGCCCCGGCCCCCGAGCCCGACCAGGACGCCACCGACGGACGCGGCCTCCTCCTGGTGGAGGCCCTGGCGGCGGCGTGGGGCTGGGAGCCCGCAGGCACCGGCAAGGTGGTCTGGTTCACCTACGCCCCCGACCTCCCGCTCCCCGGTCCGGCCCCCGCACCGGCTCCCCGCACCCTCGCCGCCCAACCGGCCTGACGGCCCCGCCCCTCCGGGCCTTCCCGCGAGCCGGTGCCTCCGCCGAGCCCGAGACGTCGGCGGGCGGGACGCGGCCGGAAAGAAAGTGGGGGCGGGGCAGAATCCTTTGACCGGCGGCGACTCTCCTATGAATGTCTTCGACGGACGGACGGACGTTCGGACAGGCGTCGGAGCAGGACTTGGGAGGTCGTCGTGGTCGTGGGAATCGCTGTCGGTGTCGTCGTGGTGCTGCTGTGCACGTGCAGCGTGGTCGTGCTGCGGAAGCGGGGGCGGGGCCGTGGCTGAGTCCGCCGCCTGGCCGGGGGAGGTACTGGTCCGCGCGGCGCAGCGGGGCGACGTTGATTCGCTCGCCGCGCTGGTGTCGGGTGCGCACCCGCACGTGCAGCGGTTCGCGCGGTCGCTCTGCGCCTCGCCGCAGGACGCCGAGGACGCGGCGCAGGAGGCGCTGATCATCCTGTACCGGAAGATCGGGATGTTGCGGGCGTCCGGTGCGCTCGCGTCGTGGACCTTCCGGATCGTCCGCAACGAGTGCCTGCGCCGGGCACGCACGCTGCTGCGGGACCGGCCGCAGGTGGAGGAGGCCGTCGCCGTGTCGGCCGAGGACGAGGTGTTGAACCGCCTGGAGGCCGGCCGGGTGGCGGCGGCGATCGCCGCGCTCCCGGACGACCAGCGGAGCGTCCTGGTCATGCGGGACGTTCAGGGTCTCAGCGGGCGGACGGTCGCCGATGCGCTGGGCCTGAGCGGCGCCGCGATGAAGTCGCGGCTGCACCGTGCCCGCGCGGCGGTCCGGCAGTCGTTGTGGGACGCTGCCCGGCCTCCTGCGGGAGGTGGCGATGACTGACCGTCCGGACTTCGCGAGCGCCTCGCTGCCCCGTCATCTGCTGCGCGGTGCGGTGGGTTTCGGCTCGCTGGTCGGCGCGTTCGCGCTGGTCCCGGTGGTCGGACCGGTCGCCCTGCTGCTCCTCCCGGTCGGTGTGCTCGCCCTGCGGGGCTGCCCGATGTGCTGGACGATCGGGCTGCTGGAGACCGTCTCGCGGGGCCGCTTGAAGCGCTCCTGCGCGGACGGGAGCTGCACGCTCACCTCCGGGCGACCGGGCTGAGCGCGGCGGTCGGAGAAAGCGGCGAGGAGAAGGGACGGCGAAGAGGAGGGACGGCGAAGAGGGGCGGCGCGGAGGAGGGCGGCGCGGCTTGGGTGGTCTCACAGCCGCGTGCCCGCCTCCGCCGAGGCAGGCGGGCACGCCGCTACGAGGCGCCGCCGAACCCGGTCGTCCACCGTCATCCGATGGAGCGGGGGAGACGGAGGGTGAGGCAGAGGATGGCGAAGGAACCGAGGAGCTGGATGCCCAGGCAGAGGGCGAGGGCGCGGTCGAGGCCCAGCGTCGGGGAGAGGGCGAGGTAGAGGGTGCCGAGGGTGGCGACGCCGAGCGCCAGGCTGGACTGCTGGCTGGTGGCGAGGACGCCGCTGCCGACGCCGGCCCGGTCGGCGGGGACCTTGGAGAGGATGACGCGGAAGAGCGGGGTGCCGATCAGGCCCTGGCCGATGCCGGCGAGCGCGACGCCGGGGGCCATCCGGAGCGGGGAGAAGTGCGACCAGTCGGCGAGGACGGTCACGGCCAGGGTGGCGAGGCCGACCGCCTGGACGACGGCGCCGGCGGTGAGGACGCGGCTGCCGAAGCGGCCGATCAGACGAGGACCGGCGAGCGAGGCGGTGAAGTAGCCGACGGCCATCGGGACCAGCGCCCAGCCGGCCGCGACCGGGCCGAGGTGGAGGCCCTGCTGGAGGGCGACGGCGATGACGAACATGAAGCCGCCGAAGCCGCCGAAGTAGGGGAGGGCGATACCGAGGCCGCGCCGCATCTCGGGGATGCGCAGCAGGGTGGGCGGCACCAGCGGGGAGCCGCCGCGCCGTTCGGCCCGCAGCTCGACCAGGACGAACGCGGTGGCGAGGACGGGCGACAGCGCCAGCAGCAGCCAGGACCACAGCGGCCAACCGGCGGCGCGGCCCTCCATCAGGGGGACCAGCAGGGCGAGCATGGTGGCGGTGAGCAGGACGGTGCCGGCGATGTCGACCTTGGCGGCCTGCTCGGCCCGGCTCTCCGGGACGTAACGGAAGGCGAGGCCGACGGTGAGCAGGGCGAAGGGGACGTTCAGGAGGAAGACCGAGCGCCAGCCGGTGCCGAAGAGGTCGGCGGCGACCAGGATTCCGCCGAGGACCTGGCCGATCACCACCGAGATGCCCGCGACCGCGCCGTAGACGGAGAGTGCGCGGCCGCGCCGGGCGCCGTGGGTGGCGGCGGTGATCGTGCCGAGGACCTGGGGGACCAGCAGGGCGGCCGAGGCCCCCTGGGCGGCGCGGGCGGCGACCAGAGTCCAGGCACCGGGAGCGAGTCCGCAGGCGAGCGAGGTGACCGCGAAGGCCGCGGCACCGACGACGAAGAGGCGGCGACGACCGTAGATGTCGCCGAGCCGGCCGCCGAGGACCAGCAGCACGGCGAAGGCGATGCCGTACCCGGCCGCGACCAGTTCCAGGACGGCGGGGCCGGCGGCGAGGTCGTGGTCGATGGTCGGCAGGGCGACGTTGACGATGAAGAAGTCCAGCATCGGGAGGAATGCCCCGAGCAGGACGGTGACCAGTCCGGCGGTGCCGAGTGCGGAGTGGGCGGAGGAGGCGGTGGCCCTGGACACGGTGGCTGTGGAGACGGCGTCGGCCGGGGCGGCGGGGCGGGCGGATGCCGGGAGGGCGGTGGCGGTGGACTTGGCGACGGTGAGTTGTTGGGTCACGAGTCATACGATCCGACGCGCCGGACCCTGGTACCAGAGTGTGCTTATCCAGGTATAAGGAGTACCTGGCAACAGGATGGCGGGTGGCGCATGCTGGGGGGATGAGCCTGACGACTGCCGCCCCGACCGGTACGGCCACCGGCGGTACGGCCGCCGCGAACACGGGCAAGGTACCTGCCGCCGATGCTCGCCGCCACGAGCTGGCGGCCTTCCTGCGCAGCCGTCGCGAGCGGATCGCCCCGGAGCAGGTGGGCCTGCCGATGACCGGCCGCCGCCGGACTCCGGGCCTGCGCCGCGAGGAGGTGGCGCAGCTCGCCGCGGTCGGGGTGACCTGGTACACGTGGCTGGAGCAGGGGCGGTCCATCCAGGTGTCCGTCCAGGTGCTGGACGCGGTGGCCCGGGCTCTGCTCCTCGATCCGAGCGAGCGGGCCCACCTGTTCGCGCTGGCCGGTGCCGAGGATCCGACGCCGGTGGTGGAGTGCCCGACCGTGACACCGGGCGTCCGGACGGCCCTGGACCAGTTGGCCCCCTACCCGGCCGCGGTGATCAACTCCCGCTACGACGTACTCGCCCACAACGCGCCGTACGCCGGGATCGTGGGCGACCTGGGCGCGCTGCCGCACGAGGACCGCAACCTGATGTGGCTGGCCTTCACCCCCTCGCGGTTCCGCGACGTGCTGGTCGACCACGAGTACGAGCGGGACGTCATGGTGGCCCGGTTCCGCTCGGGCATGGGCGAGCACACCTCCGAGCCCGCCTGGCGGACGCTGCTCTGCCGGCTCCGCAAGGCCTCTCCGGACTTCGACGCGGCCTGGCAGCGGCACGACGTCCTGCGGCCGGGCAACGGGCTGAAGCGCTTCCTCGTGCCGGAGGTCGGGCTGCTGAGCTACGAGTACACGAGCCTCTGGCTCGGCCCGGGCCAGGGCCCGCGCATGGTCGTCTACACACCTCGGGACGAGGAGACCCGCGCGCTGACGGCCCGGCTCCCGACCCGGACGGCGGCGACCCGGACGGCGGCGACCAGGGCGGCGGTGGTCGGGACGCTTTGACCGGTCGGCGGCCCGCGCCCGTCCGAGGGCCAGACAGAGGGCGGCCAGCGGCAGTTCGACGCAGCCGGCCATCATCAGCGCGACGAGCGTCTCGTGGCCGGGGCCGGCGGTGGCGAGATCGAGCAGGGCGTCGGTGGTGAGCAGCAGGGTCACCGCGGTCGCGGGCCGTGCGGCGGCCCGGCCGCGTTGGCGCAGCGAGGCGTCCAGCCTGAGCAGGGCGGCGAGTTCGAGCAGGTCGAGGACGACCCAGACCGTCTCGCCGGCGGCCACGAGCACGGCCAGCCAGGGCAGCAGCGCCAGCGCGGCGATCGCCGGTACCCGCTCGGCGCGGGCGCGGGTGCGGGCGCCGACGGCGAGGTGGAGGGACCACCGGGGCAGACCTCCCGGCCGGACGGGGAGGACGGCGCTCATCCGGCACCTCCGCACTCGGCGAGGGCGTCCGCCCCGGCCCGGTGGCGGACCCGCTCCAGTGGCCGTCGTTCGGACGCGGCGCCGTCCGCCGTCTCGACGAGCACGCCGCCGAACACCCCCTCGGCCCAGGCCAGCCACAACTGTCCGGCCACCGTGACCACCTCGGCCACCTCGACGACCGGGGCCGACCGCCCCGGCCGGCGCAGCAGTCGCCCGGCGGCCGGGGCGGCGGTGAACCCGACGGACGGCGCCGCGCCGCCGCGCGGCAGCCGCCCCCAGGCCATCCCGTGCCGGACCCGGCGCCTGCCGCTGCCCGCGAACCGCCCGGCGCCGCCACGGCCGCCCGGCCCGGGGACCGTCCAGCACCGGGCGCCGCGCAGCAGCCCGGCGCCGAGCCGGGACGCGACGAGCACGTCCACCAACTCGCCGTACTCGTAGACCTCCAGGGCCGTCCGGCCACGGCTCCGGCCCGCCCGCACGCTGCGCACCGACCACGGCCCGGCCGGGCCGACGGGCACGCCCGGCAGGTCACCGGTCGGCCCGACCGGCAGCCGCCCCTCGGCGACGGCGGCCGCGGCGGAATGGGCCGGGCAGCAGACGGGGTACCCGTGCGGCGGGTGGGCGGAGTGCGGTGCGAGGCTCGTCATACCGACAAGCGTGGCGTCGGCGGGCGTCGCTGTCGGTAGTGCGCCGAACCGAATCGAGGGTGTACCCAGGTACACCCTTTCTCGGCAGCCCCCTTCATGGTGGGTGACGATCATGCCGCCCTAGGCTGTCGGCCATGCCCTCCACGACGCTGCGCCGCGCGCTCGCCAGGGGCGCCGCCCGGCCCCCGTGGTCGGCCGCCGCCCGGCGTGACACCCTCTTCATCGCCTCCGGCATCCCGCCGGCCCTCCCGGTCCTGACCGCCGCCGTGACACCGAAACTGACCTTCCTCCTCCTGGGTCTGGTCCTGCTCTGCCTGCGCCCGCTGACGACCGCCCAGCGCAGCCGACTGCGGGTGCTGCGCGGCGTGGAGGTGCGCCCGCTGCTGCGGCCGGTCGGCGTCCCGTCCGGCCTCCTGACGAGGCTGCGCACCGGGGTCAGCTGGCGGCAGGTCGGCTACCACCTGGTGGCCGGCCCCCTGCTCGCCGTCGGTGCGATGGGGGCCGTGTACGCCTGGGGCGCGGCCCTGGTGGCGAGCACCGTGTTCGGCTGGGCCTGGCTGATGCCGCACTCCACCCCGGTCCGGCAGAAGTGGTTCCAGCTGGACGTCCCGCTCACCGTGGGCGGTCTAGTGATCCTCGCCGTGCTGCCCTGGGCGGTGGCCCTGCTGGCCCGGCTGGAGAAGGTCGCGGCGGTGCGGTTGCTCGGGCCGGGTCGGGCGGAGGCACTGGAGCACCGGATCGAGGAGGTGGTCGAGAGCCGGGCCGGCCTGGTGGACGCCGTCGACGCGGAACGCCGCCGGATCGAGCGCGACCTGCACGACGGCACCCAGCAGCGCCTCACCTCGCTCGCGATGAACCTGGGCCTGGCCCGGCGCACGCTCAAGGACGTCCCGCCCGAGGCCATGCAGGTGATCGTCGAGGCGCACGAGGAGGCCCAGGCGGCCATCGACGAGCTGCGCGACCTCGTCCGCGGCCTGCACCCGGCGGTCCTGGAGGACCGCGGCCTGGACGCGGCACTCTCCGGTATCGCGGCCCGCGCCCCGCTCCCGGTGCGGGTGGACGTCGACCTGGCCGAGTACATAGCGCCGACCGTCGAGGCGGTCGCCTACTTCACCGTCTCCGAGGCGCTGACCAACGTCGCCAAGCACGCCAAGGCCTCCCGGGTGCAGCTCTCGGTGCGGACGGCCGGCGGTCGGCTGCGGTTGGTCGTCAGCGACGACGGCGTCGGCGGGGCGGACGCCTCGCGGGGCACCGGGCTGACCGGTCTGCGCAAGCGCACCGCCTCGGTCGACGGCACCCTTTCCGTTCTCAGCCCCCTCGGGGGCCCGACCACCATCTCCGTGGAGTTGCCGTGCGTGCTGTGATCGCCGAGGACTCGGTCCTGCTCAGGGTCGGCCTCGTCAAGGTGCTGGAGGCGGTGGGCTTCGAGGTGGTCGCCGCGGTCGGGGACGCCGAGGCACTGCTCGCCGCGGTGGAGGAGCACCGCCCGGGGGTGGTGGTGGCGGACGTACGGATGCCGCCGGGCTACAGCGACGAGGGCGTCCGGGCCGCACTGCTGATCCGCCGGCAGTGGCCGGAGGTGGCGGTGCTGCTGCTCTCCCAGTTCGTGGAGGAGCGGTACGCCGCCGATCTGCTGGCCACCAACACCAGCGGGGTCGGATACCTGCTCAAACAGCGGGTGGCCAACGTGGACGACTTCGTGGACGCGCTGCAGCGGGTCGCCGACGGCGGTACCGCGCTCGACCCGGAGGTGGTCGCCCAGCTGCTGGTCCGCCGTCACCGCGATCCGCTGGAGCGGCTGACCCCGCGGGAGCGGGACGTGCTGGGCCTGATGGCGGAGGGCCGGTCGAACACCGCGATCGCTGCCGCTCTTGTGGTCAGCGACAGCGCGGTGGCCAAGCACATCAACTCGATCTTCGCCAAGCTCGACCTGCCGCCGGCCGACGACAGCCACCGCCGGGTGCTGGCGGTGCTGCGGTTCCTGGAGGTCGGGTAGTCCATGGCGGGAAGGCGGCGCGACCAGGAGCAACGAGAGCAACGAGAGCAGCACGAGCAGCACGAGCCAAGGGAGAAGGGGACGGGGAACGGCACCGGGAGGCGGGTGCACCGGATGTGGCGGGTGCTCGGCGTCCTGGCTCTGGCCGTGACGCTGGTCATCGGCGCGGTACAGACCTGGGCGATGGCGGTGCAGCAGCGGACGGAGTCGGAGAAGTCCTACCCGGTGGCGGTGAGCAAGGTGGTGCTGGACACCGGTTCGGCGACGGTCCGGATCAGTCCGGGGCGGGAGGGCGAGGTGGTGGTCCGCCAGGAGCTGGACTGGATGATCAGACCGCCCGTCATCTCGGTGCTCTTCGACCGCGGCGACCTCAGGGTGGAGATGCGCTGCAGCCAGGTGATGCCGGTGGCGAAGCTCGGCTGCGGCGCGGAGATCGAGCTGGAGGTGCCGGTCGGTGTCTCGGTGGAGGGCACGGGATCCTCCGGCAGCCTGTCCGTGCGGGGGGTGACGGGGGAGGTCCGGCTGGATTCCACCTCGGGGTCGATCCTGCTGGCCGACCTCTCCGGCCCGGTGGTCGCCGGCACCACCTCCGGTGCGGTGAAGGGCGCCGGTCTCACCTCCGCCGCGGTGGAGGTGAGGGCGACCTCGGGCTCGGTCGACCTCTCCTTCGCCCAGGCGCCGCGCACCGTGGACATCGGCGCCACGTCGGGGTCGGTGACCCTGGGCCTGCCGCGCGGTTCGGTCTACCGCTTCAACGGGGGCACCGTCTCGGGGAGCCGCCACATCGACCCGCTGCTGGCCGACCAGTCCAGCACCAACCAGGTCCGTGTCTCGGTGACCTCCGGTTCGGTGACGGTCCTCTCCTCTCCCGGCGCGTCGGGCGGCTGACCCGGCCCGTGCCCCCGCAGCTCGTGCCCCCGCGGCCCGTGTCTCGCGGCCTGCGGCCCGCGGCCCGGCCACGGGGGCTCCGCCAACGCCGCCGTCCGCCGGCCGTCCGGGCCCCGCGGCGGCCTACTCCCGGTCCCGTCCGCCGGGTGGGGGACAATGAAGAGTCCCGAACCCCCTTCCCCGAGGTCAGCCGCGCATGACAGTCACGCCCGCACCCACCGCGACCAGCACCGAGTTCGCGCCGCTGAACATCGGTCCGATGCAGGTCTGGCCGCCCGTCGTGCTGGCGCCGATGGCCGGCATCACCAACGCGCCGTTCCGCACCCTCTGCCGTGAGCAGAGCGGCGGCAAGGGGCTGTACGTCTCCGAGATGATCACCACGCGGGCTCTGGTGGAGCGCAACGCCAAGACCATGCAGCTGATCAAGTTCGACCCGAGCGAGAAGCCCCGCTCGATCCAGCTGTACGGCGTGGACCCGGTGACCGTCGGCAAGGCGGCGCGGATGATCGCCGACGAGGGCCTGGCCGACCACATCGACCTGAACTTCGGCTGCCCCGTCCCCAAGGTGACCCGCAAGGGCGGCGGCTCGGCGCTGCCGTACAAGCGCAACCTGTTGCGCGAGATCCTCCGTGAGGCCGTGGCCAACGCCGGCGACCTCCCGGTGACCATGAAGATGCGCAAGGGCATTGACGACGACCACCTCACCTTCCTCGACGCCGGGCGGATCGGCGCGGAGGAGGGCGTGTCGGCGATCGCCCTGCACGGGCGCACCGCCGCCCAGCACTACGGCGGCACCGCGGACTGGTCGGCGATCGCCCGACTGCGCGAGGCCGTTCCGGCGGACGTCCCGGTGCTCGGCAACGGGGACATCTGGTCGGCGGACGACGCGCTGCGGATGATGCGCGAGACCGGTTGCGACGGTGTGGTGGTCGGGCGCGGTTGCCTGGGCCGTCCGTGGCTGTTCCGGGACCTGGTGTCGATCTTCGAGGGCGAGGTGGACTACGCCCGTCCGACCTTCGCCGACGTGGCGCGGGCGATGGTCCGCCACGCGCAGCTGCTCGGTGAGTGGCTGGGCGACGAGGCCCGCGGTGTGATCGACTTCCGCAAGCACGTCGCCTGGTACACCAAGGGCTTCTCGGTCGGTTCGGAGCTTCGCGTGAAGCTCGCCAATTCCTCCTCCCTGGCCGAACTGGCCGAAACCCTCGCCCTGGTGGAGCAGTCGCAGGCCTGGCCGGCCGGTGCCGACGGCCCCCGCGGACGGACGAGCGGCAACAACCGGGTGGTTCTGCCCGAGGGATGGTTGGACGATCCGTATGACTGCGCCCGCCCGGGTGCAGACGCCGAATCGGACACATCTGGCGGATGATCTGTCCATAGCGGCGAAATGGCCCCTCGAAGGCCTCTCGCCACCCTGTCCCAGCCCTCTTGGCCAATCTGGCCAAGAGGGCTCCCTTTTGGCAACCGAACATCACGGAGAGAGCACGTTTCTGGACGGAGTGCGACGATCGGCGGATCCGGTCTACGCTCAAGCGGTGAGATGCGCTGGTGACGCTTGCCACATACGGTGCCGGTAGAAGGCGGCCGACAGGACGAAATGAACAAGTCGCCGGCGAATCGCTTCCCGAAGGGGGTGGCGGCGGATCGCGCGCTCAGGGTGCAGGAAATCAAGCCGAGGCGTCAGCTTGCACGGCCGACCGCTACCCTGCGTCCCGCCTGTGTGATCTTCCTGTTTCGTAGCGTTCAAGACTTGAACACTAGCTCGCGTCATCCGGACGATTTCGCCAACAGAGGTGAACGCCTTTAGGTGCATTCGATCTATCGGGTTACCCCTGGGTACCAGCCTCGTACGGCCTATTGGCGGCGCAGAAGTGCCTTCGAAATGGGTATGTTCTCCGGCGTCAGGGCAACCGTGTGCGAGGAGACCGACCCGTGTCGTCCCAGCAGAAGTTTGTTTACTCCTTCACTGAAGGAAACAAGGACCTCAAGGACCTTCTCGGCGGCAAGGGCGCGAACCTGGCCGAGATGACCAACCTGGGGCTCCCCGTCCCTCCGGGGTTCACCATCACCACCGAGGCCTGCAAGGTCTTCCTGGAGACCGGCAGCGAGCCCGCCTCCCTCCACGAGGAGATCGGCGCCCACCTGGACGCCCTTGAGCAGGAGATGGGCAAGAAGCTCGGCCAGGCCGACGACCCGCTGCTCGTCTCGGTCCGCTCGGGCGCCAAGTTCTCCATGCCCGGCATGATGGACACGGTCCTGAACATCGGCCTCTCCGACGCCTCCGTGGTCGGCCTGGTCGCGCAGTCCGGCAACGAGCGGTTCGCCTGGGACTCCTACCGTCGCCTGGTCCAGATGTTCGGCAAGACCGTGCTGGGCGTCGACGGCGAGCTGTTCGAGGAGGCCCTGGACGAGGCCAAGCACGCGAAGGGCACCACCAACGACCTCGACCTGGACGGCGCCGACCTCCGGCAGCTCGTCGAGGTGTTCAAGGCGATCGTCGAGCGCGAGACCGGCCGGGCCTTCCCGCAGGACCCGCGCGAGCAGATGGACCTCGCGATCCACGCCGTCTTCCACTCCTGGAACGGCGACCGGGCGCGCCTCTACCGCCGCCAGGAGCGCATCCCGAACGACCTGGGCACCGCGGTCAACGTCTGCAGCATGGTCTTCGGCAACCTCGGCGAGGACTCCGGCACCGGTGTCGCCTTCACCCGTGACCCCTCCACCGGCACCCAGGGCGTCTACGGCGACTACCTCTCCAACGCGCAGGGCGAGGACGTCGTCGCCGGCATCCGCAACACCCTGCCGCTGGCCGAGCTGGAGAAGCTCGACAAGAAGTCGTACGACGAGCTCATGGCGATCATGCAGAAGCTCGAGAACCACTACCTCGACCTCTGCGACATCGAGTTCACCATCGAGCGCGGCAAGCTCTGGATGCTGCAGACCCGGGTCGGCAAGCGCACCGCCGCCGCCGCGTTCCGGATCGCCGTCCAGCTGGTCGACCAGGGCCTGATCGACCTGGACGAGGCCCTGATGCGGGTCACCGGCGGCCAGCTCTCGCAGCTGATGTTCCCGCGCTTCGCACCCGACTCCACGTCCAAGCAGATCGCCTGGGGCCTCGCCGCCTCGCCCGGCGCCGCGATCGGCAAGATCGTCTTCGACTCCTACACGGCGGTGAAGTGGTCCCGCTCCGGCGAGAAGGTCATCCTCGTCCGCCGCGAGACCAACCCGGACGACCTGGACGGCATGATCGCCGCCGAGGGCATCCTCACCTCGCGCGGCGGCAAGACCTCGCACGCCGCCGTGGTCGCCCGCGGCATGGGCAAGACCTGTGTCTGCGGGGCCGAGGAGCTGGAGGTCGACACCAAGCGCCGCCGGATGACCACCGCCGACGGCCTGGTGCTGGAGGAGGGCGACGTCGTCTCGATCGACGGCGCGACCGGCAAGGTCTACCTCGGCGAGGTACCCGTGCTCCCCTCCCCGGTGGTGGAGTACTTCGAGGGCACCCTGCACGCGGGCGCCGACGTCCAGGGCGGTCTGGTCCAGGCCGTGCACCGGCTGATGTCGCACGCCGACGGCCGTCGCCGGCTCGCCGTGCGTGCCAACGCGGACAACGCCGAGGACAGCGGGCGCGCCCGCCGGTACGGCGCCCAGGGCATCGGCCTCTGCCGCACCGAGCACATGTTCCTCGGGGAGGAGCGCCGCAAGGAGGTCGAGCACCTGATCCTCGCGGACAACGACAAGGACCGCGAGACCGCGCTCTCCACCCTGCTGCCGCTGCAGAAGGGCGACTTCCTGGAGCTCTTCCAGGCGATGGACGGCCTGCCCGTCACCGTCCGGCTGCTCGACCCGCCGCTGCACGAGTTCCTGCCCGACATCACCGAGCTGTCGGTGCGCGTCGCCCTCGCCGAGGCCCGCAAGGACCCGAACGAGAACGACCTGCGCCTGCTCCAGGCAGTGCACAAGCTGCACGAGCAGAACCCGATGCTCGGTCTGCGCGGCGTCCGCCTCGGCCTGGTCATCCCCGGTCTGTTCGGCATGCAGGTCCGCGCCATCGCCGAGGCCGCGGCCGAGCGGAAGCTGGCCGGCGGGGACCCGCGCCCCGAGGTGATGATCCCGCTGGTCGGCACCGTCCAGGAGCTGGAGCTGGTCCGCGACGAGTGCGAGCGCGTCCTCGCCGAGGTCGCCCAGTCCACCGGCGTCCAGCTGGACATCAAGCTGGGCACCATGATCGAGCTGCCGCGCGCCGCCGTGACGGCCGGCCAGATCGCCGAGGCCGCCGAGTTCTTCTCCTTCGGCACCAACGACCTCACCCAGACGGTCTGGGGCTTCTCCCGCGACGACGTCGAGGCCTCCTTCTTCACGGCCTACCTGGAGAAGGGCATCTTCGGGGTCTCCCCGTTCGAGACCATCGACCGCGACGGCGTCGGCGCGCTGGTCAAGCACGCCGTCGAGGCCGGCCGGGCCACCCGCCCCGACCTCAAGCTCGGCGTCTGCGGCGAGCACGGCGGCGACCCGGAGTCGGTGCACTTCTTCCACGAGGTGGGGCTGGACTACGTCTCCTGCTCCCCCTTCCGGATCCCGGTGGCGCGTCTGGAGGCAGGCCGCGCCGCCATCGAGACTGCGGGCAGCGACTCGCGCTGAGGGCTCTGAGCCCCTCGGCACGGTCGAATCGCTGACCGTATCCCCTCCACCCGGGAGGGGCGTACACCGGAGCTCGGCGCAGGAGAACCGGCGTACGTGAGGCGGCCGGGGCGGGAACGGACAACGGCGTCCGTCCCCGTCCCGGCCGCTGCTTTTTCCACGGCCGGGCTCGGCCGGGCTCGGCCGGGCCACCACGGCCGGACCGCGAGCGGACGACCGCCGGGCCGGGCGGGTCGGGCGGGCCGGCGGGCCCGCCACCCCCTCACCCCGCAGCCCTCCTCGGAACAGCGGTGCCGGCGGGTGTGTCGGCGGCCACGCGCGAGGTTGCCCGGTCCGGGCCCGGGTGGCTGCCAAGCTGGGCCCATGACCAGCAGAAACCGCCTGTTCACCGCCCTGGCCGTGCTGCTCTGCGTGCTCGCCGCCGCAGTCGGGTACGTCCTGTCGGACGACGCCGGCGACAGCACGCCCGAGGCCTCCGCGACGTCCTCGACCGGTCCGGCGACGCCGAAGTCCACCGGGCCCAGGCCCACCGCACCGAGGTCCACCGCACCGAAGCCGTCCCCGCCCGCGGGCACCGCGTCCGCCCCGGGCACGCCCGCGCCCGCCGGCACCTGGGTGCCGACCGACCCGGCGATGGCCGACGTCTGCCGCACCGGGCTGCCGGTCCAGGCCCGTGACACGCTCGGCCTGATCGCCAAGGGCGGCCCGTACCCGTACCGCTCGGACGGCATCGTCTTCGAGAACCGTGAAAGCCGCCTGCCCCGCAAGACCTCCGGCTACTACCACGAGTTCACCGTCGTCACCCCCGGCTCCGCCGACCGTGGCGCCCGTCGCGTGGTCACCGGCGAGTCCGGCGAGCAGTTCTGGACCGCCGACCACTACGCGACCTTCCAGGAGATCGACGTCCGCTGCTGACGGTGCCGCCACCGGCGGTCCGGCCGCCGACCGGTCCGGCCGCCGACGGGCAGTGCCGAGCGGTCCACCAGCGAAAGTACTTTCCAGCTCGGAAAGTAGATGCCATAGTGAGAGCATCACGGCGCTCTCCCGGAGGGCCGCACCGCAGGGGGATCCCATGAGCAGCTCCGAGCCCGTCCGACCCGCGCTTCCCGCAGCCGAGGCGCTGCGCCTCGCCGACCGCGCCAAGGCGGCCGCCCAGGCCTCCGGCCGGCTCCCCGGCTGGTACGGCCCGGCCTTCGCGGTGGCGTTCACCGTCTACGGGACCGGCGTCGGTCAGGCGATCGGGGCCGGGGTCTCCTGGCTGAGCGGCGTGTTCGGCGTGGTCTTCGCCGCCCTGACCGGTGCGCTCGCCCGGATCGCGATGCGCGAGGCGGGCATCGTGCACCGGCCGGCTCCCGGTTACGGCGGCCTGATCGTGCTGGCCGTCCTCGGGGTGTTCGCCGCGGCCGGGGCCGCCTCGGGCCTGGTCCTGCTGGCCGGTGGCGGTGTGCGCTGGATAGGTGCGGCCGCCGGTCTCGCGGCCGGTGCGGCGTTCTGGGCGGTCACCGGGTGGCTGGCGGAGCGGATCCGGCGCGACGCGGCGGCCCACTGATGGCGGCCCCGTTCGATCCGCTGCTCCAGCACCCGACCAGGCTCACCGTGCTGGCCTTCCTCAGCGCCTGCGCGGAGGCCGAGTTCGGCACCGTCCGCGACCACTGCGAGGTCTCCGACTCGGTGCTCAGCAAGGCCGCGACCGCGTTGGAGCAGGCCGGCTACCTCAAGGTCAGGAAGGGCGCGGTCGGCAGGCGTCCGCGCACCTGGCTCGTCGCGACCAGGGCCGGTCGGCGGGCCCTCACCGAGCACCTCGCGGAACTCCAGCGCCTGGTGGCCGCCGCCGAGGCCGCCGGCGCCGCCACTGCCGCCACCACGGCGACCGCCCCCGCCGACACCGTCCCCCCGCCCACCGACGCCGCGCCCACCGACGTCACGCCTGCCGTCTCCTGACCCGCCGCCCCCTGCCCGTCCCTGCGTACGCCGTCGGCCGCCGCCGGGCGTCTCCGCGTCTTCGCATCTCCGCGTCTCCGCGCAGCCCGTGGGGCCGGCCGCGCCGGGATCACCGGGCCCGCCGCCAGGTGATCCGGGCCCGAGGGCCGTGCGGTCCCCCGGCGAGCAGCACGGCCAGCTCCCGCAGCACGGGCGCCGGGTCGCGCCGCAGCTGGAGCGGGGTCGTGCGGACCACCGGCAGGCCGGCCACGGTGAGCCGGTTGGCCCGGGTCAGGCTCCGCTCGTGGTCGGCCGGGCGCAGGTGCCAGGCCCGGGAGTCGATCTCCAGCGCGACGCAGGCCTGCGGCCAGTAGGCGTCGGGCACGGCCAGGAACCGCCCGTCCAGCAGGAGGACCGGGTTCCAGAGCGGTTCCGGGAGCCCGGAGCCGCGCACCGCGTCCCGGGCCTCGCCCTCGACCACCGAGCGGACCCCGGCGGCCAGTTCCTCCACCACCCCGGCCAGCCCGGTCAGGTCGAGCGCGTCCGGCCGGGCCATCAACTGGTCCAGCAGCTCGCCGAGTTCGCAGTGCCGCCGCTGGACGGCCTCGGCGCAGAGCGCCCGGAACCGGCGCCGTCCGCTCTCCCGGGGTGCGAGGTCGGCCAGCGCCCGGGCGACCGTCGTGCTCCGGAGCCCGTCGTCGCGCTCGTACCCGCCCGGCATCGCTCCGGCCGCACGGTGGATCCGCACGAACCCCCGGTCGGAGACCCGTCGTGGGCCCGGGATCAGGACGTCCACCGAGGTCAGGTCGGCCGGGTGCCCGGCCGACGGCAGCCCCGCGTCGGCCAGGACGGCCGTGCCGGTCAGCAGCACGTCTCCGGCGGGCCCGTCCGCCCGGCCCTTGGGCGTCGCGTACGCGAGTGCCGCGCGCAGTCGTTGATGGGACGTCAGCCGTCCGGTCTGCAGGCAGATCACCCGGGGAAGCACCTGTTGCCACGGTCCGCCCGGCCGCAGGCGGTGGGCGATGGTGCCGGACGGGACGCCGAGCCCGTGCAGTTGTGCACGGGTGACGATGTGCTGTTGGTCGGCGCCGAGCAGCAGCAGCGGGTCGACGGGTCCGATGGCGCGGGTCATGCCCGGGGTGCTTCCCGCCCGGGTCGGCGGTATGCGAAACGTCGCCCGTGCGGGGAGTCATGGGTCATGCGGGGTTGACGCAGGACCGGTCGGACGGGTGGGCTGGGGCCCGATGACGACTCCTCACGCCGGCCCCGCGCTCGACGCGCTCGACGGCCTCTCGGTCGGCGACGCCTTCGGCGCGCAGTTCTTCGTTCCCGCCACGGCCAGGGCCCACCTGGCCGCCCGCACCGCCCCGCCCGGCCCCTGGCCGTGGACCGACGACACCGAGATGGCCTGTTCGGTGTACGCCGCGCACACCGAGCGCGGGGCCGTCGACACCTTCGACCTCACCCACGGCTTCGCCCGGCGCCACGACTTCGACCGCGGCTACGGCCCGGCCGCCAACCGGCTGCTCCGGCTGGTCCGCGAGGGCGGTGACGCCAAGGTACTGGCCGCCGAACTCTTCGACGGCCAGGGCTCGTACGGCAACGGCGCCGCGATGCGGGTCGCCCCGCTGGGGGCGGCGTACGCCGACGACCCGGGGGCGGCGGTCGAGCCGGCCGCCGACAGCGCGGCGATCACCCACACCCACCCGCAGGCCGTGGACGGCGCGATCGCCGTGGCGGTGGCCGCGGCCTGCGCGGTACGGGCCCGCGCGGAGCCCGTGACCGCGAGGGGCTTCCTGGAGTCGGTGCGGGACCTCACGCCGTTCGGAGCCGTGCGGGACGGCCTGACCGAGGCGGTCGCACTGCTGGACGAACGTGACCTCGGGGCCGTGGCGAAGGTGCTCGGCAACGGCAGCCGGGTCAGCGCCGCCGACACCGTCCCGTACGCGCTCTGGTGCGCGGCCCGCCGTCTCACCGACTACCGCGGGGCGCTCTGGGAGGCCGTGAGCGCCGGCGGGGACATGGACACCGTGGCAGCGATCACCGGCGGTGTGGTCGCGGCCCGTACCGGGGCGGGCGGCATCCCCGCCGCCTGGACGGCGGCCCGCGAACCGCTGCCCGCCTGGGCCTTCGTCGAGCCGGGCGGTGTGGCGAACGCGCCGGAGCGCGGCTCCCCGAAGCCGTTGCGGCTGCCGCGCCCGTGTCCCGTCCCGGACGTGGTCTGGAGCGAGGACGAGTGGCAGCGGATCAGGCGAGGCCTGCGCCCGCGCGGGACGGAGCAGCCGTGGGAGTCCTACACCTCCGAGGGGGTGCTCCACCTGCACCGTGCCCGGACCGGGTTCGCGATCTGGGCGGTCCGGGTGGCCCCCGTGCGGGGCGGCGGCCGGCGGCCGGTGTCGGCGCTGGTCGAGGCGCATCCCGCCCACGTCGGGAGCGCGGACGGTCCGGAGCTCCTCGGCGAGGTCCTGGCCCTCGCCACCCGGGGGTACCGGCCCTGAGCACCGGTCGCCCCGGAGGGCCGTGACCGGGCCCCCGCGGGCGACCGGACCCCCGGCACGAGGGCGGCCCCGAAGCGCCCGCAGGTGGCCCCGCCGCCCGCCGGCGGTCGTGTCGCCGTGACCGCC
>NZ_JBHXDN010000024.1:0-56697 GCF_042726075.1 Kitasatospora sp. NPDC127035 | reverse complement strand
CCCCGTCCCCGGGGGGCGCCCCCGCCGCCGGCGCCGGGGCCCCCCCGCCGGGGGGGGGGGGGGGGCCCGCCCCCCCCCCCCCCGCCCCCCCCCCCCCCCCACGACCGCGTCAGGCCGTGATCAGGTGCCCGCTGCCGCCGTGTCTAAGGCACTCCTGGTTGATCGCCGGATCCGGGGCGCTCGGCGAGGTGGCGGCGGCGATCCGCAACTCGATGATGTCGCGGACGGCGGGCCACTCGTCGTCCAGGATCGAGTAGAACGCGGTGGACCTGACCACTCCGTCGAGCCCGCGCGAGTGCGCCCGCCGGACGCCCTCCGAGGTGGCGCCGAGCCGCTCGATGGCGGCCCGCGACCGCTGGTTGCGGGCGTCGGCACGGAGCGAGATCCGCTGGACGCCCCACACCTCGAAGGCGTGCCGGAGCATCAGCAGCTTGGCCTCGGTGTTGATGCCGGTGCCCTGGGCGCGCGGGGAGAGCCAGGTGTTGCCGATCTCGGCGGCGTCGGGCACGGCGGTGGCCGGGTCGCCGAACGGCACGCCCGGCGCCGGGGGCCAGACCAGCGGGCCCTGCCAGTAGTCGAGTTCCAGGAAGCGGGTGGAACCGACGACCCGGCCGTCGGCCTGGCTCACGGTCGCGAACGGCAGCGACCGGCCCGCGGCCTGGTCGGCGAGGGCCCGCGAGATGTACTCGCGGGCCGCTTCCAGGCCGTGCGGGACGGGCGTGAAGGCGTAGGTCGTACGGTCCTCGGCGCCGGCCTGGGCGATGGCCTCGGCGTGGTGCGCGGCGAGGGGCTCCAGCCGCACGGTGCGGCCGGTGAGGATGAGAGGTACGGGCACGGAACCTTCGGTCCTTCATCGGTCGGAGGATGCCGGCCCGTGCCTGGGTGCGCGCGGGCCGAGCAGTGGACTTTTCGCCCCGCCCCGGAGGTCCGCCCGCCGGCACCCGCGCACGCCGGAGGTACCGGTCGGGCGGGTTGGGGGGCGGCGGCCCGGAGACGGGCAGCGCGGTGCCGGAACGGACACGGGTCCACGGACCGGTCCGGCGGGATGAGCGAGGGGACAGTGTGCGTCCGCGAGATGGCCGATGAGGATACGGGAGCGCGAAGGGAAACAGGCGGCCAGGTGAAGGCAAGATGCGTCGTAGGTGGCTGGCCGAGCACCGGGCCGGGACGTGATCGACGGCGTTACGGACGACGTGACGACGACGCGACGATGCGAGGCAGCGAGAGGACGATACCCGCCAGAAGGCGGTGCGTCACTTCGCAGCACACGAATGGCCGCCGGGTGCGGCGGCGGGCTGCCTCGACGGGCCGTTCAGCCGCCCCTGACCAGGGCTTTTCCCATCGGGTGCGATCATGGTCGAGTCGGCCCTCCGGGGGCGCGCCGAGCGCTCGCGGGCGGCGCGGGACGGTGGCGGGCGCGGGCGGGCGGTGGCCGGAAAGGCGCGGGAGTCCACAGTGGGACCGGCGGAAGGCCGCGGAGGCGTTCCGGGGCCGTCGTGGGCGGCCGGGGCGGCCCGGTCGTCCGGTCGGTGCGGCGGGAGGATTCCGGGCAGCGGAACGGGGGGAGTCCCGCAGCCGGGGAGGCGAATCCCGGCAGCGGGAATTCCGGCGGAGCGCCGCACGCTGCACGAGGAGAACCGGCACGAGTCCGACGAGTAGCTAGAGACCGAGTAGAGAGCGGGGTGTGGGTACGCGGTGCGTGATCCCCAGGCGCTGTACGAGCTGGATCAGCAGGGCGTGGCCGCCGTGGCCGCGGCGAGGGCCGCGCTGGCCGACACCGGCGCGGGTCTGGTGCTGCTCCACCACTTCGAGGGCTTCATGGACGCCGGAGAGGCCGGCGGCCAGGTGGTCACCCACCTGCTGGAGGCCGGGGAGCCCCAGGTGGTGGCCCGCTTCGACCACGACCGTCTGGTGGACTACCGCGCCCGCCGCCCCGCGATGCTCTTCGACCGCGAGCACTGGTCCTCCTACGAGCCGCCGGAGATCCTGCTCCAGTTGGTCCACGACGCGGCCGGCTCGCCGTTCCTGCTGCTCACCGGGCCCGAGCCGGACGTCGAGTGGGAGCGTTTCATCGCGGCCGTCCGCGAGTTGGTCGAGCGGTTCGACGTCCGGCTGTCGCTCGACTTCCACGGCATCCCGATGGGGGTGCCGCACACCCGCCCGGTCGGTCTGACCCCGCACGGCAACCGCCTCGACCTCGCCGCCGGTTACCCGCAGTGGTTCGAGCAGGCCCAGGTGCCCGGCAGCGCGCAGGCCCTGCTGGAGTTCCGGCTCGCCGAGGCCGGGCACGACGTGCTCGGCTTCGCCGTGCACGTGCCGCACTACGTGGCGCGCACGGCGTACCCGGCGGCCGCGGTGCTCATCCTGGAGGCGGTGCAGTCCGCCACCGGGCTGGTGCTGCCCGGCACGCAGCTGCGCGAGCAGGTCGACGGCGTGTACGCCGACATCGAGGACCAGCTGTCGCAGGGGGACGGCGACCTGCGCTCGGCGATCCGCGGCATGGAGGGCCAGTACGACGCGGTGGCGGGCGCCGAGGGCCGGGAGAGCCTGCTGGCCGAGCCGGTGGACCTGCCGTCGGCGGACGAGCTGGGCCGGCGGTTCGAGCAGTTCCTGGCGGAGCACGAGCGCGGCCCGGAGTAGCGGAAGCCTCCGGAGCAGTGCGAGCCCCCGGGCCGGCGGACGCCGCCCGGGGGTGACGAATGCCCTCCGGGGGTGAGGAACACCCTCCGGAGAGACGGGCGCCGCCCCGAAGGACGGGCACGGTAGGGAGGCGCCGGAATCCGCCGGTTCCGGCGGGATCGATCCGGCGTCTCCGTCCGTTGGGATGGCGGTGCCCGGGGGACGGGCCGTCGTAGGAAGAACGCCAACGGCTCCTACCCGGGGGGATCCCGTGCCTCTGTCCGTACGCCCGAAGGGCGCGCCCACCGGCGCCCGGTCGGGCTCGTCGTCGACCACTGCGTCCGCCACGCCGCAGACCGACCCGTCACGCGCCGTACCGAGGGCCCTGACAGGTGCCCTGACCGTCGGACTCGCCGCCGTCCTGCTCACCGCCTGCTCCGGCACCGGAGGTACGGACACCGCCGTCGGCGCCGCCGTACCGGGGGGTCCGCAGGCGAACCGGGCGGCGTCGGCCACGCCGACCCCCACCCCGACACCGACCGGTCCGTACGTGGCGCTCGGCGACTCGTACACCGCGGGGCTCAAGATCAGCCCGCAGGCGGGGGAGCCGAAGGGCTGCGCCCGCTCGACGGTCAACTACCCCAGCCTGGTGGCCAAGGCGCTCGGCCTGGCGGGCGGTCAGTTCCGCGACGCCAGCTGCAGCGGGGCCCGCACCGGCGACCTGACCGGCTCCCAGGAGACGGGCAGCGGCACCAATCCGCCGCAGCTGGACGCGATCGAACCGGCCACCCGGCTGGTCACCGTGGGGATCGGCGGCAACGACGCCGGGTTCATGGAGGTCGTCACCCAGTGCGCCAAGGAGAACCTGGTCGACGCGGTCAAGGAACTGGTCGGCTCCGGCCGGGCGCCGGCACCGTGCCGCGAGCATTACGCCGCGTCGGACGGTGCCGACCAGGTGCAGCGCAAGGTGGACGCGGCCGGTGAACGGCTGGGCGAGACGCTGAAGGAGGTCAAGCGCCGCGCTCCGCAGGCGAAGGTCTACGTGGTCGGCTACCCCTCGCTGCTGCCGGCCGACCCGGCCGTCTGCGTGCCGGTGCTCGGCAAGACCGTCGCCGGGGGTGATCTGGGCTTCCTGGTGGAGAAGGAGCAGCAGCTCAACGCCATGCTCAAGCGGCGAGCGGAGGCGGCGGGCGCGGTCTTCGTGGACCTCGCCGCGCCCTCGTCCGGCCACGACATGTGCGCGGGTGAGGCCGCCCGCTGGGTCGAGCCGCCGTTCCCGGCGCCCGGTCTGGCGGGGATCCATCCCAACGCCAAGGGACAGGAGGGCGCCGCGGCGGCCGTCCTCAGGGCGGTCCGCGGCTGAACCGGCACCGGGCATCGGCTGTCGGCTCGTGAAGGCGCCGGCTCGTGAAGGCCCCGGGCCGTGGGGGCCAGTGGCTGCGGCAGGGGCGGCGGGAGGGCCCGGGGGGCCCTTCCGCGGGCGGCCGAGCGTTCACGCCCCGGCCCGCGTCCCGTCGCGCGCGGCACACTTCCGGTGTCGGGGGCTCGGCGTACCGTGAAGGGCATATGGACGACACCACGCACCGCCTCGCCACCACCCCGAACCCGTACGACCACGCCGCCGAGGCCCGCTGGGTGCCCGAACCGGACAAACGCCCGGGCCGGACGGCGTTCCAGCGTGACCGCGCCCGCGTGCTCCACTCCGCCGCCCTGCGCCGGCTGGCCGGCACCACCCAGGTGGTCGCCCCGATGCGCAGCGACTTCCCCCGCACCCGGCTGACCCACTCGCTGGAATGCGCCCAGGTCGGAAGGGAGTTGGGCGCGGCGCTGGGCTGTGACCCGGATCTCGTCGAGACCGCCTGCCTGGCCCACGACATCGGCCACCCGCCGTTCGGCCACACCGGTGAGGAGGCGCTCGACCAGGCCGCCGAGGCCTGCGGCGGCTTCGAGGGCAACGCGCAGTCGCTGCGCATCCTGACCCGGTTGGAGCCCAAGCGGTTCGCCCCGCAGGACGAGGAACCCGCCCGGCTGGCCCCCTGGCCGGGCCGCAGCGTCGGGCTCAACCTGTCCCGCGCCGCCCTGGACGCCGCCACCAAGTACCCGTGGACGCACGGCGCGCACCCCACCGACCCGGCCTCGCCCAAGTACGGCGTCTACGCCGACGACCTGCCGGTCTTCCGATGGCTGCGGGCCGGGTCCCCGGCCGGTCGCAGGTGCTTCGAGGCCACCGTCATGGACTGGTCCGACGACGTCGCCTACTCCACCCACGACGTGGAGGACGGCCTCCAGGCCGGTCACATCGACCCGGCCGCGCTGCTCGCCCCGAGCGAGCGCGCCGAACTGTTCAAGGTCGCCGAGCGCTACGCCACGGACGCCGAGCCGGAGGAGCTGTCGGACGCCCTGGACCGGCTGCTCGCGCAGGAGTGGTGGCCCCAGGCGTACGACGGCACCGCCCGGGCCCGGGCCGGGCTGAAGGACCTCACCAGCCAGCTGATCGGCCGCTTCTGCTTCGCCGCCGAGCAGGCGACCCGCGCCCGTTACGGCCCCGGCCGGCTCACCCGGTACGAGGCCGAGCTGGTGGTGCCGCGCGAGGTTCGCCTGGAGTGCGCGGTGCTGAAGGCGGTCGCCGTCCGGTTCGTGATGCAGCGCGACGAGCAGGCCCAGCTCCGGGCCCGTCAGCGGATCGTGATCGCCGAGCTGGCGTACGTCCTCAACGAGCGCGCGCCGGAGGGGCTGGACCCGGTCTTCGCCGCGCTCTACCACGAGGCCGAGGACGACCGGGGGGCCCTGCGCGCGGTGATCGACCAGATCGCCACCCTCACCGACGCCTCGGCGCTGGCCCTCCACGGCAAGCTGGTCGGGGCGGCCTGGACCTGAGCCCCCCGGGGCCCGCCACCGGACCGGATGGGGAGCGGCCCCGGGAAACCCCGGCCACCCCAGTAGACTTCCGGGGTGGCCGGGCGGATCAGGGACGAAGACGTACAGGCGGTGCGGAGCGCACTGCCGATCGATGCGGTGGTCGGCGACTACGTACAGCTGACCAACGGTGGCGGCGGCGAGTACAAGGGCGTCTGCCCCTTCCACGACGAGAAGTCCGCCTCGTTCTACGTCAACCCCGCCAAGGGCGTGTTCCACTGCTTCGGTTGCCAGGAGAACGGCGACACCATCGCCTTCCTGATGAAGATCGAGCACTTCACCTTCGCCGAGGCCGTGGAGCGGATGGCCGCTCAGGCGAACATCACGCTCCGCTACGAGGAGGGCGGCTACAGCCCCCGTCACCAGCAGGGCGAGCGCACCCGGCTGGTCGAGGCGCACAAGGTGGCCGCCGCCTACTACCAGGAGCAGCTGGTCTCCCCGGAGGCCGAGATCGGCCGCCGTTTCCTCTCCGAGCGGGGCTTCGACGAGGAGGCCGCGAAGACCTTCGGTGTCGGTTACGCCCCCGTCGGCTGGGAGCACCTGGTCCGCTACCTGCGCGGCAAGGGCTTCAGTGACAAGGAGATCCTGCTCGGCGGTCTGGCCTCGCAGGGCCAGCGCGGCGGTCTGATCGACCGCTTCCGGGGCCGGCTGGTCTGGCCGATCCGCGACATCGCGGGCGAGGTGATCGGCTTCGGCGCCCGCCGGCTCCGCGAGGACGACAACGGGCCGAAGTACCTCAACACCCCCGAGACGCCGATCTACAAGAAGTCGCACGTCCTGTACGGCCTCGACCTGGCGAAGAAGGAGATCGCCAAGTCGGGCCGGGCCGTGGTGGTCGAGGGGTACACCGACGTGATGGCCTGCCACCTGGCCGGGGTCACCACCGCGGTCGCCACCTGCGGGACGGCGTTCGCCGAGGACCACATCAAGATCATCCGCCGGCTGCTGATGGACACCTCCCAGTACCGCGGCGAGACCGTCTTCACCTTCGACGGCGACGCGGCCGGCCAGAAGGCCGCGCTGCGCGCCTTCGAGGACGACCAGAAGTTCGCCGCCAAGACCTCCATCGCGGTCAGCCCCGGCGGCATGGACCCGTGCGACCTGCGCCTGGCCAAGGGCGACGAGGCGGTCCGCGAGCTGATCGACAACCCCGTGCCGCTCTTCGAGTTCGCGTTGTCCTCGGCCGTCGCCCGGCACCGGGTGGACACGCCCGAAGGTCGGTCGGCGGCCCTGGAGGAGGCGGCGCCGATCGTCGCCAAGATCAAGGACCGTTCGATCCAGCACGAGTACGCCGTCCGGCTGGCCGGCATGCTCGGCATCCTGGACGAACCCTTCGTCGTCCGCCGGGTCTCCCAGCTGGCCCGCTGGGACCGCGAACGCCAGCAGAACCCGCGCGGCGCCGGCCAGCAGCGCCGCCCCGACCCGTCGCAGCCGGTCCGCCCGGCGCGCCCCGTCTTCACGGTCAACCCGCGCGACCCGGCCCAGTTCGTCGAGCGCGAGCTGCTCAAGCTGGCGCTGCAGCACCCGGACCTGGTCGCCCCGGCCTTCGACAACTACGCCGAGGACGAGTTCCCCACCCCGCCGTACACCGCCGTGCGCCGCGCGATCGGGCAGGCCGGCGGCGCCGCGTACGGGGCGACACTGGCCGACTTCACCAGCACCGTGCGCGAGGCCTGCCCGGACGACCAGGTGCGCTCGCTGGTCACCGAGCTGACCGTGGAGCCGGTGCGCTCGCGCCGCAAGGTGGACGCCATCTACGCGGGGGAGTTCCTCGTCAAGCTGCGGCTGCTGGCCGTGGACCGGCGGGTGAACGAGGTCCGGGGCCACCTCCAGCGGCTCGGCAACCGGGCCGCCGCCGAGGAACTGCACGCCGTGCAGAGCGAGCTGTGGCAGCTCCAGCAGTACGGGCAGCAGCTGCGCAGCAGGGGTTCGGCCGCGCTGTAGCGCCGTCGGGGCCCCGGCGGCCGACGCGCGCCGCTCCTGGCGGACCGCGCTCAGAAAGTCCGCGCACGAGTCTCGGCCACGGAGCGTGGCGTGCCGCACACTGGAAGGCGTCCCACCTCCGTACAGCGCGGGTCCGCCAGAGTCGCGCCCGCCCCGAGGGGATGCCCGTGGACCGAGGCCTTGCCGCGACCGCTCAGCCGACCGACGAACCGCTCGCCCCCCAGGACGGGGCCTCCGACGGTCCCGGCCGTCCCGACGACGTCGAGGACCCTGACGGCGTCGAAGGACCCGACGGCGCCGGGGGGCTCGACGGCCCCGACGGTTCCGCGGACCACGGGCGGGCCGGGGCACCGCCCCCGGGCGGTGCCCGGATCCCCGCCCAGGGCCTCCCGGCGGGCCACCCCGAAGCCGAGGACGCGCCCGAGCGCCGGGCCGCCCCCGAGGGGAGCGGCCCGGCCGCGGACCTGCTCCGCCAGTACCTGCGCGAGATCGGCCGGATCCGGTTGCTCACCGCGGCCGAGGAGGTCGAACTCGCCCGCCGGATCGAGGCCGGCCTCTTCGCCGAGGAACGGCTGAACCGGGAGCCGCCGCCCGCCGACCCGCTGGCCCGTGACCTGGACACCCTGGTGGTGACCGGCCGGATCGCCAAGCGCAGGCTGACCGAGGCCAACCTGCGACTGGTGGTCTCCGTCGCCAAACGCTACGTCGGCCGCGGCCTGACCCTGCTGGACCTGATCCAGGAGGGCAACCTCGGCCTGATCCGGGCGGTGGAGAAGTTCGACTACGCCCGCGGCTACAAGTTCTCCACCTACGCGACCTGGTGGATCCGCCAGGCGATGAGCCGTGCGCTGGCCGACCAGGCGCGGACGATCCGGGTACCGGTCCACGTCGTGGAGCTGATCAACCGGGTGATCCGGGTGCAGCGCTCGCTGCTGCAGGAACGCGGCATCGAGCCGGGCCCGGCCGACATCGCCGCCGTCCTGGACCTCACCGAGGAGCGGGTCCGGGAGCTGCTCCGGCTCGCCCAGGAGCCGATCTCGCTGCACACCCCGGTCGGGGAGGAGGACGACGTCGCGCTCGGCGACCTGATCGAGGACGCCGACGCCGCCTCACCCGCGGAGTCGGCCACCTTCCTGCTGCTGCGCCAGCACCTGGAGGCGGTGCTCGCCACCCTCGGCGAGCGCGAGCGCCAGGTGGTGCAGCTCCGCTACGGGCTGGACGACGGCAGGCCGCGCACGCTGGAGGAGATCGGCACCCTGTTCGGCGTGACCAGGGAACGGATCCGGCAGATCGAGTCCAAGACCCTGGTCAAGCTCCGCGACCACGCCTTCGCCGCCCAGCTCCGGGGCTACCTCGACTAGCCCGGTCCCGCTCCTCGGGGCCGGCTCCCCGGATCCTGCCGGGCCGGCGGGGCCGTCCGACAGGATCCGGGCGAGTGCCCTACGGCGTGGCCGCCGGGGACGGGGCCGCGGAGGCGGGCTCGGCGGCCGGGGGCTCGGTGGCCGTCGCGGCCGGTGCGGAGGCCATCGCCGGGGGCGGGGACGCCGGGCCGATCGGGATCGGCGTGGACGCGACCAGCCGGGCCAGGTCGGAGACGCCGTTCGTGCAGGAGACGCCCGCCGACTGGTGGCCGCAGACCTGGAGGGTGACGGCCGGATCCGCCGCGTTCACCATCGCCGAGTAGTTGTCGTACCCCCAGTGGATCAGGGCCGTCTCCGTCTCGCCGGCGCTGGTGGTGACGACCGCCTGGTTGCCCGGCTGGCCCTCGGTGATCGCCGCCCAGGCGGCCTGGCACTTCTGGCTGTACCGGAGGTAGGCGACCACCTTGCCGATGTTGGTGGTCTGCACGGTCCGTGCGTCGGCGCCGCAGCCGGTGGCCTTGGGGTCCTTGTGCGAGCAGCCGACGGCCTGACAGGCGGCCACCGTCGGGGCCGTCTTGGCGGGGGTGGACGAGGACACGGCCGGCTCGGCGACGGCGGTCGGCTCACTGCCGTCGCCCGAGGAGTACCGCATGCCGGCGAGCACGAGCAGCACCACCGCCGCCGCCACGGCGGCGACGAGCGCGACCTGCCGCCCCGGCGTCCGGCGGGCGCGGGGCGCCCCCGGCCCTGCCTCCGAGGGCGCCGGGTCCTCCGGGTCCTCCGCGTCCTCGGGCGATCCGGCGGTCTCCGTCGCCTCCGTCGCCTCCGTCGCCTCCGTCGCCTCCGTCGCCTCCGTGGTCTCCGGGTCCGTCGTGGTTCCGGCGGTGGGCTCCGACGCGTCCGCCGCCGGTTCGACGGCCCGGTCCGCGTCCTCGGCCGTGTCCTCGACCGCGTCCTTTGACGCCGGGCGCGCAGCGGCTCCGGGAGCCGTCAGGCCCGACGCCGGTTCAGGCTCCGCTCCGGTGCGCCCATCGCTGGGCTCCCCGGCGAGCTCCGCTGCCGCCGTCGCCTCCCAGAGCGCCCGGAGTGCCGGCCCGTTGCACTCCACCGCCCCGATCAGTGCTTCGAGCGCCTGCTCGGTGACGATCCGTTTGCCGTTCAGCCAGCGCTCCCAGGAGGCCCGGCTGTAGTGGGTCCGGGCGGCCAGTTCGGACAGGGAGAGCCCTGTCACGTCCTTGACGGCGCGGAGCTCCTCCGTCAGGCGTCTGGCGGGAGCGGACAGTTCGTCCGGCAGCTTCTTCCAGGCGGAACCCATGAGGTCTTCCAAACATCCGAGGCCGGGGGCGGCGGGATCGGCGGGGCCTGGACGGCCACCGGCCCGGGCTGTGGGCGGGCGTGTCCGTCTCCCCCGACGTCAGCGGCGTCTCCAACCTCAGCGGCCCGGCGTCCCAAACCCCAGGTCCTGGAGCTGAGACGGACGGAAGTGTCTCACAACCCCGGCTGACGCTCGAACATTCATGTGTCCGTGGGGCATTGTTCTCGGGTCGGTCCGATTCACCGTCCGGGCGCTTCGTCCGGACATGTCCGTCACAAGCCGGACGATCGGCGATCCCTGACCCCCATCGGAACGAGGCAGCCTCACGGGGGGAGGCTGCCCCGGGCCGCAGGGACGCGCGGCGGGGAGGATGCTTCAGTGCAGCCCTCCCCGCCGCGACACTCACCCCCCGCGCGGGGTCGAGCGCTTGCCCGAGCGCACCGTCCCGTCGTCCGTCTACCGCGTCTGTCGCGCCTGACGTCCGTCGTTCGCCTGCCGCCTGCGTCGCCGCCGGCGCGGGGCCGTCAGTGGTGGAAGCCCGACCGGACCGGCACTCCCATCTCCTTCAGCGGGACCGGCTGGCTGCGCAGCTCCGGCAGCAGCCGTTCGAGGTCGCCGAGCAGCAGGTCCGCGAGGTCGCGGGAGAACCCGTTGCGGCAGACCACCCGCAGGACCGAGAGGTCCTCCCGGTTCGCCGGGAAGGTGTAGGCGGGCACCTGCCAGCCGCGCTCCCTCAGCCGCCGCGACACGTCGAAGACGTCGAACGGCACGTCACCGGTGGTGGTGAAGGCGAAGACCGGCAGCTCGTCGCCCCGGGTCAGCAGCCGGAAGCCGCCGAGCGCCTCGATCCGCCCGGACAGGTAGGTGGCCACCTCCCGGCAGGCTCCCTGCACGGACCGGAAGCCGCCCCGGCCGAGCCGCAGGAAGGTGTAGTACTGCGCGATCACCTCGGCACCGGGCCGGGAGAAGTTCAGCGCGAAGGTCGGCATCTCGCCGCCCAGGTAGTTGACCCGGAACACCAGCTCCTCGGGGAGCGCCTCGTGGTCGCGCCAGAGCGCCCAGCCGACTCCGGGGTAGACCAGCCCGAACTTGTGGCCGGAGGTGTTGATCGAGGCGACCCGGGGCAGCCGGAAGTCCCACGTCAGGTCCTCGTCCAGGAACGGGGCGACCATGGCGCCGGAGGCGCCGTCCACGTGGACCGGGACGTCCAGGCCGGTGCGCCGCTGGAGGTCGTCGAGGGCGGCGCAGATCTCGGCCACCGGTTCGTAGGAGCCGTCGAAGGTCGAGCCGAGCACGCCGACCACGCCGACGGTGTCCTCGTCGCAGAGCGCCACCGCCTGCTCGGCGCCGAGGTGGAAGCGGTCGCCCTCCATGGGGGCGGTGCGGGCCTCGACCTCCCAGAAGGTGCAGAACTTCTCCCAGCAGACCTGGACGTTGACGCCCATCACGAGGTTGGGCCGGGCACCGGCCGCGTAGCGCTCGGCGTTGCGGCGCATCCAGCGGCGCTTGAGGGCGAGGCCGGCCAGCATGCAGGCCTCGCTGGAGCCGGTGGTGGAGCAGCCGACGGCGGTGTCCGGGTCGGGCGCGTGCCAGAGGTCGGCGAGGATCGCCACGCAGCGCCGCTCCAGTTCGGCGGTCTGCGGGTACTCGTCCTTGTCGATCATGTTCTTGTCGAGGCACTCGGTCATCAGCCGGGTGGCCTGGACCTCCATCGA
This sequence comes from Kitasatospora sp. NPDC127035, assembly GCF_042726075.1. Lineage (NCBI taxonomy): Bacteria > Bacillati > Actinomycetota > Actinomycetes > Kitasatosporales > Streptomycetaceae > Kitasatospora > Kitasatospora sp. NPDC127035. Next base: position 44,827 of record NZ_JBHXDN010000024.1, on the reverse strand, counting down.
GGTGGTGACGAAGGTCGCCAGGTTGAGCCGGGCGTTGCCGTCCAGCATCAGCTCGTCGTGGATCAGCTGGTACGCCGTGTCGGCGGGGACGGGGCCGTCGGAGAGCCGGTGCAGCGGCGGTGCCAGTTCCATCCCGCCGAGCGGGTCGGCGGCGCCGACGAACGGGTTGACGGTCAGCCGGCGGTCGTCTCCGGCCCCCTTGTGCAGTGCCATGGGATCTGCCGCCCTTCCGTCCGGTGGCCGCGTCCCCTCCCAACCTGCCATCGGTTCGGGGCCGGCGCATCCGCGCGCCGCGGTCCACCACCCGGGGGTGGGACGTCTCAGCCGGCCGTCTCCGGGTGGATCTGATCGCGGGCGGCCCGGTACTGCTGGCGCACGCCCGAGCCGATCGGCAGGTCCTGCTCGGCGTCGGGGGTGACGGTGACGGCCTCCGGGAGCTCCCAGCGCGGCGGCTCGGGGGTGCCTGCGAGCGCCCAGGCGGCCTGCCTGGCGGCGCCGCGGGCCGCGTGCGCGCCGGGCGGCGGGACGACGACGGGGACGCCGAACAGCTGCGGCGCGATCTGCCGGACGGCGGGCAGCCGGCCGGTCGCTCCGAGCAGGAAGACCCGCTTCACCTCGATGCCCTGCGCGCGCAGCACGTCCAGGGCGTCCGCGCTGTTGCAGAGCATGCCCTCGACGGCGGCCCGGGCCAGGTGCCGGGGGGCCATCGACTCGGCCCGCATCCCGGTCAGGGTGCCGGCCGCGTGCGGCAGCGCGGGCGTCCGCTCGCCGTCCAGGTAGGGGAGCAGCACCAGGCCGTACGCGCCGGGGGAGGACTGCAGGGCCAGGTCGCTGAGGCCCTCCAGGTCGCAGCCGAGCAGGGCGGCGGTGGAGCGGAGCACCTGGGCGGCGTTCAGGGTGGCGACCATCGGCAGGTGGCGGCCGGTGGCGTCGGCGAACGAGGAGACCAGGCCGGTGGCGTCGACCACGGCCCGCTCGTGCACGGCGAAGATCGTGCCGGCGCTGCCGAGCGAGACCACCGCGTCGCCGGGGCCGAGGCCGAGCCCGAGCGCGGCGGCCATGTTGTCGCCGGTGCCGGCCGAGATCAGCAGGCCCTCGGGAGTGTGTCCGGCGGGTTCGGCCGGGTCGAGCACGTGCGGCAGCCGCAGCTCGTGGCCGAGCGCGAGCTTCACGAGGTCCTGCCGGTACTCGCCGCTGATCGGGGACCAGTAGCCGGTGCCGGAGGCGTCACCGCGGTCGGTGGTGCGCCGCTTGGGGTGGCCGAGCAGTTGCCAGACCAGCCAGTCGTGGGGCAGGAGCACCTCGGCGATCCGCCGGGCGTTGGCCGGTTCGAACTCGGCCAGCCAGCGCAGCTTGGCGACGGTGTAGCTGGGGGCGGGGACGGCGCCGATCGCGGCGGTCCAGGCGGCCGGGCCGCCGAGCGCGTCCAGCAGGGCGGCGGCGGCGCCGCTGGAGCGCGGGTCGTTCCAGAGGATGGCGGGCCGGACCAGCACCCCGCCGGCGTCCAGGCCGATCATCCCGTGCTGCTGCGCGCTGACGCCGATCGCCCGGACGCCCTCCAGGAGGCCGCCGGCGGCGGCGTCGCCCAGCGAGTGCAGCCAGATCTGCGGGTCGGCCTCGCCGGGCCGGGCGTCCGGGTCGTCCGGTACGGGGTGGGGTGCCTTGCCGGACCGCAGTACCGCGCCGGTCCCGGAGTCGCACGCGACGATCCGGGTGCGACCCGTCGAGCTGTCTATCCCCGCGACGATGGCCATATCGAGATCATGCCTCAGCGGCCGTCCGGACGCGGCCCGACCGGGGAAGTGTTGCCCGTTCGGTACCGCGTCCGGGAGGCGGCGTACGGCGGGCCGTCACCGTCGTGTCACCCACCCGTCACGGGTGGGGTCCACGGGCCCCGCGGACCGCCGGTCTCACGGCCGGGAGGTGCCCCAGCTGTCGTCCTCGGCCTTGGGCCGGCTGAGGTACGGCACCCGGTCGGTGACGGCGTTCGGGAGCCGGTCGCCGACCTTGTCCGCGACGGCCCCGGCGGCCTTTCCGGCGACCGCGCCGGCCTGCTGCTTCGCCTTGTCGGCCGCGCCCTGGACCTTGGGGTTCTGGGCGACCTGCCGGGTGATCCTGGCGATCTGCTCGTAGCGTCGGCGCCCGGCCCGCGTGCCCAGGACATAGCCCGTCGCGAGTCCGACGCCGAACGACAGCTTCCACATGATCGGATTCCACCCTCTCCTGGCGGCCATTGCCGCATTGCCCTACCCGTCCGTCGGGACGGTGAACCGTCGGTGACCCCAGCATCTCCCGCGCGGTGTGCCGGGCGCGCGTCGGGCGCGCCGGGCGGGGTCGCCGGCGGGGCTGCCGGGGAAAGCGATTGGCGGACCACCCCCCCGAGTGCGCTAATGTATGTCCCGCAGCGAGCGCCGAGGAGCCCGGGAGACCGGGGGCCGGAGCGGAAGCTTGATCCCCCATAGCTCAATTGGCAGAGCAGCCGACTGTTAATCGGCAGGTTATTGGTTCGAGTCCAATTGGGGGAGCTCGGGTGTCGGCCCTCCTGGGTCGTCGTCCCGTTCGTGGTGCGCAAGGACCGCGATCCCGCATAGCTCAATTGGCAGAGCAGCCGACTGTTAATCGGCAGGTTATTGGTTCGAGTCCAATTGCGGGAGCTTCACCGGCTCCGCCCGGTGACTGCTCAGAGCGAAGGCCCCTCGGTAGACCGGGGGGCCTTCGTGTTGTCCGACACGTTCCCGGGCGTTCCCGGGCGTTCCCGCCGGGGTGGGCGGTGTCACTCGGTGGCCTGCCGGTACAGCTCGGTGACCCGGTCGTCGAAGGTCACGCTGTACGAGGTGCCCGGCGTCTCGCCGCCCTCCTGGTAGCCGCCGATCACGCCGATCACCCGGCCGGTCGTGGTGACCCACGGGCTGCCGCTGGTGCCGTCGGTGTAGCCGCCGCAGTCGAACCGCTCCTGGGTGGGACTCTGCGAGCTGGTCAGGCCCGAACAGGTGATCGGCTCGTCCTGCTCGTTGGGGTAGCCGGTGACCGACACCGCCAGCCCGAAGCCCTGGCCGGTGCCGAGCGGGTTGCCGCCGACCGCGTCCTCCACCTCCCGGCCGCCGACCGCCCGCACGGTGACGAACGCCACGTCGTACTCGGGATCGTCGTCGTACGCCCAGCGCGGATCGACGGTGACCGACTCCACCGGCCAACTCCCGTACGGCGAGTACCCGTTGCGATAGCCGGGGGTGAACACCAGGCCGTCCAGCAGGCCGATCCGGCGGCTCTGCACGCAGTGCGCGGCGGTCACCAGCAGATTGCGCCCGGGGCTCTGCACCACGCTCGCCGTGCACGCGCGGGGCCCCTGCGGGGTGTGGATCGAGAGGGTGCCGACCCGGTCCCCGGCCGGGTTCGGCGGCGCCACGTCGGCCGTCCGCTCCTGCCCGCTCCCGCCGCAGGCGATGGCTGCGGCGAGCAGCAGGGCGGCCGTCGCGGCCGTTCTGGCCGCGCGCGCGGGCCGTACCGGGCGGGAGTCCATCGGGGGCTCCGTCTCGTCCTCGGGGCGGGCATCGAGGTTCGTGCGTTCCGCCGTTCGTGAGGAAGATCTATCAGGCCGGGCCGGGCTGCGCCACCGTCGCCGTCCCACGCCCCGTCATCCGTCCGCCGGCACCTTCGGTCGGGGGCCGGTCGTCCGGGCGGTTCCCGCCGTTCGGGGGGCCTGTCGGCCCGTCCGCTTCGCCGTCGAACTGCGCGCACCCATGTGCGCCCCCGGCGCGCACCACGGGTGATCGACCGGCTATGCTGCCCGGGACGGCCTTTCGGGGCCGTCTGCTGCTGCCGCGACCGGGTGACCCGTCGCGTGCTGCGAACCGGGGCGGTAGCTCAGCCGGTTAGAGCAGGGGACTCATAATCCCTTGGTCGTGGGTTCGAGTCCCACCCGCCCCACCTTCGCCGTTTCGCCCGGAGTGCCGGGTTTGACCAGGTGCGGTCATCTGCACGAACTCTAGTGACCGGCGGCACCGCCGACCGCACCGACAGGCCGGGAATCACTCGAACAGGTCCGCGCCGGGGGCGCGTTGACGCCCGGCCGCCGCACCTCCGGCCCCGCTCCGACGCTGCCCGCTCCGCGCTCCGATGCTCCGCCGTCCGGCTGCCTGCGCCCGCCTGTCCGCGGCCCCGCGGCCCGGTTCCGGCCCTCCGTGCCCCTGTCCGGGCGTCACGACGCCGTGGGGCCGCCACCGGTGTCCGGTGACGGCCCCACGGCCTTCGGTGCGGTGTCCGCGCGGCTCAGCCGAGCTTGACCGGCTGGACGGTCAGGGCGCCGTGCCCGTCACGCTTGAGGACGGACAACGCCAGGGCCGGGTGCTTGCCGCCGGCCGACAGCGCCTTGAGGTCGGCGACCAGCGGCGAGGTGTCGTCGACGTAGAACCGCAGGGGAGCGGCGGACGCCTCGGTGAACTTCACGATCTCCTCGGCACTGCGGCGGGTGAGCGACCAGGCCCACGGCTCCCAGGCACGGCCCTGGTTCCGGTTCATCACACTGAGCCAGATGTTGTCCTCGGCCGAGCCCCAGTCCTCGATCGGCTCGTTCCAGGCGCGGGTACCGGCGAGCGAGACCGCGACCCGGCCGTCCTGGGGGTGGTGGGCGGCGATCACGGCGATCCGTTCGGCGATCCCGGGGCGGGAGCCCTCGCCGCGCAGCAGCGCCCGTCCGGGGCTGCCCTGCCAGCCCTGCGGGCCGACCTCGGGGTTGGCGTTGCTGAGGACGGTGAAGCCCAGGCAGCCCGTGGCCGTCAGCACGGCCAGCCCGCGGCGGAACCGGGCCGAGGGGGCCCGGTGCGCACCCGGCGCCGCCGGGTCGCTCCGGCCGGCGATCACCCGGCGGCCGAGCATCGGCAGCAGGGCGGCGCCGAAGCAGATCACCCCGATCACCAGCAGCTGGTGGATCATCTTCTCGTAGAAGTAGGAGGTCGAGCCGACCGTGATCAGCTGGTACTCCATCACGCCGAAGCAGAGCGCCGAGACCGAGGCGAGGGTGATCAGGGCGACCCGGCGGGGCTTGTTGGCGAGCGAACGCCGGGTCAGCAGCGCCGCGAAGGCGGCCACGACGACGGGCAGGAGCAGGTGCCGGCCGACCGGGCCGATGCCGCCCGGCAGGGTGAGCACGTCCGCCGAACCGGCCGACTTGGCGTTGACGAACGGGGGGAACAGCACGAGGGCGCCGGCCGCCAGGGAGGTGGCCAGCACGGTGGGCCAGTGGCGGCGCCAGCCGCGCCAGTGCACGACGGCCCAGGCGAGCACCGTGGTGGCGGCCACCGGCAGCAGCAGGTAGTGGCCGAAGGAGACGCCGACCGCCAGGGCGCCGAGCGCCACGACCTGTTCCCGGGTCCGGCTGAGCGGCCGGATCGCCAGGGCGACCAGCAGGGCGAGCAGCCCGAGGGCGAAGATCTCGCTCAGGAAGCCGCGGCCGTGCATCCGGGGCAGCTCGGCGACGACCAGGTAGACGGCCATCGGTACGGCGAGGGCCAGGCCCCGCCAGCCGCGCAGCGCCGGGCCTGCGGCCCGCTGCACGGCCCAGAGGAGGGCGGCGGTGAGACCGGCGGTGACGACGGCGAACAGGGCGACGAAGAGCGAGATCTGGGCGAGCCCCGAGCCCCGGGCGGTGCCGCCGTGGAGGAAGCTGGTGAGCACCGCCATCGTCAGGTGGCTGCCCTGCGGGTAGGTGCCGAGGCCCAGTGTCACGGTCTCGGCGGCCTCGGTCTGGTGCAGGGAGGTGAGTCCGCCCAGGCGGAGGATGGTGTCGTAGAGCGCGGCGTGCCGGGCGAGGTCCTCCGCCGTGATGATGGTGGCCAGGCGGTCGATGGCGTCCCGGCGGAGGATCGGGTACAGCAGGAACGCGCCCGAGGCGGCGACGGTGAGCAGCAGCGGGAAGTCCCGGGTGGGGACCAGTCGGCGGAGCAGGGCGCGGAGCGGGGCGCGCCGGCGGGCCGGCCGGGGGCCCTGCACGAGCACGACGGCGGCCAGGGGGATCGCGGTGGCCTCGGCCAGGGCCACCGGGTGGAGGCCCCAGGGCCAGTAACTGGTCAGCAGGCTGAGCGCGCAGGCCCAGCCGATCAGCAGGCCGCCGGAGATCATCAGCCGGTCGAGGGCGGTGGTCTGCGAGCGGATCAGCGACGCGGCGGCGAACCAGACGAGCGCGAAGGTCAGCAGGTCGGCCGAGACCAGGTGGAACAGCGGAGGAAGGAGCACCAGCGCCGCGACGAGGCGAAGCTGGGGGGCACCCGGAAGTACGGGAAGCTGCCTCCGCCCGGCAGCTTCCTGTCCCGTCTTTTCCGGGATGTCCGCGGATCTGACGGGTGTCGCGATCGACATGCTTCCCCCACAATTATGCTGATAACTTGAGAATATCGAGCGGTCAGTATGAATATCCCGACCGCTACTAGTGTGAATCATGGGTGGGTGTGCGCAGCACACGGGGGGTGCCCGGGGGACGGGCTGTTTTCCGCCTTTGACCTCCCCTTGATATGGGCCTGCCAGGCGGGGCCGGGAGGGCCTCGTATCCTGACCGGATGCTCGCACCCGCACAGCTGCCGACACCCCTCGTGAATTGCCCCGACGAGGCGCTGGCGCGGGTCGGCGTGGAGCTGCGGCTCAAGCGGGACGACCTGGCGCATCCGCTGGTGCCGGGGAACAAGTGGCGGAAGCTGACGCCGAACCTGGAGGCCGCGGCCGAGCGGGGCGAGACCCGGCTGCTGACCTTCGGCGGCGCCTACTCGACGCACCTGCGGGCGACCGCGGTGGCCGCCGGCGCGCTCGGACTGGAGAGCGTCGGACTGGTCCGGGGCGAGGAGCTGGCGCGCGCGCCGCGGAACTGGTCGCTGCGGGCCGCGGAGGCGGCCGGGATGGAGCTGGTGTTCCTGCCCCGGGCCGAGTACCGGGAGGCGGCCGGGCGCTGCGGGACGGACCCGGTGGTGGCGGCCGGCCTGCAACGGCGCTTCGGGCCGTGCCTGGTGCTGCCCGAGGGCGGGTCGAACGCCCTGGCGGCCCGCGGTGCGGCGGCGGTCGCGGCGGAGCTGACGGACCTCGGTGAGCGGGACGTGGTCTGCTGCCCGGTCGGGACCGGCGGCACGCTGGCCGGGATCGCGGCCGGGCTGCCCCCGGGCGCTCGGGCGCTGGGCGTGGCCGTGCTGCGCGGCGGGGCCGGCTACCTGGAGGACGAGGTGACCCGGCTCCACCGGGAGGCGTACGGGCGGGAGTTCGCCGGCTGGCGGATCGACCACGACCACCACGGGGGCGGGTACGGGCGGGTGCCGGCCGCGCTGGAGGAGTTCGCGGCCGGCTTCGAGCGGCGGCACGGCGTCGCCCTGGAGCGGCGCTACGTGGCCAAGCTGCTGTCCGCCCTGTACGGCCTGGCGGCGGCCGGCGCCTTCCCGCCCGGGACCAGGCTGACCGCCGTGGTCACCGGGCTGCCCGACCCGGTGGAGGGACCCTAGAGCTCGTCCGGCTCAGCCGAAGGTCAGGTCGAAGCAGGGGTCGATGTCGGCGGTGCGGCTGTTCTCGGCTATGCCGGTGGGGACGCCGGTCGGCAGCGGGGCGGAGGGGGTCGCCGCCGCGCCGCCGGGGACGCCCGGGACTCCGGGAACGCCCGGGGCGGTGCCGGCCGGGCCGGCGGCCGGGCGGTAGTCGCGGCCGAGGATCACGGTGATCCCCTCGGAGCCGGGCTCCTCGACCAGCCGGGCCTGCGGGAAGAGCTGGGCGACCTGCTCGGCGGCGGCCTTGAACGGCGGGTCGTAGGAGATCTCGGTGTGCAGCCGGCCGCCCTGGGTGGCGCCGAGGGCGACGTTCCGGAACCCCTTGCCGAGGATCGTCTCGGAGCCCCTGCCGGCCAGCCCGGAGGTGCCGACGCCGTTGATCACGGTGATCGGCACGGCCGCCTGCTCGGGCGTCAGGGGTGTGGGGGCGACGGTCGGCGCGGCGGCCGAGGGGGACGACGCGTCGGACGGCACGGCGGTCGAGGTGTCGGCGACCTGGCCGGTGCTCTGCCCGTCCAGGGTGCGGCCCTCCCGCAGCAGCTGCCAGAGGGTGTCCACGTCGGGGTGGACGAGGTCGATCCGGCCCGGCTTCGCGGTGGAGAACCGCCAGGGGGCGGTGACGAAGGTGATGTCGGCGAGCTTGATCTGCTGCAGGGACTGGGCGAAGTCCACCAGCTTCATCGCGGTGCCCAGGCCCTCGTCCACGGTGAGCGAGCGGGTGGCCGCGTCGGCCAGCGGGAGCAGGGTGGGGAGGGAGAAGCCGAGGCCCTGGATCTTGCGGATCATCGAGGAGAGGAAGGCCTGCTGGCGCTTCATCCGCCCGATGTCGGAGTTGTCGCCGAAGCCGTAGCGGGCCCGCAGGTAGTCCACGGCCGGCTGGCCGGAGATCTTCTGCATGCCCTTCCTGAGCTTGATGTCGTGCGAGTTGACGTCGTTGGGGATGCAGACGTCGACGCCGTTGATCGCCTCGGTCATCGCGGCGACGCCCTTGAAGTCGACCACGATGGTGTGGTCGATCCGCAGGCCGGTCATGGCCTCGACGGTGTTCTGCGTGCAGGCCGGGTTCCCCTTGGGGGACGCGCCGACGGTGAACGACTCGTTGAACATCTGGTTGGTCCGCGCGGTCGTCCAGCTGCCGTCGGGCTTCCGGCAGGACGGGATGGTCACCAGGGCGTCGCGGGGTATGGAGACCCCGACGGCGTGCTTCCGGTCGGCGTAGATGTGCAGCAGGATCGTGGTGTCGGAGTGGCCGACGCCCTCGTCGCCGCCCCCGAGGTCGGCGTTGCCGTCGTTGCGGGTGTCCGAGCCGAGGAGCAGGACGTTGACCGGGACGGAGGCGCCCGGGGTGGCGGGGACGGGGGCGGGCGGGCGCTCGGTGGCGACGCCGCCCGGGTCGAACGTGGTGATGTTGGTGTCGAGCCGGTGGTAGAACCAGGCGCCTGCGCCCGCCACGGACAGCACCAGCACGGCCGCGAGTCCTATCGCCGTCCGTATGATGCGCCGTCGGCGCGTGCTGCTGCTCATCCGCCCCGTCCCCCTGTTGTCCGTTCTCGGTTCCCACCCGCACGGTCCGCCGGACGGGCCGTGTCTGGTCTTCGAGAGTTAGACGTTTCGGGGGAGTGTTCGGTTACCTCCGATCGGCCGCCAATTCAGCCGGACCGGTCACCTGGCCTGTGATGCTCCTCACGCACCGGGGCCGGCGGCGCCCGTGAGCATGCGGCTGAGCAGGTCGCGCAGCTGGGTCCGCTCCTCGGGTTCGAGCGCCGCCAGCGGCTCGCGGGCGAAGTTGAGCGACTCGCGGAGCTCCTCGGATGCGGTGGCGCCGGTGTCGGTGGCGGCGACCAGCTTGACCCGGCGGTCCTGCAGGTCGGCCTGCCTGGTCACGAAGCCGCGCGACTCCAACCGGTCGACGATGCCGGTGATGTTGGACGGCTCGCAGCTGAGCGTCTGGGCGATCTGGCGCATCGGCATCGGCCCGCGCCGCAGCAGCGCGAGGACCTTGGCCTGTGCTCCGGTGAGGGAGCGGGCGGCGGCGGCCTCCTCGTACTCGCGGTGGAAGAGCGCGACCAGATTGGCCATCAGGTCGACGACCTCACGGGTGATCTCGTCGGGCTGCGGCGTGGCGACCCGGGTCGGCTTGGTATCCATGCCCGTAGTCTACCTGAAAAGTTGACAACATGAACCTTTCATGCCCATTGTTACTTCACTGACTCAACCTTTCATGTAGGGAGTATTTCGATGGCCGCCGAGCAGGAAGCGCCCGCCACCGCCCGCGAATGGCACCTCGCCGCCCGCCCCCAGGGCTGGCCGGTCCCGACCGACTTCGCACTGGTCGAGGCACCCGTCCGGCGCCCGGGCCCGGGCGAGATCCTGGTCCGCAACACCTTCCTGTCGGTCGACCCCTACATGCGGGGCCGGATGAACGACGTCAAGTCCTACGTCCCGCCGTTCCGGCTGGGCGAGGCGATGGACGGTGGCGCCGTCGGCTACGTGGTCGCCTCCGAGGCGGAGGGCTTCGCCCCGGGCGACGCCGTGCTGCACGGACTCGGCTGGCGCGAGTACGCGACCCTGCCCGCGCAGCGCGCGGTCAAGGTGGACCCGGCCGCAGCGCCGCTCTCCGCCTACCTCGGCACCCTCGGCATGACCGGCCTCACCGCGTACGCGGGCCTGCTGGCGGTCGGCGGCCTCAAGGAGGGCGACCGGGTCTTCGTCTCCGGCGCGGCCGGCGCCGTCGGCTCGATGGTCGGCCAGATCGCCCGGCTCAAGGGCGCCTCGCTCGTGGTCGGCTCGGCCGGCTCGGCGGAGAAGGTCACCAAGCTGGTCGACGAGTACGGCTTCGACGCCGCCTTCAACTACAAGGACGCCCCGGTCCGCGAGCAGCTCGCGCTGGCGGCCCCGGACGGCATCGACCTCTACTTCGACAACGTCGGCGGTGACCACCTGGAGGCCGCGATCGGCGCGCTCGGCGCACACGGCCGGGCCGTCCTCTGCGGCGCCATCGCCCAGTACAACGAGACCACCGCCCCGGCCGCCCCGCGCAACCTGGCGCTGGTGATCGGCAAGCGGCTGCGCCTGGAGGGCATGCTGGTGGGCGACCACGCGGCACTGCAGCCGCAGTTCGTCGCCGAGGTCGCCGGCTGGCTGAAGGACGGGAGCCTGCGCCACGAGGAGACCGTGGTCGACGGCTTCGAGCACACCGCCGAGGCGTTCCTGGACCTGCTGCGCGGCGCCAACACCGGCAAGATGGTGGTCCGGCTGGACGCCTGACGCCGCGTCCGCCGCGGCCCGGGGCTGCACCCCGCCGCCTCCGCACCGCCCCGCCGCCCGCCGGAACCCCGGCCGGGCGCGCGGGGCGGTTTGCGTACCCGGCGGAGGGGATCCGGCCGCACTACCGCATTCCGGCCCGATCCGAAAGTGCGTCATCCATGGTGCGGGGCGGCGCGGTACGGTGTTCCCGCCTGGCGATGGGGCCGTTCGGGGGAGAGATCCGGCCGAGGGGTGGACCTCGTTGAGGATTCGACTAGCATTGAGCGAAAGCCTGTCCGTTTTGCTCAATTTAGTGGCTTAATGTCGGCTAACGTGGGTAACTGTGGATCAACCGCAGGCACGAACGCGAGGCAGCTGGGGAAGGCGACCCTCGTCCACAGCCTGGAGGTCCCGGTGACGACACGTGGAGTCCTGTACGTCCACTCCGCGCCCCGCGCGCTGTGCCCGCACGTCGAGTGGGCCGTCGCGGGGGTGCTCGGTGTGCGGGTGAACCTGGACTGGATCCGCCAGCCGGCCTCGCCCGGACACTGGCGCGCCGAGCTCTCCTGGCAGGGGGAGCCCGGTACGGCCTCGAAGCTCGCCTCCGCACTGCGCGGCTGGCAGCTGATGCGGTACGAGGTCACCAGCGAGCCCTGCGCCACGGCGGAGGGCGAGCGGTACAGCAGCACGCCCTCGCTCGGCATCTTCCATGCCGTCACGGGCATCCACGGGGACATCCTGATCCCCGAGGACCGGCTCCGCGCCGTCCTGCTGCGCGCCCGCAGCGAGGGGGCGGACCTGGAGTCCGAGATCGCGATGCTGCTCGGCAAACCCTGGGACGACGAGCTGGAACCCTTCCGGTACGCCGGCGAGGGGGCCCCGGTGCGCTGGCTGCACCAGGTGGTCTGAGCCGCCGTCGCCGAACCGGCGTCCGAGGACGCCGACCGGTCGTGCCGAAGGGGCCGGCACCCACCAGGTGGGTGCCGGCCCCTTCGACGTGCCGGGCGTCAGCGGGTGCGGAAGGCCAGCACCACGTTGTGGCCGCCGAAGCCGAACGAGTTGTTCAGCGCGGCGATCCGGCCCTCGGGCAGCTTGCGGGGCTCGTCGCGGACGATGTCCGCGTCCACGTCGTCGTCCAGCTCGTCGACGTTGATGGTCGGCGGGGCGAGCCGGTGGTGCAGGGCCAGCACGGTGGCGACGGTCTCGATGCCGCCGGCGCCGCCCAGCAGGTGACCGGTCATCGACTTGGTGGCCGAGACGGCGATGTGGTTCAGGTCCTCGCCCAGCTCCTTGCGGAGCGCCTTCAGCTCGGCGGTGTCACCCTGCGGGGTCGAGGTGGCGTGCGCGTTGACGTGCACGATCTCGGCCTTGTCCAGGTCGTTGCGCTCGAACAGGTCGGCCAGCGCGCGGGCCACCCCGGCGCCGGTCGGCTCGGGCTGCGCGATGTGGTGGGCGTCCGAGGACAGGCCCTGGCCGACCGCCTCGCAGTAGATCCGGGCACCGCGGGCCTCGGCGTGCTCGACCGACTCCAGCACGACCACGCCGGCGCCCTCGCCCAGCACGAAGCCGTCCCGGCCCTTGTCGTACGGGCGCGAGGCGCGCTGGGGGTCGTCGTTGCTCTTGGACATCGCCATCATGTTGGCGAACGCGGCGATCGGCAGCGGGTGGATCGCCGCCTCGGTGCCGCCGGCCACCACGACGTCGGCGCGGCCGGTGCGGATCATCTCGATCGCGTAGCCGATCGCCTCGGCGCCGGAGGCGCAGGCGGAGACGGGGGTGTGCACACCCGCGCGGGCGCCGACCTCCAGGCCGACGTTGGCCGCCGGGGAGTTGGGCATCAGCATCGGGACGGTGTGCGGGGAGACCTTGCGGGAGCCCTTCTCCTTCAGCACGTCGTACTGGTCGAGGAGGGTGGTCACGCCGCCGATGCCGGAGGCGATGACCGCGCCCAGGCGCTCGGGGGCGAGCTTGGACGACTCGTCGGTGGCCGGGGTCTCGTAGCCGGCGTCGGCCCAGGCCTCGCGGGCGGCGATCAGGGCGAACTGCGCCGATCGGTCCAGCTTGCGGGCCAGCGGGCGGGGGAGGATCTCACCGGGCTCGACGGCGGTGCGCGCCGCGATCCGGACGGGCAGGTCGGCGGCCCACTCCTCGGTCAGGGCAGCCACTCCGGAGCGCCCGGCGACCAGGTTCTCCCACGTGGTGGCGGCGTCGCCGCCCAGCGGCGTGAAGGCGCCGATACCCGTGACGACCACGGTACGGTTTTCAGTCACTGGATCTTCTTCTCTCACATCGTGCGGGGGGCGGTCGGCGGCGGCCGAAGGTGAGCCCGGCCGGGCGCCCCGGTGGGGCGTCCCGGCCGGCGGGTCGGCCGACTCGGAGGGAGCCGGCCGATGTCAGGCGTCGAACGAGTCGACCGCTCAGGCGTTGGTGAGGATGTAGTTCACCGCGTCGCCGACGGTCTTCAGGTTCTTGACCTCGTCGTCCGGGATCTTGACGTCGAAGCGCTCTTCGGCGGCCACGACGACCTCGACCATGGACAGCGAGTCGACGTCCAGGTCATCGGTGAAGGACTTGTCGAGCTCGACGTCCTCGGTCGGGATGCCGGCGATCTCGTTGACGATCTCGGCGAGACCTTCCAGGACCTCGTCCTTGGTAGCCATACTGGCTGCTCCTCTTCGGTGTTGAATGCGGCCGCCCGGCGGACGGACGCAGGTTTGCGGATGGTTCGGGCGAAAACGCCTAGGGGAGCGTAACGACTGCCGCGGCGTAGACGAGACCCGCCCCGAACCCGATGATCAGTGCGAGGTCGCCGCTACGGGCCTCGCCGCTCTCCAGCATGCGTTCCATCGCCAGGGGGATGGAGGCCGCGGAGGTGTTGCCGGTCTCCGCGATGTCGCGGGCGACCGGCACGGACTCCGGGAGCTTCAGGGTCTTGATCATGGTGTCGGTGATACGCATGTTGGCCTGGTGCGGGATGAAGGCGCCGAGCTGGTCGGCGGTGATCCCGGCGGCGTCCAGCGCCTGCTGGGCCACCTTGGCCATCTCCCAGACCGCCCAGCGGAAGACCGACTGACCCTCCATCCGGAGGGCCGGCCACTTGGTCTCCTCGCCCGCGCCGTTGACGGCCCCCTCCTTGGCGAAGGCGGTGTCCCAGGCCTGGGTCTGCGAGATGACGTCCTTCTGCGAGCCGTCGGAGCCCCAGATGACCTTGCCGATGCCGGGCGTGTCGGACGGGCCGACGACCGCGGCGCCGGCGCCGTCACCGAAGATGAAGGCGGTCGAGCGGTCCGACTGGTCGGTCAGGTCGCTGAGCCGCTCCACGCCGATCACCAGCACGTACTCGGCGCTGCCGCCGCGGACCATGCCGTCCGCCAGGCCGAGACCGTAGCCGAAGCCGGCGCAGGCCGCCGAGATGTCGAAGGCCGGGGCGGTGCCGCACCCGAGCCGCTCGGCGATCTCGGTCGCGACGGCCGGGGTCTGCTTGAGGTGCGAGACGGTCGCGACGACCACGGCGCCGATCCGGTCGGGGGAGATCCCGGCCTGGGCGATGGCCTTGCCGGCGGCCTGCACCGACATCTCGGCGACGCTCTCCTCCGGGCCGGCCCAACGGCGCTCGGCGATCCCGCTGCGGGTGCGGATCCACTCGTCGGAGGAGTCGATCCAGGTCAGCACCTCGGCGTTGGGAATCACCCGGACCGGGCGGTAGCCGCCGACCCCGTGGATGCGCGAGTACTGCGCACCGGTGGTCGGACGGATCTGGGGGGTGTTGCTCATGCCTGCTGCTCCTGCTCCTGACCGCTGTGCTCCCGGCCCGGGCCGGCGTGCTCGGCGATGAGCGCGTGGGCCTTCTCCAGGTCGGCGGGGGTCTTGAGGGCAAGCGACGCCACACCCTTGAGGTTGCGCTTGACCAGTCCGGTGAGGGTGCCCGCCGGGGCGAGCTCGATGACGGCGGTCGCGCCCAGCTGCTGCAGGGTCTCCATGCAGAGGTCCCAGCGGACCGGGTTGGAGACCTGCGACACCAGGCGGCGCAGCAGCTCGTCGCCGGCCGCGACGACCTCGCCGTCCTGGTTGGACACGTACGTGATCCCCGGGTCGGCGACCGGCAGGGTCGGCGCCAGCTTGGCCAGCCGCTCGACACCCGGCGCCATGTGCGTGGTGTGGAACGCGCCCGCCACCTTGAGGGCGACCAGTCGCGCTCCGGCCGGCGGGTCCGCCCGGAGGGCGTCCAGCTGGGGCAGCGTGCCGGCCGCGACGATCTGGCCGCCGCCGTTGTTGTTGGCCGCGGTCAGGCCGTGTTCGGCCAGCTTGGCCGCGACGACCTCCGGGTCACCGCCCAGCAGGGCGGCCATCCCGGTCTCGACGGCCGCGGCGGCCTCGGCCATGGCGAGGCTGCGTTCGCGTACGAAGGTCAGTGCGTCGTGGGGGGTCAGCGCACCGGCGAAGGCGGCGGCGGTGATCTCACCGACGCTGTGGCCGGCCACCGCGCCGACCTGTGCGGTGGCGGTGTCCCCGTCCGGGAACAGCACGCCTGCGGTCACCAGGCCGGCGGCCACCAGCAGTGGCTGGGCGACGGCGGTGTCCTTGATCTCCTCGGCGGACGCCTCGGTCCCGGCGTGCACCAGGTCGAGCCCGGCGACCTCCGACCAGCCGCGGAGGCGGTCGGCGACACCGTCGAGCTCCAGCCAGGGGCTGAGGAAACCGGGGGTCTGGGCACCCTGTCCAGGGGCGACGATTACGAGCACGGTTCAACCCTCTCTCGCCGAGCGCCCGGGGGCGGGTAGGCGACGGTAACGAAGAAAAGCATCCCGGATTGTAAGGTCCCTACATCGGGCTCAGCCGGACTCTCCCGAGGCCGTGAGCCGCCCCAGCGCCAGTGCGATACGCAGGGTGAAGGCCGAACGAACGTCTGATGGAGCGTAGCCCGTGACGTCGGTCACACGTCGAAGCCGGTAGCGCACCGTGTTCGGGTGGACGAAGAGCATCCGGGCGGCGCCCTCCAGCGAGGACGCCTGCTCCAGGTAGACACTCAAGGTCTCCAGGAGTGCCGACCCGGCTTCGTCGAGCGGTGTGTAGATCTCCTCCACCAGCTGCTGGCGGGCCGCCTGGTCGCCGGCCAGCGCCCGCTCCGGCAGCAGGTCGTCGGCCAGGACCGGGCGCGGTGCGTCCGGCCAGGCCGGGCAGGCCCGCAGGCCGGCCGCGGCGGCGTGGGCCGAGCGGGTCGCCGACAGCAGGTCCGGCACGGTCGGGCCGACCACCACCGGGCCCGCGGCGAACTGGCCGATCAGCGCCCGGGCCGCGTGCACCGGCTCCTTGTCGCCACCGACCACCACCACCAGGCGCTTGCCCAGCACCCCGGTCAGCACGTGCAGCTTGGCGTAGCGCGCGGCCCGGCGGATCGCCTCGACCACGAGTTCGCTGTCACCGTCCGGAGCCGAGCCCATCACCACCCGGACCTGGCTCGGCTGGCCCCAGCCGAGCGCGGCGGCGCGCGAGAGCACACCCTCGTCGGCGTCCCCGGAGAGCAGCGAGTTGACCACCAGCGCCTCCAGCCGGGCGTCCCAGGCACCCCGGGCCTCGGCGGCCTGGGCGTACACCTGGGCGGTCGCGAAGGCGATCTCCCGGGCGTAGACCAGCACCGACTCGCGCATGTCCGCCTCGTCGCCGGGGGAGGCGACCTCCTCGATGGCCTCCTCCATCACCTCGATCGTGGTGCGGATCAGCTCGACCGTCTGGCGCAGGGTGATCGCCCTGGTCAGCTCGCGCGGCGCGGTGCCGAAGACGTCGGTGGAGATCGCCTGCGGGGCCTCCGGCTTGCGGTACCACTCGGTGAAGGCGGCGATGCCGGCCTGGGCGACCAGGCCGATCCAGGAGCGGTGCTCCGGCGGCATCCGCCGGTACCAGCCGAGCTGGTCGTCCATCCGCGCGATGGCGGCGGAGGCGAGCTTGCCCGAGGACTTCTCCAGCCGCTTGAGGGTCGCGACGCGGCGCTCCGCACGTTCGGCGGCGAGCCGGCGCTCCTGCGCGGTCAGGCGCGGGGCCGCCCGGCCGGGCCGGTCCCTCCCGGCGCCGGTCGTCGGGGCCTTCCCGCTCTTGTCGGGCTTGGCGGTCGGATCGCTCTTGGAGTTCGCGGAGGCGGCTGGCACAAGGACAAGACTGCCTCACCGGAGTGACTGCTTGTGCACGCCCCCCGGCGGAGCGGCACGGTGGCAACCGTCACAGTCGCGGGCCGACCGGCGCCGGCACCCCGTCCGGAGCGCCCGGGAACGCGCCCCGGACCACGCTACGGTGGGGCCGTGACCGACGCTCCCGCCCGTCCGCGCGCCGATCTGCGCCGGACCGCCGAACGCTACGTCTCCACCCCCGCCGAGGGCGTCGAGACCAGGCACGCCTTCTCGTTCTCCGGGCACTACGACCCGAGGAACACCCACTTCGGCGCGCTGCTCGCCTGCAACGAGGAACTTCTCTCCCCCGGCGCCGGGTACGACGAGCACAAGCACCGGGACACCGAGATCCTCACCTGGGTGCTGGAGGGTGCGCTGGCCCACCGGGACTCCGAGGGGCACGGCGGCGTGGTCCGCCCCGGCATGGTCCAGCGCCTGAGCGCGGGCTCCGGGGTCACCCACACCGAGCGGAACGTCGGCGGCGCCGGGGGCCCGGTCCGCTTCGTGCAGATGTGGCTGCAGCCGGACACCTTCGACGCGCCCCCGGCGTACGGGCTGCGCCGGGTGGAACCGGACACCGGCGGGTTGACGCTGCTCGCCTCCGGGCTGGCGCGGGACGCCGGGACGGACGCGCTGCGGCTGCGGCGCGGCGACGCCGCGCTCTGGCTGGTGACGGCAGGGCCGTGGCAGCCGCTGCCCGAGCTCCCGGCCGCCGCCTGGCGGTACGCCCACCTGACGACCGGTTCGCTCGGCTACCGCACGGTGCCCGGGCCGCAGGGCGGCGGCCGCTCGATGGTGCCGGGCGACAGCGTGCGGATCACCGGGGACGCCTTCGCCGCGCCGACGGCCGGCGAGAGCGGCGCCGAACTGCTCCTCTGGGAGATGCACTCGCCGGTCTCGTACGGCTGAGGGGGCGGGCGCGGGCGGGCACGGGCGGAGCCGCCCGGCCCGTCCGGGGCCGTCCGAGTCCTAGAGCTCGGCGAGCACCGCGTCGCTGAGCACCGGCCAGACCTCGGCGGCCCACGGCCCGAAGTCCCGGTCGGTGAGCGCGAGGCAGGAGACGCCGGCCTCCGGGTCGACCCAGAGGAAGGTGCCGGACTGCCCGAAGTGGCCGAAAGTGGCCGGGGAGTTGGCGGTGCCGGTCCAGTGCGGGGCCTTGCCGTCGCGGATCTCGAAGCCCAGGCCCCAGTCGTTCGGACGCCGGTGCCCGAAGCCGGGCAGCACGCCGCTGGTCCCCGGGAAGGCGACCTCACGGGTGGCGGCGGCCAGCGTGGACGGGTCCAGCAGCTTGGGCGACTGGAGCTCGGCGGCGAACAGGGCCAGGTCGGCGGCGGTGGAGAGCCCGCCGGCGCCGGCCGGCGCCCGGTGGGCGGTGTTGATCAGCGTCGAGCGCATGCCGAGCGGCTCGAAGAGGGCCTCCGCGGCGTACCGGCCGAAGTCGATGCCGGCGGCCTGCTGGAGGGCCTGCGCCAGGACGTCGAAGCCGGCGTTGGAGTAGAGCCGGCGGTTGCCGGGCTCGGCCATCACCTTGTGCTCGTCGAAGGCCAGGCCCGAGGTGTGGGCCAGCAGGTGACGCACGGTCGAGCCCTCCGGCCCGGCCGGGTCGTCCAGCTCGAAGACGCCCTCCTCGACGGCGACCAGCACGGCGTACGAGGTGAGCAGCTTGGTCACCGACGCCAGCGGGAACAGGTGGTCCTGCGGCCCGTACGTGCCCAGTACCGCGCCGTCCCCGCCCCGCACCACGGCCGCCGCCGCGTTCGGCACCGGCCAGTCCTCGATCTTCCGCAAGCTCTCCATGGGCCCGACTCTAACGGGGAGGCCCGGGCCGCCGGGATGGCAGGCTTGGCCGGAGTGCAGTCCAGGCCGTCGGCGCCGACGGCACCGTCCGCCACCGGGGGTTCCACCATGGCCGTGCCCGCACCGATCGACCTCGATCCGCGCACCTGCTCCGACGTCTTCCGCACGCCGGTCGGGGAGCCGGACCGGACGCCCCGGCACACCATCGGCGAGGTGGCGGCGGCCAGCGGGCTGACCGCCCACACCCTGCGCTGGTACGAGCGGATCGGCCTGCTGGACCCGGTGGACCGGTCCGCCTCCGGGCAGCGCCGCTACCACGACGCCGACCTGCACCGGCTGGCCTTCCTGGGCCGGCTGCGGCTGACCGGCATGACGGTGGCCGACATGCTGCGGTACGTGGAGCTGGCCCGCGAGGGCGACCGGACCCTGGAGGACCGGCGCGACCTGCTGCTCGCCCACCGGGAGGAGGTGCGGCAGCAGGTCGCGGACCTGCACGCGACCCTGGCCGTGCTCGACCACAAGATCGACCTGTACGCCGGGCGGATCGCCGGGAGCGGCCCCGCTCGGTAGCCCGGGCCCGGCGGGCCGGCGTTCGGCCGGGCCCGTCGGCCCGGGGTACGCCGGTTCAGCTGCGCCGGGGCGGGTGGCGGCGCGGGTGGCGGCTCAGACCTCGCGGCCGAGGAAGGCCGCGAGGCGGGTGTAGGGATCGGCGTCGGCCGGGGCGGGGAGGTCCGGGCCGAACGGGGCGCCCTCGCGCGGGCCGGTCGGCAGTACGGCCTCGGCGATCTCCAGGGCGGTCTCGGCCAGCCGCTCGTCCAGCGGGACGGTGCTGCCGAGCGCCCGGGAGATGTCCCAGCTGTGGGTGACGGTCTCCAGGATGTAGCCGCCCACCGCGGCCCGGCCCGGGACCTCGCCCCACGGCGCGGCGGTCGGGCGGTCCAGCCGGGCGTCCTCGGCCCACGCGGCGGTCGCCCGGGTCCGGGCCCGGTCGAGGGCGGCCGGCCAGGCGTCGTCGGCCAGGTCGCCGGTCATCGCCGCGACGTCCTCGGACCGCCCGCCCTCACCGAGGTAGGCGAACCGGTGGATACCGCCGACCACGTGGCCGAGCAGGGTCCGCAGGTCGTACTCGGTGCACGGGGTGGGCCGGTCGAGCGTCTCCGGGCCGGCTTCGGCGATCAGCTTCTCCAACTGACCGAGGGCGAGCAGGTACAGCGGGCGCGGGTCCTGGGTGGTGTCCATGCGGGATCAACTCCATCGGTACGGAGGGTTCTTCGTCTCGAAGGCAATCTCCCGGTAAAACCTGACATCCGGCGTCAGGATTTCTGCGATCCTCGTGCCATGAAGGCCGACCGCCTGCTCTCGATCCTGCTGCTGCTCCAGACCCGCGGCCGGGTGCCCGCCACCGAACTGGCCGAACGGCTGGAGGTGTCGGTCCGCACCATCTACCGCGACGTCGAGGCGCTCTCCACGGCCGGCGTCCCCGTCTACACCGAGCGTGGCCGGCACGGCGGCGTCAGCCTGCTGCCCGGCTACCGCACCGACGTCAGCGGACTGACCGCCGACGAGGCGCGTGCCCTGTTCGTGCTGTCCGCCCAGGGTGCGCACAGCGATCTCGGGCTGGACGGCGCGCTCGGTTCGGCCCTGCGCAAGGTGATGGCCGCACTGCCCGCCCCGCACCGCCCGGGCGCCGAGCGGATCAGCGAACGCATCCTGGTCGACCCGGCGCGCTGGCTGCAGGCCGGCGCCCCGCCCGGGCCCGATCTCGGCGAGCTGCAGTACGCCGTCTTCGCCGACCGCCGGTTGCGGCTGCGCTACCGGCACAGCGGCACCCCCGGGCCGGTGGAGTACACCGTCGACCCGTACGGCCTGGTCAGCAAGGCCGCGGTCTGGTACCTGGTGGCCGATCTGCAGGGCGAGCCGCGGCTGTTCCGGGCCGACCGGGTGCTGTACGCCGAGACCTCCGAGGAGCCGGCGCGCCGCCGTCCGGGGCTGGGCCTGGGCGCCGTCTGGGGCGTGCTGCGGGAGCAGGTGGAGCGGCTGCCCAAGGAGGTGAAGGTCGCGGTGCGGGTGCGGCGCGCGCGGCTGGACATGTTCGTCCGGATCCACGGCGGGCGGCTGGCCGCCCCGCCGCCCGAGTCCGGCGGCGGGGCGCCGGAGGACTGGGTCGAGCTCGGGCTGGGCTTCCAGTCGCTGCCGGCCGTCCGTGCGCTGCTCGCCTTCGGCGCGGACGCCGAGGTGCTCTCCCCGCCGGCCGCCCGCCGGGAGATGGCGAGGGCGGCCGCGGAAGCGGTCCGGCTCTACGTGGACGCGCGCTGACGGACCCGTGGCCGCGATCGTCCCGCCGGCCGCGATCACCCCGACCGCCGTCAGGCGCCGGCCGTCGGGCGGACCACGTTCTGGTAGTCGCCGAGCGCGACGGCCGCGAAGTTGTGCAGGCTGTCGGTGTCGGGGGTGAAGTAGCCGTTGTGACCGGCGGAGCGGGCCGAGGACACGTGCTCGGAGCCGAAGTCCGCCGAGGTCGGGTCGGCGCCGTGGCCGAGCCCGCCGAACTCCAGGTACGGCACGTTGCCGATCCAGTCGCTCTCGTTGCGGGTGGCCCAGACGTGCACTCCGGCGCCCAGCTCCGAGGTGCTCTCCACACCCATGCCGGGGGAGCCGAACACCACGACGTCGGTGATCCCGGAGGTGTCGGAGGGTGAGGCGGCGGCCCGGGGGATGTCGGGCGCGGCGGTGCCGCAGACCACCGATCCGTAGGAGTGGCAGAACAGCGCGGGCGGGGCCTGCGGCCGGGTCGTCTCCCGGAGCCCGGCGAGCAGTCGCCGCAGTCGCGGCGCCCCGACGTCGGCGAGCCGGGAGGTGACGGCGTCCGGGCCGAGGCCGGACGGCGTGACGTAACCGGTCCACGCGACCACCGCGGTCCGGGCGCCCGGGGACTGCCGGTGCTCCTCCGCGTACAGCGCGCGGGCCATCCCGGCGGGGGAGCGGAGCGGCTCGACCGCCTGGTCGAAGTGGCCGAGGTCGGCGTCCGAGCCGGGGACGATCACCGAGACCCGGTCGGCCGAGGCGAGGTCGCCCCAGACCTCGGTCAGCAGGCCGCGGCCGCGCGGGTCGAAGGCGAGGATCTGCCGCTCGGGGGCGAGCAGGCTCTCGACGTCGTTGGCGCGGGAGACCGCCAGCGCGTGCAGGTCGGAGTCGAGGTCCGGGTCGGCGGCGCGGGCCCGGGCACGGTCGCGCTCGGCGGCCAGTGCCACCCGGTTGGCCCGGTAGCGCAGGGCGAGCGGGGCGCCGTCGAAGTTGCCGACCACCAGCGGGTACGCCGAGACCAGCCGGTTCAGCTCGGCCTGGCCGAGCCCGGCGAAGAACTCGGCCGCGGTGGCCGCAGTGGTGGTGGCCGGGTCGGGGAGGTCGTGCCCGTAGGAGTGGTCCTCGACCCAGGCGAGACTGCCGGCCGGTGGTGTGGAGATGGCCAACTGTTCGGTGGCGGCAGCGGCTTGCGCTGCCGCCGCGCCCGCGTCGGCGAGTACCGCGCAGCCCGCGAAGGCACCGATCAGGACATGCTTCCACCGCCGACGGCGCATCGCCTCAACTCCCTGAGAGTCCCGTCACCGATCCGCGGGCGGGGCCCGAAGGGTGGTACGACTGCCAACTTCCAGCGCAAGCCTAGGGGCCCGGGAGAGGAGTGGGTGCACCTTAAACTGTGGGATGGATCACATGAACCGGAGATGACCGGACGGGCGTCACTCGTTCAGGCTATGCGTCGCCTCCGCCCGTCGACTTCGGCCTCCCCTTCGCCCGCGCCGGCTCCGCCGGCCCGGACTCCGGCCCGGCGCCGAACTCCCGGACCAGCCGCTTGGGCGCGGCGCGCCGCCAGGCCTCGGTCAGCAGGTCCCGCAGCTCGTCCCGGTCGACCAGGTCCAGCCGGACGCTCACCCAGCCGTGCCGCCCGACGTACGGGGCGCTGGAGAAGACCTCCGGCTCGGCGGCGAGCAGCTCGGCCTGGTCCTCCCGGGAGGCCTTGACGGTGACGGAGTCGCCGTCCGGGGAGCCCATCGCGAAGATCTTCGAGTCCACCCGGAGGGTCTCGGTCTCCCACGTGGGCTGCTGCGTCGCCTGCGGCAGGGCGAGGGCCATCGCCCGGAACTCGTCGAAGGTCACCATGGCCGCAGAGTAGGGCAGGGGTGCGACAGTCCGCCCCCCGGCGCCGGGTGGGCGCCGGGGGGCGGACGGGACGGCCGCCCGGGAGGGGCGGCCCGGGTCAGCTCAGCGAGTTCCAGCCGGAGCAGGAACGGTCGCCGCCGACCAGGCGGTCCGGGTGGCCGCTGCCGTCGGCCACCGAGATCCGGCGGTAGGTGTCGCCGTGGAACACCCAGTACTCGCTCTTGCCGCCGACCCGCTGCTGGTCGGGCACCGGGAGGAAGCAGTCCACCTTGCCGACGCCGTTCAGCGAGCCCCACTGGGAGAGTTCGCGGTCGGTGCGCTCCAGCACGTCGGTGTGCGCGGCGCCGTCGGCCACCGAGATCAGCCGGTACTGCTGGCGCCCGCCGGTGGTGTGGAACACCCAGTACCAGCTCTTCCCGCTGACCCGCTGCTGGTCGGGCACCGGGAGGAAGCAGTCGACCTGGCCGACGCCCTTCAGCGAGCCCCAGGAGGTGAGGTCGCGGTCCGGCCGCTCCAGCGTGCCGGCGTGGGTGCTGCCGCAGGTGAGCGAGACGGCCCGGTACTGCTGGCGTCCGCCGCTGCTGTGGAACACCCAGTACCAGCTCTTGCCGCCGGGGTTCTGCAGGTCGGGCATCGGCAGCACGCAGTCGAGCCGGGCGATGCCCTGGAGACAGGAGTGGCCGCTCAGCCGTCCGTCGCCCTTGACCACCCGGTCGGCGCCGGTGCCGTCGGAGACCGAGATCTTCCGGTACCGGTCGCCGTGGCAGACCCAGAACTCGCTCTGCCCGCCGCGCCGCCACCGGTCCGGGACGGCGACGATCTCGTCGCACGGGTACGCCCGGCCGGACTGCGGGGAGGTCTGGCCGCCCTGCTGGCCCTGCTGGTACTGGGTCTGGGTGCCGCCCTGGTTCTGGCCCTGCTGGCCCTGCTGGCCCTGCTGGCCCTGGGTGCTGCCCTGGCCGGTGAGCCGCCCGTCGCAGAGCGCCTTCAGGGTGCTGATCGACGGCGCGAAGGCGTAGACCGAGCCCTGGGTCTGGACGAACTGCTGGAAGCTCAGGGGCGTGTGCCTGACCGCGCCGTCCGAGCCGCGGCTCTCGAAGTCGACCTGGTCGGCCTGCTGGGTCACCGGGTCCTTGCCGGGCTCCGGGTTGCGGCCGGGCGGGAAGTCCGGCTGGTCCATCCAGTCGGCCTGGATGAACTCGAACTGCCGGGCGATGTCGGCCTGGTAGCAGACGAAGAGCAGGCCGCGCGGGTCGTCCGGACCGCCCGGGCCCTCGGAGGCCGGGTCGAACGGGTACCCGTACGGCGCGCCGCGCCGGATGATCCGCCGGCCGTCCAGGTCCCGGGCGTCGAGCGGCGGCACGCTCGGGTCGGGCGCCTGCAGGCCGGCCCGCGGGCTGGTCTTGCGCAGGTGGGAGAAGAGCGGGGTGGCCAGGCCCTCCAGGTCGTCCCGGAAGTCGAAGTCGTTGTCGGACGAGGCCGCCGGGTCGTTCGGGACGTCCCGGTCCTGGTGCTTGCAGACCGGCGCGCCGGAGCGCCAGCGGCCGACCAGCCGGGCGGCCAGCCACTCGGCGGTGGCGGACTCCGGGACGGCCTTGGCCTGCTTGAGCTCTTTCAGCTTGACCGAGACCTGGGCCCACCAGCCGGGCACGTCCTGGGACAGCCGGCGGACCACCTGGAAGGAGCCGTTGCGGGCCCACTCGGGGAACTCGGTGGCGCTGCCGGGGGCCGGCTGCTCGCCGACCACGAACTCGCCGGCCGGGACGATCCGGGTGCCCGGGTGTCCCTGGACCTCCTCGGGCCGGTTCGGGTCGGGCTGGTCGAAGAAGCGGACGCCGGGCTCGCTGATGCCGTCCTTGAAACCGAAGTGCTCCTTGCCGCGGCGGCTGCCCTTCAGGGTCTGGGCGTTCTGCTGGAACACGATCACGATCCGGTCGGTGGCGGCGGCCTCGCGCTGCGCCTCGACGGTGGTCCTCAGGTCCTCCTCGGTGTCCGAGGCGATCGTCAGCACCGCGTGCACCGGCTGGCTCTTCCCGTTCCCGAACAGCCAGTTCTCCGGGGAGTTGTCGCCGGTGTCGCCGAGCGCGCCGGCCCGCTTGGCCGATCCCTCCTTGAACGCCTCCAGGCCGGTGCCGGGCGGCGCTCCCTGCGGGAACGGGTCGGTCGCGGAGAGCTGACGCATGCCCTCGTAGGTCAGGCTGAGGCCCAGCCAGGTGGCCCGGAGCGTCCGGGGGTCGTCGCCGCCCGAGGACTTGCGGGCCTCGCTGAAGGCCGCGTTGAAGCCGGCGACCTGGCGGGTGGTGGCGATCTGCGGGGCGAGCCGGCGCAGCCAGTCGCGGGCCCGGGCGGCGTCCTCGAACTTGAGGAACAGCAGGGTGACGTTGTCCTTCTTGAAGCCGGCGACGATGTCGCCCTGGATCTCGTCGCTCTCGCGGAGTCTCAGATCCGTTGCCGTGGTCATGGGGGTTGTTCTCCTCGTCGCGCGTGGGAGGTCGTCGGGTCAGGCCGAGGAGCTGAGCTGCACCCACTTGGCGACGGAGGGCACGCCCTGGTCGTTGAGCAGGAAGAGCATGTACCAGCCGGGCGGCGCCGCCTTGGCGTCCGGCGGGGCCTGGAGCTCCAGACGGTTGCCGGCCCGGCTGGTGACCCGCAGTTCGAGGTGGCGCTGGCTGGTGTTGACCGAGTGGGTCGCGGTGGTGGGCGAGAGCAGCACGGCCTTGGAGACGAGTCCGGGCGTGGTGGTGGTGACGAGGAAGTTCTTGTCGTAGCCGACCGCCGTGGTCGGGGCCCGGTCGATCGACGGACGGTTGCCCTGGTGGAGGTAGGCGGGCTCGTAGATCTCGATGCTGCCGTTCATGTTGTCCGTGATGTCCGGGTCGTTGGCGAGCTGCTGGAGCTCGTCGCCGGTCACCATGATGCGGCCGTCCGGGAGCACCACGGCGTTGGAGTGGTAGCCGCGCGGCAGCCGCTGGACCGGGCCGAGCTTCCAGTTGCCCTGGGCGTCGCGCAGCTCCGTCTGCCGGTACTTGAGGTCGGCGTTCGGGTTGTACGGGCCGTTGCCGTAGTCGCGGATGTCGTAGGCGCCGTTGACCGTCAGCAGCGTGCCGTTGGGGAGCAGCAGGGTGTCGTCCTGGGTGCGGCCGAAGGCGCGGGACTTCTCGGCGGTCCAGTTGCCGTTGGAGAAGCGCAGGGTGCTCGGGTTGTCCCGGTCGCCGCCGAGGAACAGCGTGGCCTCCGGGCCGTTGGGGCCGCCGGGGAGGGGGACGGCCGAGCCGTAGCCGCGCTTGCGGCCGTCCGGGCGGGCGAGGAGGTCGCGGCGGGTCTCGTTGACCGGGTCGAAGACCCACTGCTCGTCCGGGTGGCGGCCGAAGGCGTAGACGTTGCCGTCGCGCAGCGAGAACAGGTGCGGGTAGTCCAGGCTGAACGGGGCGTCGGCCTTGAAGCGGTCGACCGGGGTGTTCCTCGGGGTGTCGGTCTTGAGGGAGGGCACCGGGTAGGACTTGGCCGGGAACCGCTCGACCACCGGTGTCGGGGTGCCCCAGCCCAGCTCGGACTGGCCGGACATGATCAGCTGCCGGCCGTCCGCGCCGGTGACCACCGACGGGTACCAGCGGCCGACCGACATGTCGGGGTTGCGGGTCCAGGTCTCGGTCCAGGGGTCGAAGATCAGCGACAGCTTGGCGCCGGTGCCGCCGTTCCCGCCGAGGTTGCCGCCGAAGACGCCGAGCATGCCGTTGGGGAGGAAGGAGTGGCCGGCGCAGAAGAACGGCGCCGGGCGCAGCTCGCCGAGGCCGTCCGGCATGTCGATCACCGGCGGGGTGACCTTGGTGAACGAATCGGCGCCGGAGCCCTTGGCCGGGTCCCAGAGGTAGGCGCGCCCGGCGTTCTCCTTGCCGATGGTCTGGGTGGGGGCGGGTTCCTTCTCCGGGTTGGTCTCGATCCGTTCGAAGGAGAACAGCAGCACCTTGCCGGTCGGCAGCATGGCGATGTGGGCGGCGAAGTCGGGGGACGGGAAGTACGCCTTGAACGCGCCGAAGACGGCCGGGTC
The DNA here is from genome assembly GCF_042726075.1 of Kitasatospora sp. NPDC127035. Taxonomy (NCBI): domain Bacteria; kingdom Bacillati; phylum Actinomycetota; class Actinomycetes; order Kitasatosporales; family Streptomycetaceae; genus Kitasatospora; species Kitasatospora sp. NPDC127035. The sequence goes on along the minus strand of NZ_JBHXDN010000024.1, from coordinate 17,903 downwards.
GAAGGCGGCGTTGAGGGTTGCCTGGGAGTCCGTCAGGGCCTTGAGCCGGTTGGTGCGGGTGGTCTGCGGGTACTCGCCGACGCCGCGCATGGCCGCCCGCGCACCGGCGTGCTCCTCGGCGTGCTCCTGGCCGAGCGCGGCGACCTCGTCGTCCCGCAGTTCGGCCTGCACGCGGGGGTCGGTGATGCGCGGGGCGGTACCGGCCGGGGCGTCGGCGCCGGCCGGGTCGTGGTGGCCGGAGCCGTGGGTGCCGACCAGGGCGGCGGCCGGGCCGGCGGCGGTCAGGACGGTGCCGGTGGTCAGCGCGCAGACCACGGCGGTGGCGACGACGGCGGAGTGCCGCCGGCGGGTCCGCGGCCGGCCGGTGGGCCGCGGCAGGGACAGGGACATGGAACTCCTCGAAAACGTGGGAGGTAAGGAGTGAGGGGGACATCGGGGCATCGGGGGCGAACGGCGCGGGGGGACGGCCGTGGCGGTCGCGGGCGCACGAATGGTCGCCGACCGTCACAGAACATCACAGTGCGTGGTGGTTCGCATGCGGATGCACTGCGTTCGGCGTGTGCGTGTCGCAAGTGGGTGACGGCGCGTCGGCTGCGGGCGGAGCGGGCCGGTGCGGGGCGGCACCGGACGGCGTGGAACGACCGGTCCGGCGCGGTGGCGGGCACACGAGCGGGGCGTGGACCGCACCGGCCCACGCCCCGCCCTCGCTCCGACCGCCGGGGCGTTCAGACCACGCCCAGCGCGTACGCGGCGAAGAACGCCGCCCCTGCTCCGGCCACCGCCTTGACGGGCCGGGAGAAGGCCGTCCACGGTCCGTCGAACCGCCGGGTGAACCACCCGATCCCGATCAACGCGGCCCCGAACAGCGGCAGCAGCGCCAGCCTGACGGCCACCCAGCCGAGCGAGTCCGGCGCCACGGTCAGCCCCGGCACCTCGCCCAGGACGGCCGCGCCGGGCACCGCGACGGCCAGCATGGCGCTCTGGTGCCAGCAGAAGATCGTCATCGCCGACAGGTTGACCGCCACCACCGGCAGCCAGAGCAGCGGACGCCGGGTCAGCAGCCGGCCGAGCCGCTCGCGCAGCAGCACCGCGGCGCCGCACTGCACCGAGGCCAGCGCCAGCACCAGCAGGGACGGCGGGTGGGAGTTGGTCCGCTCGGCGCCCGGCACCCCGACCATGCTGGCCGGGTAGTGCCAGAACAGCAGCAGCGCGGCGAACAGCGCGCCGCCGCCGAGCAGCAGCAGGCGGCCGGCCGGACGGCTCAGCCGGCCGCGCGCCCAGAGCACGCCGAGCTGGTAGCCGAAGAGCCAGCCCGGCAGGATGTTCAGCAGCCCGACCCAGGACGGCACCGCCTCGGCCCACGGCCCGTACCGGAGCACGTCGACCACGGCGACGGCGGCCAGGAGGACGCCCGCCGACCAGCCGCCCAGCCGCCGGGCGGCGGCCACGCAGAGCGGGGTGAGCGCGGTCAGGCCCAGGTAGACGCCGATGTACCAGAGGGGCTGCACCACCAGCGTCGACCCGGTCCGGACGGTGTCGGCGGGGACGCCGAGGTGCCGCAGCACCGGGATCAGCAGCGCCCAGACGGCCGTCACCCCGAGCACCGGGCGGAGCAGCCGGACGGCCCGGCCGCGCAGCCAGCGGGCGTTGCCCACGCCCTTGGCGCGGGCCCGCTCCAGCGAGTGCACCGCGGAGTGGCCGCCGACCAGGAAGAACACGCCGAGCATCTGGAGCATCCAGCTGGCCGGTGCGAAGAACCCGAGCGCGGGGGAGGAGAGCGGGCTGGCGTTGTGCAGCGCGCCGTCGGAGGAGAGGGTGAAGCCGCCGAGCAGCCAGTGGCCGACCGGTACGGCGAGCAGGGCGAGGGCGCGCAGGCCGTCGAGGGCCCGGTCGCGGGTCTCGGGGGTGCGGGTGTCCACCTGGTGGGCGGCCCGGCGCAGGGCGGTGAGCGGGCTGGGCATGACGGGGTCTCCGTTCGCGGGTGTGGCGAAGGGGCGGGGTGGCGGCGGGGCGGCCCGGGTGCGGGCGGCGGCCGTGCGGTTGCACGTGCGGGCGGCGGCCGGGGTCGGCGGCCGGTGCGGCCGGCCGGGTGCGGTCGGCCCGGGTGCGGTCGGCCCGGGTCAGCGGCCGAGTGCGACGGCGGTGAAGGCGGCCAGCGAGGCGGTGCCCGGCGCGAAGTAGCCGGTGTGGCCGTGTGCGCCGGTGGCCGGCAGCGGGCGGGCGCCGAATTCCGGCCCGGTCGGATCGGCGCCGTGACCGAGACCGAGGAACCGGACGTAGGGCACGTGGCCGATCCAGTCCGAGTCGTTCCGCTCGACCGCCCAGAGCGGCACCCGCGGGTCGAGGTCGGCGGCCGAGTCGACCCCCAGGCCCGGCGAGGCGAGGACCACCACCCCCGAGGCCTGTTCCGGGCCCGGCCGGGCCAGCCCGCAGACCACCGAGCCGTAGCTGTGGCAGAACACCGTGGCCGGCGCGTCCGGGCGGGTGGTGACGGCGAGTCCGTCGAGCAGCCGGCCCAGCCGCCCGGCGCCGGCCTCGGCCAGCGTCTCGGTGGCGGCGTCCGGGCCCACCCCGACCGGAGTGGTGTAGCCGGCCCAGGCGATCACGGCCGTACCCCCGCCGGTCGCCCCGTGCAGCGCGCGGGCCATGCCGGCCGGGGTTCCGTACGGGTCACCGGCGCGGTCGAAGGTGCGCAGGTCGATGTCGGAGCCGGGGACGACGACCGCCGTCCGGCGGGCGGTGGCCAGGTCGCCGTACACCTCGGCGATCTGGCCCCGGCCGCGCGGGTCGAAGGCGAGGAACCGGCGGCCGCCGTCCCGCACCCCGTCGAGCAGCGTGCGGTACCGCGCGGCGCGCTCCCGGGCGGCGGTGTGGTCCTGCGGGGTGAGCGACGGGTCGGTGGCGCGGGCCAGTTCACGCCCGAGTTCCTCGGCGAGCGCCGCCTCGTTGGCCCGGTAGCGGAGCCGGACCGGCGCGCCGTCCAGGTTGCCGACCACCAGCGGGTGGCGGACGGCCAGCGACTCCCGGGCCGCGGCCGGCAGCCGGTCGAAGAAGGCGGCCACCTCGGCCGGGGCGGCGGTGGCCGGGTCGGGCAGCCGGAGCCCGAGCGTGGTGTCCGCGACCCAGGCGGCGGTGCCGGGCGGGGGGCCGGTCACGGCCTGCTGGCCGTCGGCGGCGGCCCAGCCGCCCGCGCCGAGGACGGCGGCCAGTGCCAGCCCGGCGGCGGCGACCGTCCGCCGGATCCGCCGGGGCCTCCGCTCGGCGCGCTGCCGGGTACGCCCCTGGCCGGGCTGCTGGCTTGGCTGCTGCCGCATGTCCGTTCTCTCCCTCGTCCGTTCGACGTCGACGGGGAGGACGGTAGGAATGCGACGGCCCTGCGGACGTCACTCCGCAGGGCCAACTCCCGGGTGCTACCCGGGTATCACTGAGGTTTTCCCCACCACGGGGGCGGGGGCGGACCCTACTGGCCGGGCGTCACCAGGCCGGACTCGTAGGCGAGGACGACCGCCTGGGCGCGGTCGCGCAGGTCGAGCTTGGCCAGGATGCGGCCGATGTGGGTCTTGACGGTCTGTTCGGCGAGCACCAGCCGGGCGGCGATCTCCTGGTTGGAGAGGCCGCGGGCGATCAGCTCCAGTACCTCGGTCTCACGCGGGGTCAGTCCGTTGAGCCGCAGCTTCGGGTCGCGGCGCTTGGCCGGCCTGGTCCGGGCGAAGTCCTCGATCAGCCGCCGGGTCACCGAGGGGGCGAGCAGTGCCTCGCCGGCCGCGACCACCCGGACGGCCGCGATCAGGTCGGCCGGGGGCGCGTCCTTCAGCAGGAAGCCGCTCGCCCCGGCCCGCAGCGCCTCGTAGACGTAGTCGTCGACGTCGAAGGTGGTGAGCATCAGGACCTTCGGGCGGTGCGCGCCGGGCACGGCCGGGGCGAGCAGCCGGCGGGCCGCCTCCAGCCCGTCCATCACGGGCATCCGGACGTCCATCAGCACCACGTCGGGATGGGTCCGGCCGGTCACCTCCAGGGCCTGCGCGCCGTCCGCCGCGTCGCCCACCACGTCGATGTCGCTCTGGGCGTTGAGCAGGGCGGCGAAACCCGCCCGCACCATCGCCTGGTCGTCGACGATGATCACGCGGATGGTCATGCGGTGCTCTTCCGGTCGTCGTGCAGCCGGTCCTACGGCTGGGCCGGCGCAGTGCCGGCGGACCGAGTATCCGTCAGGCCGTCGAGCGGCAGGACGGCGGCCACCTTGAAGCCGCCGTCCGGCAGCGGCCCGGTGTCCAGCCGGCCGTCCAGCAGCCGGACCCGCTCGCGCATCCCGACCAGTCCCTGGCCGGTGCCCTCGACCGAGGCCTCCAGCGACTCCGCCCGCTCGGGCGGGGCCGCGTTCACCACCGTGACCAGCAGGGACGCGTCCGTGGCGGTCAGCGAGACCCAGGCGCCGGCGCCCGGGGCGTGCCGGACCACGTTGGCCAGTGCCTCCTGGACGATCCGGTAGACGGAGAGGTCGACGGCGGGCGGCAGCGCGTCGGCCAGTTCCGGGTCGACCGTCAGCTCGGCCGCCACCCCCGCCCGGCGGACCGTCTCGACCAGCTGGACGAGCTGACCGACACCCGGCTGCGGCGCCCTCTCGGCGCCCGAATCCTCGCTGCGCAGCACGCCGAGCAGCCGTCGCATCTCCGCCAGCGACTCGCGCGCGGTGCCGGCGATCGCGGTGAACTCCTCGGCGGCGTCGGCCGGTACGCCGGGTATCCGGTACGGCGCGCTGGCCGCCTGCACGGCGATCACCGACATGTGGTGGGCGACCACGTCGTGCAGCTCCCGGGCGATCCGGGCGCGCTCCTCCAGCAGGGTCCGCCGTTCGCGTTCGGCCTCGCTGATGTGCTCCTGCACGACGAGCAGCCGCCGGGCCTCGGCCCGGTCCCGGACCGACCAGCCGAGCAGCAGGACGGCGCCGCTGAGCGCGACCAGGAGCACGGTGGTGCCGTCGCCGCCGCGCGGCAGGCCGAGGGTGAGGGTGAGGCCGGTGAGCAGCACGGTGGCGACCCAGACCGAGACCAGGGTGGCCCGGCTCTCCCGCAGGGCGAGCGCGATCAGCAGGAAGAGGTAGGCCAGGATCATCGGCGCCGTCCACGGCCAGGTGCCGCCGGTGTGGTCGTGGCGCGCGGTGACGGCGGCGGTGGCGACGAGGGCGCCCGCGCTGATCCACCAGGCGGGCAGCGGCCGGGCGACCGCCAGCACCAGCGGGGCGGTCTGGGCGACGGTGAGTGCGGCGGCGACGGGCAGGACCAGGTCGTAGGAGCCGGTCAGGACGGTGATGCCGGTGGGGATCAGCGAGGTCTGGAGGAGGAGGGCGACCACGTACGGCAGCCGTCGCACCCAGGCGCGCGGGGAGTCCCCGAGCAGGGGGGTGTGCCCGCCGGTGGGCGTGCTGAGGTTGTGCCGGAGCGTTCCGAGCAGGCGGAGGGCGTGGGCCCGGGCGGAGGCCTTGCTGAGCGTCTTCATCGCGGGCCAGCCTAGGAGTCGCGCCACCCGCCCGTCGTCGGACCGTGGGCAGACCTTTCGGGCCCTGCCGGGGCCGGGAGTAGTACCCCGGTATGACCAGGTGCGACCCCGGTGCGACCCGGTGCGGCCGGGGCCGGTCCTCAGTGCCGCCAGTCGCCGGCCAGGGCGGGGCCGAGCTGGTCGAAGTGGCGGCCGATCAGGGCGATCATGCCCTCCGGGCCGTCCACCTCCTGGTCGGCGGTCCAGGACAGGTGGGCGGCGCGCAGCACGCTGCCGAAGACGGCGGCCATCACGGCGGGCCGCAGGTCCTCGGCGGGGTCGAGGTTCTCGCGCTCGGCGATCACCCGGGTGACCACCCGTTCCTGGTCGGTGACCCGGCGCAGGTGCGCGGCGAGCAGGGTGGGGGTGTCCTCGATCATCCGGATCAGCTCCAGCGCGCTGGTCACCGAACCGGGTCCGGTGCGGTCCGGGGAGCCGAGCTCGCGCCAGGACTCGACGATCGCGGCGCGCAGTGCCTGCAGCGGGTTCTCGTCGGCGGGGCGGTTCCGGAGCCGGTCGATGAAGTAGTCCTCGGCGTCGGCGAGGACGGCGAGGGCGACCTCGTCCTTGTTGGCGAAGTACCGGAAGAAGGTGCGCTGCGAGACGTCGACGGCGGCGGCGATCTCGTCGACGGTGGTCCGGGCGAAGCCCTGGCTGAGGAAGAGCTGGTGGGCCGCCTCGATCAGCGCGTCCCGGGTGCGGCGTTTCTTGCGCTCGCGCAGTCCCGGGCCGGGCTCCGGCTCCGGGTCGCCGGGAGCCCGGCCGGCCGGGGCGGTGGCGGGGAGTGCGGGCTGAGCGGCCATGGCGGGGTGTCCTCCGGACGGTGACGCGGCTGGGGTGTAAAGCCCAACTCTATCGGTCTGACAAATGTCAGCCGGAGCCAGAAGTCAGTGTTTGCCGAATGTCAGTCGCTGACATAATCTGCCGGAGTGGCGTCCGTCGGGCCGGGCACTCGTGGGGACGGGTTGGGCCGGGGCGCCACGCCCACGTCCGCCCCCAGCCAGCCCACGGAGGGCCCAGATGAGCCAGTCCGCCGTCAAGAGCACGAAGGCCGACGCGCGGCCGCCCGTGCCGTCCGCCGGGAAGGGCCTCCAGGGGCACCCCTGGCTGACCCTGCTCACCGTCGCCGTCGGCGTGATGATGGTCGCCCTGGACGGCACCATCGTGGCGATCGCCAACCCGGTGATCCAGGCCGACCTCAAGGCCGCCCCCTCCGAGATCCAGTGGGTCACCAGCGGTTACCTGCTCGCCCTCGCGGTCTTCCTGATCACCGCCGGCAAGATCGGTGACCGGTTCGGCCACAAGAACACCTTCCTGGTCGGCGCGGTCGGCTTCGCCGCCACCTCGGCGGCGATCGGATTCGCCGGGAACATCCAGACGGTGATCGCGTTCCGCGTCCTCCAGGGCCTGTTCGGCGCGCTGCTCCAGCCCGCCGCGCTCGGCCTGCTGCGCGGGGCCTTCCCGGCCGAGAAGCTCAACATGGCCATCGGCATCTGGGGCGGGGTGATCGGCGCCTCCACCGCGGCCGGCCCGATCGTCGGCGGCCTGCTGGTCGAGCACGTCAACTGGGAGTCGGTGTTCTTCATCAACATCCCGGTCGGCCTGATCGCGCTGGCCCTCGGCCTGTGGATCCTCAAGGACGTCCGCGCCGAGAACGCCGCCAAGTCCTTCGACGTCCCCGGCATCGTGCTGCTCTCGGTGGCGATGTTCGCGCTGGTCTTCGGCATCATCAAGGCCCCCGAGTGGGGCTGGGGCGACCTCTCCACCGTGCTCTTCCTGGGTGGCGCCGTCGTGCTGATGACGCTGTTCGCGCTCTGGCAGCGGGTGGCCCGGGAGCCGCTGATCCCGCTCAGCCTGTTCCGCTCGCTGCCGCTGTCGGCCGGCACCCTGCTGATGGTGCTGATGGCCTTCGCGTTCTTCGGCGCGATCTTCTTCGTCACCTTCTACCTGCAGAACGTGCACGGCATGTCGCCCGTCGAGGCCGGCGTCCACCTGCTGCCGATGACCGGCATGATGATCATCGGTTCGCCGGTGGCCGGCGTGGCGATCGGCAAGCTCGGACCGCGCATCCCGATCGTGGCCGGCATGCTGATCACCACCACCGCGATGATCGGCATGTCCACCCTGGACGCGGGCTCCGGCAACGGTGCGATGGCGCTCTGGTTCGTCCTGATGGGCCTGGGCATCAGTCCGGTCATGGTGGGCGCCACCGAGGTCATCGTCGGCAACGCCCCGATGGAGCTCTCCGGCGTGGCCGGCGGTCTCCAGCAGTCCGCGATGCAGGTCGGCGGAAGTCTCGGCACCGCGGTGCTGGGCGCGCTGATGGCCGCCAAGGTCACCGACGTGCTGCCGGGCAACTGGGCGAAGGCGGGGCTGCCCCCGGTCGACCCCGCCCAGTCCGAGGGCCTCAACCAGGCCGCCCAGCTCGGCATCGCCCCGCCCGCTCCGGCCGGCACCCCCCAGCAGGCGGTCGACGCGATGGCCGGCGCCGTCCACGACTCGTTCGTCAGCGGCATGTCGCTCGCCTTCGCGGTCGCGGCCGTGGTCGCCTTCGCCGCCGCGCTCCTGGGCCTCCTGACCCGCCGCGGCTCCACCGACGCCGGCCCCGCCGTGCACATCTGACCCACCCCCGCACGCCCGAGCGACCCCGGACTCCGTCGAGCCCGGGGTCGCTTACGTGTACTACATGCGGTCACATGAACACTTTGAGTTATTGACACGCGCGGTGTTACCCTTCGCCCATGGTTGCTGAACTGACTCCGGAAACGCCCCTCGCCGTCAGACGGTCGATCTCGCTCCCGGCCGATCTCGCCGCCGAGGTGGAACAGCGCACGGACAGGAACGGGTTCTCCGCAGTGGTGGCGGAGGCTCTTGAACACTGGGTGGCGATGGCCAAGTTGCGTGAGGTCGTGGAGGACAACGAGGCCCACGGCCACATCACCGACGCCGACCGGCAATGGGCGGAGGAAGCATGGGCCGCCAGCGCCTGACCAGGGCCAAGGCCTCCCCGCGCCGTTGCGGGACGGTAGTGCTCGACGCCCAGGCGCTTTCGCTGGACGCCGAGCGCGACAGTCGCGTGGCCGCGCTGATCGGCGCGGCCGAGCGGGACTCGGCCCCGGTGGTCGTCAGTGCCGTCACGCCACTGGAGGTTCGCCGAACCGGGCGCGTGGGTGACCGGCTGAGGTTCCTCCTGGCCCGGTACACGATCGCCCCGGTGTCGGAGCGGGTGATCGAGGCGGCCGGTGAACTGCTCGACACCTCCGGGCTGGACGGGCACGAGTGCCTGGTCGACGCGCTCGTGGTGGCCACCGCCGCGCTGTCCGAGCCTCCGGTGCGGCTGGTCACCTCGGACGCCTCGCACATCCCCAAGCTGTGCCAGGCGGCCGGCCAGGTGGACGGACTCGACGAGCCGCGTGTGATCACCGTCTGACGTCGTCCTTCGACGAGCGGCCCCGGACTCCGTCGAGTCCGGGGCCGCTCGGGTGTCCGGGGCGGGGGTCAGGAGGGCGGTTCGGCCTCGGCCCGGCGCCAGGCCTCCTCGGCCTTCGCCCAGACCTCCTCCTGGGCGCGCCAGTACTCCTCCTCGGCCTGGCCCTCGGGCACCTGCGCGATGCCGGGGGCGAGTGACGGCGGGGTGGGCGCCAGGTGATGGCCGCCGCCCCCGGGGGCCGGTGCGGGCGGGGGGAGGACGGCCGCGGGCGGGGGAACCCCGGGGGAGGACTCGACGGTGAACGCCTCCTCCGGACCGGAGGCCCCGGTGCCGGGCTCCGTGGCCGGGGCCTCCGGAGGCGGCGGGGGTGCCGGAGGGGCGGTCGGTGCCGCGGGGACCCGCGGCACCTGCGGGGCCGGAGCGGTTGGCGAGGTGTTCGGGAGGGCGGCGGGCGGCGTCGCGGTCGCTGCGGCGGCCGGCGCGCCGGCGAGGCCCGCGCTCAGCGGGCGGGTGGGCGCGGCGGTCGAGGCGGACTTGCCGGCCCCGTCGGACCCGGGCGGCTCCGGCGCTTGTTCCACCGGGCCCACCGGGAGCACCGGGCCCGCCGGATCCTGCGGCAGGGGCACGGACCCGGGGCCGGGCGCGGGCGCCGGCGAAGGCACGGGCACGGGCAGCAGACCGGTCGGCGGCCGGTCCGGGGCGGGCAGGGCCACCGACGGCCGCCCGAGTTCGTCCGGGGTCGGTAAGAGCTGCCAGACCAGGCCCCCCGCCGTCAGCCCGACCAGGACCGCGAGGGTGAAGGCCCCCGTCCTCGGTGTGCGCACGGAACCGGCCCCCTCCCCTTGCCTCCCGCGGTCCCACCTTAAGCGGGACTCTCGGGAAGGTTAAGAGGGAGCCGGGCCGGACTCAGGCGGCGGGGCGGAGCTCCACCAGGGGGACGGTACGGCTGGTGCGGGCCCGGAAGTCGGCGAAGAGCGGTTCGACGGAGATCTGCCGGGCCCAGAGGTCCTCGTGATCGTCCGGATCGACCGGGACGGCGTGCGCCGCGAAGCGGTCGGCGCCGAGTTCGACCGTGACCTCGGGGGCGGCCGCGAGGTTGCGGTACCAGAGCGGGTCGGCGGGGGCGCCGCCGTTCAGGGCGAAGACGACCACCCGCCCGCCGTCGCGCAGGTAGACCAGCGGGGTGGTGCGCGGCTCACCGCTCTGCCGGCCGCGCGTGGTGAGCAGCAGCAGGTTCTTGCCGGCGAAGTCGCCGCCGACCGTACCCGCCGAAGTGCGGAACTCGTCGATCACCTGGCGGTTGTAGTCGTTGCCGCCGGCGGCGGGCTCGGGGTGGACGGCGTTCATCGGAGACCCTCCTGGACTGGTCCGGTTCGTCGTGACGAGCCTAGGAGCTGACACCGGTGTGAGGTTCAAGCGGATGTGACCGGCATCACGCGGAAAGCGCGAAGGGCCGGCCCTCCCCGGGCGGGGAGGGCCGGCCCTCAGGACCGGTCAGGCACTCAGGCCTCGCCGCCGGCGGCGCCCGGGTCCGCCGCCGCCACGTCCAGCAGCTGGTAGCGGTCGATCGCGTCCTTCAGCGCGCTGCGGTCGACCTTGCCCTGCTTGGCGAGCTCGGTGAGCACGCTCAGCACGACCGACTGCGCGTCGATGTGGAAGAAGCGACGGGCCGCGCCACGGGTGTCGGCGAAGCCGAAGCCGTCGGCGCCCAGCGACTGGTACTGGCCCGGAACCCAGCGGGCGATCTGGTCCGGCACCGCGCGCATCCAGTCGGACACGGCGACGAACGGGCCCTCGGCGCCCTGGAGCTTCTGGGTCACGTACGGGACGCGCTGCTGCTCCTCGGGGTGCAGCAGGTTGAACTCCTCGGCCTCCACCGCGTCGCGGCGCAGCTCGTTCCAGGAGGTCGCGGACCAGACGTCGGCCTTGACGTTCCACTCCTCGGCGAGGATGCGCTGGGCCTCCAGGGCCCACGGCACGGCCACGCCGGAGGCGAGGATCTGGGCCGGGATCTGGCCGGCGGTGCCGGGCGCGTACCGGTGCAGACCCTTGAGGATGCCGTCGACGTCGACGTTCTCCGGCTCGGCCGGCATCTTGATCGGCTCGTTGTAGACGGTCATGTAGTAGAACACGTCCTCGCCGTTCGGGTGTTCGGCGCTGGAGCCGTACATCCGACGAAGACCGTCCTGGACGATGTGCGCGATCTCGAAGCCGTACGCCGGGTCGTACGCGACGACGCCGGGGTTGGTCGAGGCCAGCAGGTGCGAGTGACCGTCGGCGTGCTGCAGACCCTCACCGGTCAGGGTGGTGCGGCCGGCGGTGGCGCCGATCACGAAGCCGCGGGCCAGCTGGTCGGCCATCTGCCAGAACTGGTCGCCGGTGCGCTGGAACCCGAACATCGAGTAGAAGACGTACACCGGGATCAGCGGCTCGCCGTGGGTGGCGTAGGCCGAACCCGCGGCGATCAGCGAGGCGGTGCAGCCGGCCTCGGAGATGCCGTCGTGCAGCATCTGCCCGGTCGGCGACTCCTTGTACGCGAGCAGCAGGTCGCGGTCGACCGACTCGTAGGTCTGGCCCAGCGGGTTGTAGATCTTCGCCGACGGGAACAGCGAGTCCATGCCGAAGGTGCGGTACTCGTCGGGCGCGATCGGCACGAAGCGGTTGCCGATGCCCTTGTCCCGCATGAGGTCCTTGAGCACCCGGACGAACGCCATGGTGGTGGCGATGGTCTGGTTGCCCGAGCCCTTCTTGACCGCCTTGTACGCGTCGTCGCCCGGCAGCTCCAGCTTGCGCGGCCGCACCTTGCGGGTCGGCACGTAGCCGCCCAGCTCCTGGCGGCGGTCGTGCATGTACTGGATCTCTTCGGAGTCGCGGCCCGGGTGGTAGTAGGGCGGGTAGCCCTCTTCGAGCTGCTTGTCGGTGATCGGCAGGTGCAGCCGGTCGCGGAAGCGCTTCAGGTCCTCGACCGTCAGCTTCTTCATCTGGTGGGTGGCGTTGCGGCCCTCGAAGTTGGGGCCCAGCGTCCAGCCCTTGACGGTCTGGGCGAGGATGACCGTCGGCTGGCCCTTGTGCTCGCGGGCCGCCTTGAACGCCGCGTAGATCTTGCGGTGGTCGTGGCCGCCACGGCCCAGGTGCTGGATCTGCTGGTCGGTCATCGACTCGACCATCTTGCGCAGCCGCAGGTCGCCGCCGAAGAAGCTGTCGCGGATGTACGCGCCGGACTCGGTCGCGTAGGTCTGGAACTGGCCGTCCACCGTGGTGTTCAGCTTGTTGACCAGGACGCCGTCGCGGTCCTGCGCGAGCAGCGGGTCCCAGCTGCGGTCCCAGACGAGCTTGATCACGTTCCAGCCGGCACCGCGGAACTGCGACTCCAGCTCCTGGATGATCTTGCCGTTGCCGCGGACCGGGCCGTCGAGGCGCTGCAGGTTGCAGTTGACCACGAAGGTCAGGTTGTCCAGGCCCTCGCGGGCGGCCAGGGACAGCTGACCGAGCGACTCGGGCTCGTCCATCTCGCCGTCGCCGAGGAAGGCGTAGACCTGCGAGTCGGAGGTGTCCTTGATCCCGCGGTGCTCCAGGTAGCGGTTCATCCGGGCCTGGTAGATCGCGCCGAGCGGGCCGAGGCCCATCGAGACGGTCGGGAACTCCCAGAAGTCCGGCATCAGCCGCGGGTGCGGGTAGCTGGAGAGGCCGTACGGGGCCTTCGACTTCTCCTGGCGGAAGGCGTCGAGCTGCTGCTCGGTGAGCCGGTCCAGCAGGAACGCCCGGGCGTAGATGCCGGGGGAGGCGTGGCCCTGGAAGAAGATCTGGTCGCCCGACTCGCCCTCGGCGTCCTTGCCGCGGAAGAAGTAGTTGAAGCCGACGTCGTAGAGCGACGCGGAGGAGGCGAAGGTGGCGATGTGGCCACCGACGCCGATGCCCGGGCGCTGCGCCCGGGAGACCATCACCGCGGCGTTCCAGCGGGTCGCGTTGAGGATCTTGCGCTCGATCTCCTCGTTACCGGGGAAGAACGGCTCGTCCTTGGTGGCGATGGTGTTGACGTAGTCCGTGCTGCGCATCTCGGGCACGGCGACACGCTTCTCGCGGGCGCGCTCGATCAGCCGCAGCATCAGGTAGCGCGCACGCTCGCGCCCCCGCTCGTCGATGGCCGCATCGAGCGACTCCAGCCATTCCGCGGTCTCCTCGGGATCGAAGTCCGGGACCTGACTCGGAAGGCCGCCAATGATGATCGGGTTGCGATCGGATCCGGAAGCCACGCTGTTCCTTCACTGTCGGTCGAAACTGAGGTGTGTCGCGCCGCCTCCATCGTGCTACCGCGCTCGGAGATCCGTCATCTCTACCGATCGGTAACCGCTCTCCCTGACAGAAGGAGCGGTCTGGAGGTGTGCGGTTCGGACAGCATCGTCCGGGCCGCGCGCCTCCGGGTGTTACGAAAAGAGGTGGTCCGACCTGGTTGCCCGTCCGTCCGATGGCGGACGGCCGGGGTGAGGGCCAACAGGAGACTCTACGCCCGCGCACGCGCGGACCCGAATGCCGTTCGCATCTCGGGCGTGCGTACGGCCTGTGGACCGGGACCACCCGAAGCATCCTTGTCCTACGCAGAGAAGGGCAAATCGGTGTGATTCGCGACACATCGCACGGCGTGTCCCCGTGTGACACGTCAACCTTTGGAGGGGATCGGGGGTCGGGTACTTGCGCGAACCGCCGCTCCCGTGTGGACTACGGCCACAGCCTCGGCATGGATGCCGAGCCGAATACTGGAGGTTATTCCCGTGAGCGCGACCGCGGACCCCGCGGACAAGTCCAACCCGGCAGCTCGTCTTGGCTTCGATGAGGGCCAGATCATCCAGGAGCTGGGGTTCGACGAAGACACTGACCAGGATCTCCGAGAGGGCATCGAGGAGATCACCGGTACGGATCTCGTCGACGAGGACTACGACGACGTCGCCGACGCTGTCCTGCTGTGGCACCGCGACGACGACGGGGACCTCACCGACTCCCTCGTCGACGCCCTGGAATACCTGGCCGAGGGCGGCCTGATCTGGCTGTTGACCCCGAAGACCGGTCGGGACGGCCACATCGAGGCCTCGGACATCGCCGACGCGGCCAAGACCGCAGGCCTTTCCCAGACCAGCTCGATCGCGGTCGCCAAGGACTGGGCGGCGACCCGCCTGGCAACCAAGTCCACGGCCAGGCCGGGCAAGCGCTGAGCACCCCCTGACGGGCCTGACCGGGCCCCGCCGGAGCATCCTCCGGCGGGGCCCGGTCCTTTTGGCGTTCCGACCGGAGGCCCTGACCAGCAGGTTGTTCGCCCAGGGCGAAAGCGGTGGCCCCGGACGGCGCGGCCGTCACCCGTCCGGCCGAACCGGTACCGACGAATGCGAGGATGGCGCTCGTCGCGCCCGCGGGGCGCGGCCCCTTCGCGTCAGAAAGGTCCCACCATGGCCATCGAGATCGGCACCGAGGCTCCGGACTTCGAGCTGAAGAACCAGCACGGCGAGCTGGTCCGGCTCTCCGACTTCCGGGGCGAGAAGAACGTCGTCCTGGTGTTCTACCCGTTCGCCTTCACCGGCGTCTGCACCGGCGAGGTCTGCGCGATCCAGAAGGAGCTGCCGCGCCTGCAGAACGACGAGGTGCAGGTCCTCGGCCTCTCCAACGACTCGCCGTTCAGCCAGCGGATCTTCGCCGACCAGGAGGGCCTGGACTTCCCGCTGCTCTCCGACTTCTGGCCGCACGGCGAGGTCTCGCGCGCCTACGGCGTCTTCGACGAGGAGAAGGGCTGCGCCGTCCGGGGCACCTTCGTGATCGACAAGGCCGGCGTCGTCCGCTGGAGCGTCGTGAACGGCCTGCCGGACGCCCGTGACGAGCAGGAGTACCTGAAGGTCCTCGGCGCGCTCTGAGCCCCTCGGGCGGGGCCGGACGGGGCCACGGTGCGGGTGCGGTGCAGGTGCGGCGCGGTTCGGGGGTGCGGTTCGGGCGGGGCCGGCGCGGTTCCGGTCCGGTTCGGGGCGCGGTTGCGGTCCGCTTCGGGTGCGCTTCGCGTGCGATGCGGACAGGACTCGGATGCGGTTCGGTGGCCATGTCGGACCCGTTCGCTCACGCGGACGGGAACCCGGCACTACGATCGGTCCGTTGGCTGGTCAGAGGCCCGGCGGTGAATCGCCCCGGAGCCTTGAACCGCACCACGGGGGCACCAGGGCGTGCCTCCCGACTCTTGGAGGACAAGTGGGTGTCAGCCTGAGCAAGGGCGGCAATGTCTCGCTCACCAAGGAGGCCCCGGGCCTGACCGCCGTGATCGTCGGCCTTGGCTGGGACGTCCGCACCACCACGGGCACGGATTTCGACCTGGACGCCAGTGCGCTGCTCTGCAACGACCAGGGCAGGGTCGGCCTGGACGGCAACTTCGTCTTCTTCAACAACCTGAAGAGCCCCGACGGCTCCGTCGAGCACACCGGTGACAACCTCACCGGTGAGGGCGAGGGCGACGACGAGCAGATCAAGGTCAACCTGGCCACCGTGCCGGCCGACGTGGAGAAGATCGTCTTCCCGGTCTCGATCTACGACGCCGAGAACCGTACGCAGAACTTCGGCCAGGTCCGCAACGCCTTCATCCGCGTGGTGAACCAGGCGGACAACAAGGAGCTGGCCCGGTACGACCTCTCCGAGGACGCCTCCACCGAGACGGCGATGGTCTTCGGCGAGCTCTACCGCAACGGCGTCGAGTGGAAGTTCCGCGCCATCGGCCAGGGCTACGCCTCCGGCCTGCGCGGGATCGCCCAGGACTTCGGCGTCAACGTCTGAGCCGGGGCGGGGCCGGTGACGGCCCCGACGGGACAGCGCAGGCCGGGGCGGCCGCGGGTGCGAGGGCACCGGCGGCCGCCCCGGCCGTTCGCGTTCGGGGCGCCGTTCCGTGTCCGGAGCCGCGCGCGTTCCGTGTCCGGAGCCGTGCGGACTGCTTCGTGCGCCCCGGCTTCGAACCGGTCCGCCGCACTGGAAGGATGGGAGTTCAGGAAAGTTCAGCCGGCCGGAAGGGGCCGGCCGGGGTCGCGGGGGAATAGACCTGAGATGCGCCCCGGGAGGCAAGGGAGGAACGACAAGTCATGAGTGTCACGCTCGCCAAGGGTGGGAATGTCTCGCTCACGAAGGCCGCGCCGAATCTGACACAGGTGCAGATCGGTCTCGGCTGGGACGCCCGGTCCACGACCGGCGCGCCGTTCGACCTCGACGCGAGCGCGCTGCTCTGCTCGGGCGGTCGGGTGGTCGGTGACGAGTACTTCGTCTTCTACAACAACCTGAAGAGCCCCGAGGGCTCGGTCGAACACACCGGTGACAACCTCACCGGTGACGGCGACGGCGACGACGAGGTCGTGCTGGTCAATCTGGACCTCGTGCCGCCGCAGATCGACAAGGTGGTCTTCCCGGTCTCGATCTACGACGCCGACTCGCGCCTGCAGAACTTCGGCCAGGTGCGCAACGCCTACATCCGGGTGGTCAACTCCCTGGACGGGCAGGAGATCGCCCGCTACGACCTCTCCGAGGACGCGTCCAGCGAGACCGCGATGATCTTCGGTGAGCTGTACCGGTACGCCGGCGAGTGGAAGTTCCGCGCGGTGGGTCAGGGCTACGCCTCGGGCCTGCGGGGCATTGCCCTCGATTTCGGCGTAAACGTACAGTAAAGGCCGCGATCGTCGCGTTCGACGCATTCGCCGTGTCGGACGTACCCGACGTCCTTGACGCCATGAACCCGAAAGGTAACCAAGTCCCGTGTTCCTCCGCACATTCGGCTGGTCATTCGCGATCACCATCGCAGGCCTGATCGCCGCCGGCCTGCTCTGGGGAGCCGAGGGATTCGGCATCGTGCTGATCCTCTCCATCCTGGAGATCTCCCTCTCGTTCGACAACGCGGTGGTCAACGCCACGGTGTTGAAGCGGATGAACCCGTACTGGCAGAAGATCTTCCTCACCATCGGCGTGCTGATCGCCGTCTTCGGTATGCGGCTGATCTTCCCGCTGCTGGTCGTCGGTCTCACCGCGCACCTCAACCCGGCGACGGTCATCGACCTCGCGCTGCACAGTGACAAGACCTACGAGGGCCACACCTACGCCCAGTACCTGGAAATGGCCAACCCGGCCATCGCGGCCTTCGGTGGCGTCTTCCTGCTGATGATCTTCCTCGACTTCATCTTCGAGGAGAAGGACTACAACTGGCTGGCCTGGATCGAGCGTCCGCTGGAGAAGGTCGGCAAGCTGGAGGCCTTCTCCACCGTCGTCGCCCTGGTCACCCTGCTGCTGGCGTCCAACTTCTTCGCCGGGGAGCACGCCGAGACGGTGCTGCTCGCCGGGGTGCTCGGCCTGGTCACCTACCTCTCCGTCAACGGGCTCTCCTCGGTCTTCGAGTCGGGCCTGGAGGAGGAGGTCGAGAAGGAGGAGGCCGCCGAGAAGGGCGGCAAGTCCATCGTCCAGGTGGGCGGCAGGGCCGCGTTCTTCCTCTTCATGTACCTGGAGGTGCTCGACGCGTCGTTCTCCTTCGACGGCGTGGTCGGTGCGTTCGCCATCTCCAGCGACATCTTCCAGATCACCCTGGGCCTCGGTATCGGCGCGATGTACATCCGCTCGCTGACCGTCTTCCTGGTCCGCAAGGGCACCCTGGACGACTACGTCTACCTGGAGCACGGCGCGCACTACGCGATCGGCGCGCTGGCCGTGATCCTGATGGTCGGCATCGAGTACCACATCCCGGAGATCGTCACCGGCCTGATCGGTGTCGCCTTCATCGGCCTCGCCCTGGGGTCGTCCATCCTGCGCAACCGCCGCGAGTCCGCCGGAGGCGGGAGCGACGGGGGCGGGAGTGACGGAGAACGGGAACTCGTGAGTACGGGCAAGTAGCCCGCGAAACGCCGGAACGGCCGCCCCCCTGGAGTGGGGGGCGGCCGTTCCGGCG
>NZ_JBHXDN010000023.1:84204-124576 GCF_042726075.1 Kitasatospora sp. NPDC127035 | reverse complement strand
GTCCGGAGCGGCGTGACTCCGGAGGCACCGCCGGCCGGCGGGCGCTACCCGTCGATGTGGAAGGACTGCCCGTACACCTTCCAGCGCAGCGGGGTGCGGAGGTCGAGGTTGCCCGCCTCCAGGAAGACGCGCTGGGCGGTGTCGACGCGGCTGGTGTCGGAGTGGGCGGCCTCGGTGCGCATGGCGGCGGCGCGGGCGTCGAGGAAGGCGGCGAGGTAGGTCTTCTCGTCACCGCCCTGGGCCGGGGGCTTGGCCTTGCGCAGCGCGGCGGCCCGGATCCCGCCGAAGCTGTCGGAGCTGTTGCCCGGCCCGTGCATGACGATGGCGTCGTAGTAGGCGAGTTGGCCGAGGGCGTGCAGGCCGTCGGACTTGGCCTGGGCGACGGCCGGGTCGAAGTAGACGCGGTCGCGTTCGTCCTCCTGAGCCTTGCGGAAGGTCGGGTCCTGGACGGCCCGCTTCCAGTCGGCGGTGAAGTCCGGGTCGAGCCCGGCGTGGGAGCCGGACCCGTCGAGCTTCTCCAGGGCGGGGAGGTACTTGGCGAGCACGTTGTCGGGCTTCAGCGTGCGGTAGTGGCGGACGAGTTCGAGCATGTCGCCGGTTCCGGAGCAGAAGCCGACGATGCCGGCGGTGTAGCCCCGGCCGTCCTTGATGTCCTCGATGTAGCCGAACTGGGCCTTCCAGTCGAGCGACGAGTTCTCCGCGCTGGAGACGATCTGCTGGGCGAGGTCCTTGAGGGACGGGTCGGTGAGGTCGCCGGTGGCGGGACCGGAGGGGCGGCCGGTCGGCTTGGTGGTGGGGCTGCCGGTGGGGTCGCCGCCGGGCTTGGCGGCGGGTTGGGTGGTGCGGTGGGGCCGGCCCCTGCCGTCGGCCGGCGGGACGGTCGCGGCGGACGGGGACGCGGCGGAGGGGGACGCGCTGGGTGGGGTCGTCGGTGCGGGTGCGGCGGCGGCCGGGAGCGCGGGGAGCACCGCGGCCAGGAGGAGAGCGGTCAGGGCGGGCGGCACTGCGGCTCGGGTGGGCCGGGTCGGCATCGGGGCTCCGGGGTCGGCGGGGCGGGCGTCGGCTGGTCGGGCGTCGTGTCGGCTGGTCGGGTCTCGGCTGGTCGGGCGGGCGCGGGTCGGGTCTCGGCGGGTCGGGCGTCTGCGGGTCGGGCGTCTGCGGGTCGGGCGGGCGCGGGTGGCGTCCGCCTGGGGAACGGGTGCCGGGCGCCACCGGGTTCACCGCGGTGCGGTGGCCTCCGGAGGTCCGGCGGCGCCCACGGGCTCGGCGGGGTCGGGGAGTTCGCCGTCCGGGTACTCGGGGCCGGGGTGCCCGGACGGCCGGCGGGCACCGGCCTCCGGCTCGACCCCCGGGGTGAGGAGGAAACGCTCGGGGGACTCCGCCCGGGGCCGCTCGGCCGGGGGCATCGCCGCACGGCGCTCCAGCCACGACCGCAGCCTGGTGAGGGCGCTGCGATCGCGCTCGGCCGGGTCGCCGCCGGTTTCGCGCAGGAGGACGCCGGCCGGCCGGTCGGCCTCGGCCGCCACCGTGCCGACGACGGTGAACGCCGTACCGGGCGCGAACACCGCCTGCGGCAGCCCGTCGCCGGAGTCGAAGACGGAGGTGCGCCGCCCGGTGGCCGACCACACGAGGAACTCGACGGAGCAACCCGGCAGCTCCGCCCCGGCCGCGGCCAGTCCGGCCAGCGGCGCGGGCTCCCGGAACTCCAGGCCGGCCGGATAGAGGGCGAGGACGGACTTCGGGTCCAGCGCGGGGTCCGCGCCGAGCAGCACCGCGCCGTGGTGGCTCGGGAGCCGCCGCAGGCCGGAGCCGAGGCATCGGAGGAACGGCCTCAGCGCCGGGTCGCCGGAGCGCGCGGCGGTCACCAGGTCCGCGCGTGTCGCGGGGATGCCCGCGCCGTCGTGGTGGAGCAGGACGGCGGCCAGGTCGGGCTTGAGGTCGTCCTTCGAGGTGGACCGCAGGCCGGGCAGCCGGGTGGCGAGCTGCTCCAGGCGGCCGGTGCAGCGGTGGTAGTGCTCGCCGAGCAGCGTGCGGACGGCGTCCCGGTCGGCGGGGGAGCTGGCGGTGACCGGGGGCGGGTACTCGTCGGTGCGGAAGAGCCGGGCCGGCGGAGGGCCGACGGGCGCCTCGGGCGTCGTGCCGCCGGGCGGCGTGCCTTCGGGCGTGCTGCCGGGGGACGGGACGGCGGGTGGTCCGGCCTCGGGCGCGGCTTCGGGTCCGGCCTCGGCGGCGGACTCCGGCAGGCCGGCGCGGGGCGGTTCGGTGCCCTCCGGTCCGCCGACGGGCACCACCGGGGAGGCCGCC
Organism: Kitasatospora sp. NPDC127035; assembly: GCF_042726075.1. Classification (NCBI taxonomy): domain Bacteria; kingdom Bacillati; phylum Actinomycetota; class Actinomycetes; order Kitasatosporales; family Streptomycetaceae; genus Kitasatospora; species Kitasatospora sp. NPDC127035. The sequence goes on along the minus strand of NZ_JBHXDN010000023.1, from coordinate 122,272 downwards.
TCGCCGGCGGACCACTCGGCGGCGGACGCCCCCTCGCCCGGTTCCGCGGTGGCCGGCGGGTCCTCGGTCCGGCCCAGGGGCTCGTCCGGCTCCGGTACGGCGGTGGTGTCCGGCCCCTCCTCGTCCGCTCCGTCCTCGTCCGGCCCGTCCTCGTCAGGCCCGGTGGGCGGCTCGACCGGAGGGACCTCCGGCACCCGGAAGAGACCCGGGGTGCCACCGCTGGTCGCGGTGCGGGTGAGCGGTTCGGCCGGCCGGGGCCACGGATCGGCGTTCGATCCCGCCACGGCAGCGGCGGTGCCGCTCCCGCCGGCCGCTGACCCGGCGGGGTCGCCGACCGGACCGGCGGCCGGGTCCCGGGCCGGGTCGCCGGTCGAGGACGAGGTCCGGCGGGAGGGGGCCACCGCGGCGGAGGTGCCGGTGGCGGGAGCGGAGGTGGCCCGGACGGGTGTGGGCAGGGGGACGGGTGCGGGCGCCACCGGCTCGGACTCGGCGGGTGCCGGTCCCGCCGCCTCCGGCCGCACCGGTGCCTCGGAGCCGGTGAGCGGCTCGGGGCCGGCCTGCGCCGCCGCCGGGGCGGGCCCGAGGGCGGCGGTCGCCGTGGGGCCGGGAACGGCCGGGGTGCCGGCCGGTCCGGCGGCGAGCCACTCCGCGCGGGCGGCCGTGGCCGGTCGCTGCGGGCGGCCCGTGCCGCCGATCCCGTAGGCCACGGGTGCCACGGCGGGCGGCCCGGTGAGGGGCTGCTCCGCCCCGAGCCAGTCCAGCTCGTGCATCCGGGCGACGAACCGGGCGACCCGCTCGGCGGACGGCTCCAGCAGACCGTGCGCCAGCAGCCCGAACCCCTCGGCGCCGACCGCCGGGAGCCGGTCGAGCAGGGCGCCGAGCTCCTCGAACACGTCGGGCGGGATCGGGCGGTCGCGCTCCCCGACGATCAGCAGCGGGCGGGCCGGCTCGGGCCGCCGGAACCGGGGGGTGAGGACGTGCGGCGGTTCGGGGCGCAGCCAGAGACCGGCCGGGACGGCCTCCAGGACCCAGAAGGGGAACGCCTCGAAGACCGCCGGACCGGCGGTCTTCCAGTCGGCGCCGCCGTTGCGCCACGCGGCGGGGGTGGTGGGCCGGCCGGGGGCGGTGGCGAGGCGCAGCAGGAAGGGTTCCCAGCCGGCCCGGCCGTGCCGGTCCAGGATCCGGGAGGTGGGGCCGCCCGGGCCGAGGACGGGCAGGCCGATCGCGGCCTGCACCGGCCGCGCCGTCCTGGCCGCCAGCGCGCCGGTGAGCGCGGCCAGCTGGTCGGGGGCCGCCCACGGGGCGCTGACCAGCGGCCGGTCGGTGCCCAGCGGCAGCGAGAGCACGGCGTCCGCGAAGTCGTCCGGCAGCAGGACGGGCCGGTCCGGGGTGCCGATCAGGAGGACGGTGTGGCCGGGCGGCGCGGCGGCCAGCCCGAGGTCGGGGAGCGGCCCGCCGGTCCGGGACGCCGGGTCGGTGAGCCAGAAGCCGGTGGGGAGCCGGAGGATCCGGACGGCGTCGCCCCGGGACCCGGCGGTGAGACCGTCGGCGCGTCCGGCCGGACCGTGCAGGACGGCGGGTGCGGCGCCGGAGGCGGTCGTCGGGCTCCCGACCGCCGTCGCGGCGCCGATGGTCTCGCGGACCCGGCGGGGCGGCGCCCCGGCCTCGCACCGCCACCAGGAGGCGGCTTCGGTCGCGCCCTCGGGGCTGGTGACCTTGAGGTTCCCGGCGGGGGTGATCTCCACCAGGCCGTCCGGCGCGACGACCGGCAGGCCCGCCCGCTCGGCGACGATCTCCGCCGGACGGCGGCCGTTGGGGGCGAGCGCGGCCAGCCCGGAGGCGGCGAGGACCAGGCTGCCGGCGCCGCGGGCCCGGGCGACCACGCCGAGGTCCGCCATCCGGTCGCGCAGGACCTTGGCCGAGTCGGGGGCGGCGGCGACCACGACGACCGCGTCCGGGACGGGCCGGAGCGCGCCGATGGCGGCCGACAGCTCGTCGTCGCGGGCGGTGGCCGGGGCGATGACGAAGTGCGGGCCGACCGGGCGGAGCACGGAGGGCGCCGGCACCGGGGCCGCCGACGGCGAGGGCGAGGGCGACAGCGCGGTGGACGGTGCCGACGTGGAGGGCGGCGGGGCGGTCCCGGCGGCCGGGGCGGGCGCGCCGGCCTCGACCGCGGGCAGCGCACGGCGCGGCCCGCGCCGGAGGGCGAACCGGCGGCGGGGTTCGGCCGGCGGCGCGGGGTCGCCGGAGGGCGTGCCGGTGCGGGAGAGGCTCATCGCCTTGGACTACGGGCGCCGCCGGGCGGCCGGTTCACCGCCGCGCGGGGCGGGCGGTCCGCCCGCCGCCCGGCGGCGGTCACCCGGCCGCCCCGTCGGCCCCGGCGTCCGGCTCCGCGACCAGGGCGGTCTGGAGCTGGACCGTCCGCCGCCGGGTGATGTGCAGGGCCCGGCCGGGCGGCAGCTGGCGCGGCTTGACGTTGCCGAAGATCGTGCCCTCGCTGGGCGGGCAGGAGAGCAGCGTCACCGGGGTGTTGATGTCCTGGAGCCGGCGCAGCACCGGATCGGAGTAGGCCCGCCCGATCCCGTTGGCGGCGCGGGCGATCACCAGGTGCAGGCCCAGCTCGGAGCCCTGGGCGAGGTGTCCGAGCAGCGGTTCGAACGGGTTCGGCCCGGAGGCCGGGACGAGGTCGAGGTCGTCGACGATCACGAACAGTTCGGGCCCCGTCCACCAGTCGCGCAGCCGCAGCCGGGCCGGGCTGATGTCCTCGCCCGGAACGCGGGCCTCCATCGCCCGGGCGGCCCCGGAGACGATCTGCTTGACCACGTCCACCGAGACGGCGTAACCGAGCCGGTACTCCTCCGGCAGGCTGTCGTAGAGGTCGCGCCGGAAGTCGATCAGCATGATGCGGGCCTCGGCGGGGGTGTACGCGGTGGTGATGGCCTTGATCATCAGCCGCAGCAGGTTGGTCTTGCCGCTCTCGCTGTCGCCGACCACCAGCAGGTGCGGGCTCTCCTCGAAGTCGTGCCAGAGCGGCGCGATGGCGGTGTCCTCCAGCCCGAGCGGGACCCGCAGCCGCCCCTCGGGGGCGGGCAGGTCGGCGGCGTCGAGCAGCAGCGGCAGCATCCGGACCTCGGGGGCGCGGGGGCCGGTCCAGTGCTCGTTGACGGCGTCCACCAGGTCGGCGACGCCCTCGGCGAGGTCCTCGGTCGTCCCGACGCCGTCGATCCGGGGCAGCGCGGTCAGGAAGTGCAGACGGTCCTCGGTGAGACCCCGGCCGGGGATCCGGGGGACGGTCGCCGCGGCCCGCATGTTGATCATCGAGTCGATCGAGTCACCGAGCCGCAGCTCGAAGCGGGTGCCGAGCTGGTCGCGCAGGCCGCCGAGGATCTCGCCCCAGCGGGCCGCCGCGATGACGAGGTGGACGCCGTAGTTCAGACCGCGTCCGGCGATCAGGTTGAAGACGGAGACGTAGTCGGGGAAGTCCTGGCGCACGGTGTTCCAGCCGTCGACGACCAGGAACACGTCCCCGTACCGCTCGTCGGCCAGCTCCGGGTCCCCGGCGGCCCGCCGCCGGCGGAACGTCGTCATCGAGTCGATGCCCAGCCGGGCGAAGCTCTGCTCGCGGCGGCTGATCACCCCGGCCACCTCGGCGAGCGTGCGGCCGATCCGCTCGGGGTCGTGCCGCCCGGTGACGCCGCCGAGGTGCGGCAGGCCGCGCAGGGCGGCCAGCGTGCCGCCGCCGAAGTCGAGGCAGTAGAACTGCACCTCCTGCGGCGTGTGGGTCAGGGCCAGCGCGGTGACCAGCGTCCGCAGCAGGGTGCTCTTGCCGCTCTGCGGGCCGCCCGCGATGCCGACGTGGCCGCCGGCGCCGGACAGGTCGGCCGTGTAGATCTCGCGCAGCTGCTGGAACGGGCGGTCGACCACACCGACCGGGACGGTGAGCCGGCCCCGGTCGGGCCACCCGTCCGGGGTCAGGCCGTGGGCCTCGCTCGGGGCGAGCGGCGGGAGCAGCTCGTCCAGGGTCGGCGGGACCTCCAGCGGCGGCAGCCAGACCTGGTGGGCGGGCGGTCCGGCGTCGAGCAGCCGCTCGGCGGCCAGCTCCAGCAGGGTGACGGTGGCCTCCTCCTCGCGCGCCTCCGGCTCGATCGGCTCCGGCGCGGGCCGGTTGGGCGTCACGTACGCGGTGTCGTACGGGACGACCTGCCCGGCGGCCGCGGCCTGCTGGGCGGCGCCGCGCCGGCTGCGGTAGGGGCCGGACACGTAGGACGCCTTGAAGCGGGTGAGCGTGGCGATGTCGCTGCGCAGGATGCCGTTGCCGGGCTGCGAGGGGAGCTGGTAGGCGTCCGGCACGCCGAGCACGCCGCGGCTCTCCATGGCGGAGAAGGTCCGCAGCGCGATCCGGTAGGAGAGGTGGGACTCCAGCGCGTGCATCCGGCCCTCGTCCAGGCGCTGCGAGGCGAGCAGCAGGTGGACGCCCAGGGACCGGCCGAGGCGGCCGATCATGATGAACAGGTCCATGAAGTCGCGGTGCGCGGAGAGCAGTTCGCTGAACTCGTCGACGACGACGAACAGCGTCGGCAGCGGGTCGAGCTGGGTCCCGGCGGCCCGGGCGGCCTCGTAGTCCAGCAGCGAGCTGTAGTTGCCGGAGGCGCGCAGCAGCTCCTGGCGGCGGTTCATCTCGCCGTGCAGGGCGTCGCGCATCCGGTCGACCAGGGCGGCCTCGTCGGCGAGGTTGGTGATCACCGCCGAGGTGTGCGGCAGCCGGTCCAGGCCGAGGAAGGTCGCGCCGCCCTTGAAGTCGACCAGGACGAAGTTGAGCGTCTCCGAGGAGTGGGTCAGCGCGAGCGCGAGGACGAGGGTGCGCAGCAGTTCGGACTTGCCGGAGCCGGTGGCGCCGATCAGCATGCCGTGCGGGCCCATGCCCCCCTGCGCGGACTCCTTGAGGTCGAGGTCGACGGGGGAGCCGTCGGCGCCGAGCCCGAGCGGGACGCGCAGCCGGCTCGTCCGTCCGCGGTCCGCCCAGGCCCGGCGGACGTCGTGCTGGTGGAGGTCGCGGATGCCGAGCAGGGCGGTCAGGTCGAAGTCGGTGTTCAGCGGCTCGGCGGTGTCCACCGAGTCGCCCAGCCGGAAGGGCGCCAGCGTGGTGGCGAACCGGCGGACGGCGGGCACCTCCAGCGCGTCCGGGCGCCCGAGCGGGGTGACCTCGTCGTTGCGGTTGCGGTCGGCGCCGACCAGCTCCAGCTCGCCGTCGGTGATCCGCAGCCGCAGCCGGAACCGGTTGTGCTTCCACTCCAGCGCCTCGCCGACGTCCAGCAGGACGGCGTTGCGGTAGCCGGCCAGCGCGGCCCGGCTCCCGGAGGACAGCCGGACGCCGTCGAGCACGATCACCGTGAACGGCTCGTCGCGCGCGGGCTGCGCCTCCGGCTCGTAGGGCGGGCGCTCGGCGAACTCCGGCCCCAGCAGCTGCTCCAGCTCCACCATCGAGCCGGCCACCAGGCGGACCGGCCCGGCACCGTCGGTCTCGGTCGGGTGCAGGGCGTGCGGCAGCCACTTGAGCCAGGACCAGTCCGCGCGTCGCTCGGGCGCGACGGCGGCGGCGATCCGCAGCTCGTCCGGGGCGTGGAAGAAGGCGAGCTGGGCGAGCATCGCCCGGGCCAGCGCGCGGGCCGGCTCCCGATCGGGCTCGTCGGCTCCGCCGTCGTCCTGGTCCTCCGGGGTGGCGCACCGCACCAGCACCTGGGCGTAGCCGCGCACGTGCACCGCGATCGGCTGCCCGGCGATCGACCCGTACGCGTGGATGAAGCGGCGCAGCGCGTGCGCGCAGAGCGGCTCCAGGTCCTCGATCGGCTTGGTGGCCAGCGGGGCCAGCCGCACCGCCAGCCGCTGCGGCCCGGTCGCGATCCGTACGTCGCCGAAGTCCGGGTGGGAGGAGCGCCGCTCCCAGAGCCGGGAGGTGCGCACCAGCGAGGCGAGCGTGCCGGGCCCGGGGTGGCGCCAGGCCAGTGCCAGCCGCTGGTTGACGACGTGCCGGCGGACCTGGCGGCGCATCTGGGCGAGGTAGCGCAGGTAGTCGCGGCGCTCCCCGCGCAGCTGCCGCTTGCGGTCCCCGGAGCTGCGGATGAGCTGGGTCACCAGCATGCCGACCGCGGAGAGGCCCATCATGCCCATCGCGACGTACTGGAGCGGCCCGCCCCCGCCGTTCGGGTTGAGGAAGATCATCACCATCGAGAGCGAGCTGAGCGCCATCGGGGCCATCGTGAGCATCTGGGAGATCCCGCTCTGCGGCTCCGGCAGGCCGGGCGGCTCCTGCAGCTGGATCTCCCCGTCCGGCATCTCCGGTCCGGGACGCCGGGGCGGACGGTCGACCACGACCACACTCAACGGGGCTCTCCTCTCACTGCGCCTCCCCGGGGCGGGCGGACCGCCGGGCGGCCCGGCCGGGACCCGCCCGGACCGGGTGGCGGCGGCACGGGGACCGCACCCTGGCCTACGGCCCGCACTCCGCGCGCGGTTCATCCGGGCCCGGCGGACGGCCGGGTCCGGCCCGGTGAACCGCCGGGCCCCCGCCGCCCGTAGTGGCCTGTGGGAGACCGGCCAGGCCCGGCCCGGCGGAGGAGGGGCACGACAGGTGAGCGGTGCAGTGGCGGCGACCGGACTGTGCAGGCTGAGATTCCGCGCACCCGAGGCCGCGTTCGAACTGGCCGTGCCCGGGGACGTCGTCCTCGCCGACCTGATGCCGACCGTGGTCGGCTACGCGGGCACGGCCGTCGAGGAGAGCGGCGTCGAGCACGACGGTTGGGTGCTCCAGCGCCTCGGCGGCGAACCCTTCGACGAGGAGCTCACCCTGGAGGCCCTCGCCGTCCGCGACGGCGAGGAGCTGTTCCTGCGCCCGCGCCGGGACGCCCTGCCGGAGGTGCACTTCGACGACCTGGTGGACGGCGTCCGCACCGGCGTGATCGCCCGCGGCGACTCCTGGCGCCCCGCCGTCACCCACCACCTGGCCCTCGCCCTCACCCTGCTCGCGCTCGTCGGCGGCCTGCTGCTGCTGGCCCTGCCCGGACCCGAGGGCGTGCGCTGCGTCTGCGCGGCCGTCGCCGCCCTGCTGCTGTTCGGTGGCGCCGCCGCGGCCTCCCGCGCGGTCGGCGACGCGCCGGCCGGCACCGCGCTGGGCACCGCCGCCGTCGCGTACGCGGCCGCCGCGGCCGCGCTGGTGCCCGGACTCGACGGCCCGACCCGGCTGCTCGCCGGCGGATCGGCGGCGGTGGGCGGCGCGGTGGTGGCGCTGGTCGCGGTCGGCGGCGGCGCGTTCTTCCCCGGCCTGCTGGTGGCCGCCGTGCTCGTCCTCGGCGCGGGGGCGCTGGCCGCCTGCGGCATGGCCGTCACCGGCATCGCCGCGCTGGTCGCCGCCGCCGCGGTGCTGCTGGGCGCCTTCGTGCCGGGCCTCGCCTTCAAGCTCTCCGGCCTGCGGCTGCCCGCGCTGCCCCGCAACGCCGACGAGCTCCAGGAGGAGATCGAGCCCTTCCCCGCCGAGGACGTGCTCGCCCGGAGCACGGTCGCCGACGGCTACCTGTCCGCCTTCCTGACGGCCGTCGGCGCCGTCTGCGCGGCGGCGCTCGTCGTCCTGGCCGGGGTCGGGGACACCGGCTGGGGCACACCGGTGATGGCCGCCGACCTGTCGGCGCTGCTCCTGCTGCACGCCCGGGACATCGGCAGCATCCGCCAGCGGCTCGCCGTGCTGCTCCCCGGCGTGCTGGGCCTGACCCTGCTGGCCGCGCGGATCGGCCTGGACAGCGACCGCACGGGGCGGCTCGTGCTGTTCGCCGTACTGCTGCTGGCCGCCCTCGGGCTGGCCGTCGTCGCCTGGACCGTCCCGGGGCGGCGCCTGCTGCCGTACTGGGGCCGGGCCGGCGACCTGACGCACTCGCTGGCCGCCATCGCGCTGCTGCCCCTCGCCCTCCAGGTCCTCGGCTTCTACCGGACCATGCGGGGGCTCGGCGGCTGAGCCGCCCCCGACAGGGGCCCGCCCGGCCGGGGCCCACCGCACGGGCCGACGACGGCCGGGCCCGCCGTCCGTACCGGCCGCCACGCCCCGCAGGAGGACCACCGCATGCAGTCCCGCCGTGACCAGGTACAGGCCCACCTCTTCGTGACGGGCCGGGTCTCCGCCGGCATGCTGCGGGCCGAGCCGGACGCCCCCGACAGCCCGGTCGGCCGGACCAACCGGGGCATCGCCATCGGTCTGGCGATCGCCCTGCTGGTCGGCGTCGGCGCGGGCGTCTACGGACTGGTCAAGCCCGGCGGCGCGACCGGCTGGCGCAAACCCGGCACCGTGGTGGTGGTCAAGGAGACCGGCACCCGTTACCTCTACGCCGGCGGGCTGCTGCACCCCGTCCTGAACCAGGCCAGTGCCCGGCTGCTGGCGGGCGACCAGCTGAAGGTCGACGAGGTCTCCCGCCGCTCCCTGGAGGGCACCGACCGGGGCGGCCCGGTCGGGATCGTCGGAGCCCCCGACGGCCTGCCCGCGCCCGCCTCGCTGGACCGCTCCGACTGGCTCGCCTGCACGGTCCAGGCCGTCGGCGCGTCCGGGGGGAGGCCCGCGCCGCTGCTCTCGCTCGCCGTCGGCTCCCGGCCGGGGAACGGCTCCATCGGTGACCGGGCCGTGCTGGTGGCCGCCCCCGACGGCGCCCCGCAGCTGCTCCGGTACGGCCGCCGCCACGCGCTGGACGTCCAGGGCGGCGCCGTGCGCGCGCTCGGCTACACGGCGGCCGTGCCCGTCCCCGTGACCGCGGCCTTCCTCCAGACCTTCGCCGCCGGGCCCGACCTGCGCTCCCCGGACCTGCCGGGCCGGGGCACGGCCGGGCCCGACCTCTCCGGACGGCCCACCAGGGTCGGCCAGCTGTTCGCGGGCAGCGGTGAGGACCGCTTCGTCCTCACCGGCCAGGGGCTGGTGCCGGTCGGCGCCACCCTGCTCGCCCTCCTCCAGGGCGACCCGCGCACCCAGAAGGAGGCCTACGGCGGCGGCGCGGTGGCCACCGCCCCGGTCGGCGCCGCCGACCTCGCCGCCCACTCCGCGCCCACCGCCGTCACCGCCGAACTCGCACCGGCCGGCCTGCCCGAACGGCCCCCGGTGCTGGCCACCCCCGGCCCCGGGCAGGCACTCTGCGCCGGGCTGCCCGCCGCCGGTGCGGGCGAGGTCGACCTGCGGATGCCGGACGCCACCGCCGTCCTCGGCCTGCCGCCGGTGGCCGAGCCGGGCGTCGTCCCCAGCTGCACCCCCGCTGACCGGATCGTCGTCCGGCCCGGCGGCGGCGCGCTGGTGCGGTCCCTGTCCGGGGGCGGTCAGGGCTCGACGCTGTACCTGGTCACCGACAACGGGGTGCGGTTCCCGATGACCCCGGACGCCGTCGAACGCCTCGGCTACGCCGGGGCCGCCCCGGTGGCCGTCCCGAGCCGGCTGCTGGCGCTGCTGCCGGCCGGACCGAGCCTGGACCCGGCGGCGCTCACCGGGACGGGGCTCGTCCAGCCGCCCGCGACGGACGGCAAGTGCGCGCGCTGAGGCGGTCCGCCGCCGTCCGCGGGGGGCGCTGAACCGGCCGGACCCCCGGGGCCGTTCAGCCTGGTGGGCCCGCCCGTGCGGCGGGCCCACCAGAGAGACGTCCGACGCGAGAGGGACCGCGATGGCCAACAGCACGAACCCGAATGCCGTCACGAAGGCGGATCCGGCCTCCATCCAGGCCGTGAAGAGCACCATCGAGTCGCAGATGGGGGTCATGGAGGGCGTCAAGCGGGACATCGACATGAGCATCCAGGAGCTGGAGACCAAGTTCCAGGCCAAGTCGAGTGTCGTCTTCGTGCAGAAGATCGGGGACTGGCAGCGGAAGTACCAGGAGGTGATCGGCCTCTACAACGACTTCCTGGGCAAGCTGGCGGCCGGTGAGAACACCTTCAACGCCGCCGAGGAGAACGCCCTGTCGGTCGCCAACAAGAGCCCCGACGGGTACGACCCGATCAAGGACGCCCTGAACCCGCCCAAGTAGGCGACCGAAACCGAAGTCCCACCGGTCCGGGCGCGCTGCCCGGCCGTTCCCCCTCTCCAACGAAACGGGAGTCAGCGAAGTGTTCGTCGAGCACGCGGGCGTCGAGGCCGCCATCCAGTACCTCAGCGACACGGCCGAGCGGATGGAGGACGCGATGCGCATCACCAAGCAGAAGCTGGACAGCTTCTACGGCGGTCCCCTCCTCGGTGTCTTCTCCACCGCCGCGGAGAACCTCTCCGAGGCCCTCCGTACGAAGGACGGGGTGATGATCGGTGACATCAACTCCGCCACCCAGGACCTCGCGAAGATCCACCACATCCTCTGGAGCGCGGACTTCGAGGCCGGCCGGGGCATCGGCTGACGACCGACGGACGGGACTGACACGCCATGGCAGGCAACGAGTCCGGTGACGGAAACGGCGTCACCAAGATCACCGAAGGCTATGTCGCGGACTTCGCGAACCAGAAGCTCCAGGCACTCATCGACGGGTTCACGCAGAACTCGTACGTCCTCGACATCGGTCTCTACGCGACCGACGGCGGCACGACGAGCACGGGACGCCCGTCGCACCTGCTGGCGGGGAACCCCAGCGCGAGCGCTCCGTCCGTCGGGCTCCTCGCCACCGCGTTCAAGAACTACTTCGGCGCGGTCAACGCCGGCTTCGGAACCATCAACAAGCAGGCCACGGACATGAAGCTGGACCTCAAGGATGCCGACCTCATCCTGCAGAACGGCGAGGAGGACGCCATCAGCGTGGCCGAGCTGATGTACCTGCTCAACAACGTCGTTCCCGGCGCCGGGGGCCGCTGACCCCGGCCGCAGTGCCCTCACGCGGGCCGGTCCAGGCGCAGGCCGGCCCGCACCACCGACCCTCCGGGGCCGATCCGATCCGACCGCGCCGGTCCAGTCGAAGGGGTTCACCGTGGGCAAGTACGAGGACGCCGTCGCGATCTTCGCGTCGTCGACCCAGACCAGTCTCGTCGACCGCGGCGCGGTCGCCGGTAAGGACGTCAAGTGGACGCCCGGCGACGGGATGGGGGACGCGACCGTCTACCACGAGTGGAAGACGTCCGACAGCAAGGGTATGCCGCACGACGCCTGGTGGGGGTGGAACTACCACTTCACGTACGAGAAGGAGGACTACCGCGGCAGTTACGTCTACGGGATCAACTTCGACTACTCGACCCTCAACGCGGGCTCGCCGTTCGACCGGTGGCAGCACGAGTTCCTCAAGATCATCAGCCCGTTGCGGAATCCGCCGTTCGCCAACGACCGGTTCGACGTGGCCGCCTTCGGGCGCGTGGCCGAGGCCCACGAGCGCGCCTCCAAGTTCCTCGAGGACTGGGTCACCAGGAGCAAGACCTGGGTCGAGGAGGTCGACGCCCCGGACGGGGACTGGCAGGGCAGTGCCGCAGGAGCGTTCCACACGGTGCTCGGTGCCTTCCACGGCGAGATCGCCAGCTTCCAGCGCCAACTGGCGGACAACGGCGTCAAGAATGCGCTGGGCGGGATGGTCAATCCTCTGCTGGACGTCCTGTCCACCCTGGAGATGGCTTTCCACCAGTGGCGCCAGATGCGACTGGCCCACCCCGCCAACGCCCTCCAGGACGCCGTGGCCGACGCCTTCAAGGACGCCACGGTCGAGGTCCGCTGGCGGAAGGACACGGTGGCCAAGGCCACCTACGACGCGAACCTCAAGTCGAGCGACATCGCGTCCGCGGACGGGCACGGGGACCTGACCTTCAAGGTGACCGCGTCCCCGTTCGGTGACCCGCAGACGAAGGAGTTCTGGGAGAAGGTCGTCGTCCGGGGCAAGGAGATCTGGCTGGCCAACCTCGATCGGCCGCTGGACAACGAGGCGGGTAGAGCGCTGATCTTCCTCGAATCGGCCTACACCAGACTCCTGAACCAGATGAACAGCAACCACCCCCGGGTCGCCCTGCGGATGCCGCCGCCCGTCCCGCCGAAGGTGGACGCCCCGCCCGGCGGGAGCGGCGCCGGCGGGGGCGGCACCGGCGGCAAGGACGACCTCAACCTGAAGAACGACCTCGGCGGCGGCCCCGACAACAAGGAGTTCAAGCTCGACGGCGGCGCCGGGGGCGGTGGCACCGGCGGCAGCGGATCCGGTGGCAGTGGCACCGGGGGCATCGGCGGGATCGGCGGCATCGGCGGGAACACCGGCGGCGGTGGCGGTGGGGGCACCAAGCCGCCCACCAGCCTTCCCGGCGGCGTGAAGCCGCCCGAGATCGTCACCGGCGGCGGCAGCGGCCCGATCCTCCCGGGTGGCGGAACGACCCTGCCGGGCGGCGGGACGGGCAGCCCCGGCCCGGGCGTGCACGTCCCCGACCTGCTCGGCGGCATCGGGAGCGGCGGCCCCGGGAGCGGCAGCTGGACCGGTGGCGTCGGCGGCGGAACCGGCGGCTCCGGCGGCCGGAACGTCGTGGTGCCGACCGGCTCCCGGGTCACCGAGGACGGCCGGGTGGTGGACGGCGAGGGCCGGCCCGTCCTGGACAACCGCGGCAACCCGATGGTGGTCGGCCGGGACTACACCATCGCCCCGGACGGCACCCTCCTGGACGGCCGCGGCAACCCCGTCTCCGAGAGCCGGCAGATCATCGACGACCTCGGCCACAGCTACCTCAGCGCCGAGGACGACCTGCTCGCGCCCAACGACTTCGGCCTCGGCGCGTCGGGCCTCGGCGGTGTCGGCCTGCTCGGCTCCGCCGGCGGCGGATCGGGCGGGTCCCTCCTCACGGGACCGGGCGGGATCTCCCCGATCACCGGCGCCGTCGGCGGGACGAGCGCGCGGGGCCTCGCCGCCGGCGGCGACCCGAGCGGACTGAAGGCCGCGGCCGAGGCGGCCACCGAGCGCATGGCGGCCGAGCGCGCGGCCCGCGCCGCGGCGGCCGAACAGGCGGCGCTGACCGGCCGCCAGGTGGCCACCAGCTCCGGCGGCGCCATGCCGCCGATGATGCCGCCCGGCATGGGCGGCGGCGCCGGTGCGGGCGGCAACGAGAAGGACCGCCAGCGCACCACCTGGCTGGCCGAGGACGAAGAGGTCTGGGGCACCGAGAGCGGAGCCGTCGAGGGCGTCATCGGCCGCTGAGACCGGGGCCACCGACGCCGGTGCGCCGGACCGACAGGGCCGGCGCACCACCCCGACCGGAACGAAACGACGAGGAAGCACGACACATGAGCAATCCCTTCGCGGACCAGATCGCCCAGACCATGGAGGCGATGCGCGACCAGCTCGCCAAGGCCGAGGAGACGCAGGCGGAGCTGGAGAAGCTCACCGCCTCCGTCACCTCCAAGGACCGCCTGGTGACGGTGAAGGTCGGTCCCCAGGGCCAGGTCCTCGCGCTGACCTTCCACACCACCGGCTACCGGGACAAGGCCCCGGCCGAACTCGGCGCGCTGCTCACCGACCTCCTCAACGAGGCCCGCGCCAAGGTGGGGGAGCAGGTCGCCGCCCGGATCCGGGAGTTCGAGGGCATCGGCGACACCCTGCGCCTGTCGATGACCGGCGGCAGCGACCTGGACGACCTGCTGGAGCCGCTGTGGGCGATGCGCCCCGGCTACGCGGACGACGTCGAGAAGAAGAAGACCCGCAAGCAGGAGGAATTCGGTGGCTGACGCCAACGTGCTCGCGAAGACCGAGTACATGAAGAAGGCCTTCGCCGAGTTCACCGAGCTCAAGAACCTCCTGAAGGAGATCGAGGCCGAGGTCGAGATCATCAACCGGGTCAACAAGACGGTCGGCGGCAGCGACGAGATCGGCAAGCAGTACCACGAGCAGATCGACGACCCGACCACCAACCTGACCGAGCTGATCAAGAAGGTCCGTGAGGTGGTCGGCACGGTCGGCGAGAACGGCGAGAAGCTCGCCGACAAGCTCGACCGCGCCGACGACCTCGCCACCGAGATCGCCAACCACGGCTAGCCGTCAGGTACCGGCAGGCTTCGCACCACCCCTGGAACGACCGGAAACGGCAGGCTGATCCACGTGCCCTACTCGTCGATCGTCGTCGACAAGACGACGGCGGACTTCTTCTCCAAGGTCACCGGCATGCCCTGGCCGGAGATCCGGGAAGGCGATCTGCGCGAGGTCCGGGACGCCTACCAGAAGCTCGCGAGGGACCTGCCGGAGCTGCGGCGGCTGATCGCCGAGGTCGCGGTCAAGGCGCGGCAGCAGTTCGAGGGCCAGGCCGCCCGGGAGTTCTCCGAGCAGATGAGCCAGTTCATCGGCGAGAAGGGCGCGTCGGACTACATCGCCACGGCGACCAAGACCGCCACGGCGCTCGCGAAGTGCGCCGACGACGTGGCCACGGCCGCCGAGTACACCAAGTGGATGGCCATCGCCCAGCTCGTCCAGCTGCTGCTGGAGATCGCGCTGGCCATCCTCTGGGCGCCGTTCACCTTCGGCGCCAGCCTCGCCGGGATCACCCTGAAGACGATCTTCACCCGCGCGGTGCTGACGACGTTGATGAAGTTCCTGTTCAAGACGATCCTGCTGCACACCTTCGCGGGGATCATGAGCGGCCTGACCATGGACCTGATCATCCAGGGCATCCAGATCGGCCAGGGGAACCGCAAGGAGATCGACAAGGACGCCCTCAAGCAGGCCGTCCTGTTCGGCGTCATCGGCGGTGTGATCTCCGGTCCGCTCAACCTGATCGGGATGGGCCTCGGCAAGCTGCTCGGCCGGCTGCTCGGCAAGACCGGCGGCCGGGTGGCGGCCGACAAGCTGTCCGACTTCATGATCCACGGCGACCGGGCCGCGCTGAACGAGGCGCTGAAGGCCGGCCTCAAGGGAGCGGCCAAGAGCGGGACCGGCACGCTGGAGAACCTCGCCGGCGTCACGGCGAAGAAGGCGGCGGCCGAGGGCACCGGCAGCTGGCTGGAGAAGTCGGCGTCCCGGGCCTTCGCCCGCGACCTCGGCACGCTGCTGGAGTCCTCGGACAACCTCCTGCGCCACGGCTTCGGCAAGGCCGCGGCCGACAAGTTCGTCGAGCGGATGACCCAGTCCTTCGAGAAGCACCTCAAGGAGAAGATCGGCGAGACCGCCGCCCGGAACCTGGGCAAGGAGTTCGGCGAGACCTTCGTCAAGGGCTGGGGCAAGAACGGCGTCGACCACGCCGCGCTGAGCGCGGGCCTGCGCGAGGTCATGGAGAAGAGCGGCCACAACCTCGCCGAACGTGGCGTCGGCGCGCTCGCGGACCGACTGGTGGACGTCGGCGAGCACATGACGCAGGGCAACCGGATGTTCCACCTCGGCTACGCGGTCGGCGAGCAGCTCAAGGAGGGCGTCCAGGGCAACCTCACCGAGGGCTTCTACAACCTGCTCTTCACCGACAAGCACGAGTTCACCACCACGCTCGCCACCTTCGGCTCGGGCATGGCGATGGGCCTGATGGCCCGTGGTCTGCACCACGCCGCGGCGCCGATGATGCAGCGGTACATGACCTGGGTGCAGGACACCCAGTTCAAGGCGATCGGCGAAGGCCAGTCCAAGTACTTCCCGCCCTACCACCCGCTGACCATCCTGGCGGTGCTGAGCAACCTTTCCGGCAACCCGGCCCCGCTCCTGGTGCCCCGGCTCGGACCGCAGCTCGGCTCGGGCGGAGAGGGGTCGTCAGGGGCGGGCGAGCACCTGCTCGGCTTCTCGCGCGGCGCCCACGGCGAGGCGGACGGCGACGTCGCCTCGGCCTTCCGGCGTGCCTACGGCGACGCCGAGTTGGAGGACGTCTTCGGGAACGACGCCGACGCCAACCGGGCGCTGATCCGGGAGGCCTTCGGCCGGGGCCAGATCGAGGACACGTACAGCGACACGTCCGCCCAGGAGGAGTACGCGGCACTGTTCCGGGAGGCGTTCGGGCACGCCCGGCTGGAGGAGGTCTTCGACGACTGGATGCCGGCGCCCGCGCCGGTCGCCACCGTGTCGCACCAGGGCGACGCACCGAACGCGCCCGGGAGGACCGGGGAGACCGCCCGGCCGCAGCAGGGCCAGGCGCAGGGACAGACCCAGACCCAGGGGCAGACCCAGACCCAGGGCCAGAACCAGTCCCCGAACCCCTCGCAGAACCAGACCCAGACCCAGACTCCGAACCAGGCCGCGAACCAGACCCCGGGTCAGGGCCAGTCCCCGAACCGCCCGACCGTCAGCCAGGGGCCGGGGGCGCAGAACCCGGGGGCCGGCGAGGTCGCCCCGGCCGCGCCGGTCCGCACGACGTCCGAGACGGCGGCCCCGTCCGCCGCGTCCACGACGTCCACCGCGCCCGAGAGGTCCGCCCCGATCGCGGCGACCGCCCCGGCCGAGACGTCCGCCCCGGCCACGGCGTCCGCCGCCGCGCACCAGGGGCCGTCCCTGTCACCGGGCGGGCCGTCGGTCGAGCAGCAGACCGCCGGCCTCACCGGGGACCGCGTCGTCACCTCGTCGACCTCCTCCGTCGGTCTCGACGGGGCGTCCGTCCAGCCCAATCCGCAGGAGCGGAACGCGTCGCTCGCGTCACTCCCGCAGGAGCACACCGCCCAGCAGGACCAGACGGCCCAGACCCAGACGGCCCAGACCCAGACCCAGACGGCCCAGACCCAGACCCAGACCCACACCCAGTCCCAGCCCGAGCCCCAGCCCCAGGCCCAGCCCCAGGCCGAGCCGGTGACCGACTCCGGTCAGCAGGTGACGGCGCCCGTGCCGCCGCCCGTCGCCGGCTCGGACCTCCGGCCGGGCTACGCCGCGACGCAGGTCAACCCGCCCGCCGGCCCCCGGCCCACCACCGAGGCGGCTTCCCCGCTGCGGCCCTACGAGGCCCGGCGCGGCACGCTGCCCACCGGGGAGCGGGCCACCGAACTCGTCCTGCGGCTGCACCTTGACAGCACGAGCCTGCGGCAGCCGACGGAGCGGGTCGCCGCCCTGCAGCGCCGCGCCCTGGACGGCGTCGCCGACGCCTACAACAACGGCCACCGGCTGCCCGACGGCAGCGTGCTGCGGGTGCGGGTCGAGTTCGTCGACTCCCCCGCCACCGCCCACCACACGGTGCGGCTGCACGACGGCACCGTCCGTCAGGACGAGGGCAACTGGGGGACGCGGGTCAGCCGGGAGGTGGTCAGCCACGACATCGGACGGGTGCTCGGTCTGCGCGACGGCAACCGGGAGGTCTACCAGGGGACCGGCACGGACCGGGCCGCGCGGGGGCCGCTCCCGGACGGCCTGCGCGCCGTGGGCACCGCCGTCGAGGGCGCGTTCACCCCGGACCGCGACCGGGACGGGCAGCCCGGCGAGCACCGGCCCGAGAGCCGGGCCGCCACGGGCCTTGCGCCGCGTCCCGGGGTCGAACCGCAGGTCCGCGACGCCGCGTTGTACGGCCGGCCGGGCGGCGACGACGGCCACCTGCTGACGCCGGGCTTCGACCGGGCCCACCCGGGCGCGAAGTACCAGGAGAACCCCAACGGATCACTGCGCATGGTGCCGCCGTCGGGCGGCGGTACCGCCGCCCGCACCCTCTTCCCTCCGCACTGGAACGCGGACGAGGCCGTGTACGCGGCCGAGCAGGCGTATCTGACAGCCGGGCTCGGGGGCCCGGGCCCCGTCCACTGGACGGGCGAGTACGCCGGCGTGCGGATCGAGGGGGACGCGACCGGCGGCGCGATCACCTCGTTCCGCCCCTCCGACGACCAGAGCGGGCTGAACCCGCCGCCCTACGCCCCGAACCGGCCCGTGCCCGACCACGCGGCCGCGCTCGGCAAGCCCGTGGCGCCCGGCGACCGACGGGCGCTGACCGGGGTCCACCACCGGCTCGGTACGGCCGAGCAGAGGGCCTCCGGCATCCAGGTCGTGCCGGTCAAGGGCTCCGACCACCCGAACGGCACCAGCCGGGCGAAGGTCTGGTTCCTGGACCCGAACCTGCTGCCGGGCTCCTCGGAGGCGGCCCTGCCGAGCCGCTGGCGCACGTCGGCGGACGCGCCGGAGACGGTGCTCTACCCCAGGAAGTGGTCGCCCGACCGGGCGGACCGGGCGGCGCGGACGGCTTACGACAGCCCGGTCCGCCGTAGCACGCCGGTGGGCGAGGACGGGACGGAGCACTGGATCGGCGAGGCGCACGGCGTCCGGATCGAGGGGCTCAGCCGGGACGGCGCGATCCTGACCCACCGGCCGGCCGACCTTCAGCCGCACACCGGGTACCGCCGCTGGGACGACGCGGCCGTCACCACGCGCTCCGAGCCGGTCGCCCTCCCGCTGGACGGCGGGACCCGCCCGGTCACCGTCCGGCGGGTGCTGTTCGACAACGGCCAGGAGGGCCTTCAGGTCACCGCCAGGCTCCACCTGGAGCCGACGGAGCCGCTGTCGTTCGTGCAGCTGGACTACGCGCACGAGCGCCTCCGGGTCCTCGCCCAGCAGTACGTCTCCCGGCAGGCCGGCGACGGGACGGTCCTGGACCTGCGGCTCCGGTTCACCGACGACCCGGACGACGCGTTCAGCAGCGCGAGGATCGACGACGACACGGACCACGACCTGGCGCGGCACCTGGGCCCGCTGCTGGACGCGGCGGGGCCGGACGGCCTGCGCGGCCTGCTGGAGCGGCACGCGCCGGCCTCCGTGCTGGACCCGGTCCGCGCGGAGAGCCTGCCGAAGCCCGTGCCCGGCAGCCTGCGCGAGCCCGGTCCGCCCCGCCCCGACGAGCAGCCGCCCCGGACCGTGGACCGGATGGGGCAGGAACGGGAATCGCTGCGCGGGCACTTCACCGACGAGGCCTGGACCCGGCCGCACCGCGGGTTGCCGTCGCACTGGACCGCCGACGACGTGCTGTTCGCGGCCGACCAGGTCCGCAGGCAGGCGGAGGCGAGGACGGACGGCGGCCTCCCCCCGAAGGGGGCGGTGCGCCTGAAGGGCAAGTTCGCCGGCGCCGGCATCGCGGTCCGGATCACGGACGGGTTGATCAGCAGTATCGAGGGCGTCCCCGGTGACCACGGGCTCCGGCCGTCGGGCCGGGAGAACCGGCCGCACCAGGTCCTCGCCACGGCGGAGGTTCGGCCGCCCTCCGACGCGTTCCTGGCGAGGGTCGGGGAGCGCTCCCTGCAGTCGTTCGAGGCCGGCCGGATCCGGCTGGCCGACGGCGACACCCAGACGGTGCTGAAGCTGCGGGTGCACCTCGACACCTCGCCGCTCGGCGCGTCGGGTCAGGACGACCCCCGGCTGGACGGCCTGCGCGACCGGGCCCGGCGCGGTGTCGACGAGCAGTTCAACCGGGGGCAGCGGCTTCCCGGCGGGGACCTGCTGCGGGTCGAGGTGGAGTTCACCGACCGACGGGAGGACGCCCACCACACCGTCACGGTCCACCCGGTCCTCGCCCGGGAGAGCCTGACGGAGTGGAGCGTCGGCACCACCGAGCGGGTGCTCGCCCACGAGCTCGGGCACGCCCTCGGCCTCCCCGACGAGTACCGCGAGGCGACCGGCGGCCCGCGGCCCGTCTACCAGGACAACGCGCTCATGGGCACCCCGTACCTGGACCGGTCCGGCCTGCCCCTCGTGGACCAGGACCACCGGGGGGCCGCCGCGGCCGAGCTGGCCGCCCCGGGGCTCCCGGTCCGCTACCTGCGGGAACTCGGTGCCGTCGTGGGCCCGCTGTTCGACCTCCCCGGCGGCCCGGCCGACCGCGGCGGCCCGCCGTCCAGGGTGGCCTTCGGCGAGGACGTCCGCCGTGCGGCCCTGTACGGCCCGTCGGACGGCAGCGGGGGACACCTGTACCCCGCGCCCGGTTCCGACCGCCCCCGGCCGGAACGGATCCAGGACTCGGAGCACCGCAACGGCACGTTCAAGGTCGCCGACCGCGATCCCGGCCCCGAGCGGGTGCGCAGCCACGGACTGGCCGGCGACCTCGCGGTGCCCGCGCGCCGCCCGGAGCCGGACGGCGAGGAGCCGCCCCGTCGGACGCGGACCATGTTCCCCGCGCACTGGACGTCCGACGACGCCGTGTACGCGGCCGAGCAGGCCTACCACAGTGCCCGTCGCACCGGGCTGGTCACCGAGCAGGGGCCCGGCTCGTACCGCTGGGTGGGCGAGTACGGCGGGGTGCGGATCGAGGGCCGGGTGACGGGCGGGGAGTTCACCTCCTTCCGGCCGTCCGAGGACCAGGGCGCCCTGGCGCCCCCGAGTTTCCAGCCGATGCGCCCGGTGGAGCGCACCTTCGCGCTGGGCGCGGAGGACCACGCCCGCTACGGCGACCGGCAGACCCTCACCGGTGCGCACCACGCGCCGCCCGTGGCGGCCGCCATGGCCAAGGGCCTCATGATCGGCCCTCCGCAGCGCGAGAACGAGAACGGCACGTATCGGGCGACCGCGTGGTTCCTCGACCCGAAGGTCGCCCCCGGATCGCCGCTGTCGACCTTCGACACCCGCTGGCACCGCAGCGCGGACGAGGCGCCGCACACGATGTACCCCAAGGGCTGGACGCCGCACGAGGTCCTCTCCGCCGTGGAGGCGGCGTACGCGGCCCGGCGCGACCCCCGGCCCCGGGGCGACGGTGACGAGCACTGGGTGGGCGAGGCGCGCGGCGTCCGGATCGAGGGGATCACCCGGGACGGGCTCCACCTCGTCCACCGCCCGACGGCCGAGCAGCCGATCACCCGGTGGGACTGGAAGGAGGTGACCGCGAAGTCCTCCCCCGGTTCGATGAGTTTCGGGAGCCGCCGGGCGGTCGTCCAGCACGTCCGCTTCGCCGCCGGCCAGACCGGCCTGCTCCTCACCGCCAAGGTGCACCTGGACTTCCCGCCCGGGACGCCGCAGATCACGGTCGTGCGCCACCAGATGGCGGTGCGCAACGCCGCGGAGGCGTACGTCCGCCTGCACTCGGGCGAGGGCGATCCGCCGGCCCGGTTCGAGATCGAGTTCACGAAGGTCGCGGCCAGGGACGGGCTGAGCGTCCCCCTCGCCGCAGACGCCGGCACCCGGGACCTCGACCTGCGCACCTACCTGCCGGACCTCGCCGACCCGGACCGGATGCCGCTCTCCGAGCTCCTCGGCCTGGCCGGCTGGCACGCCGGGGATTCGGACTGGACGCCCCACGGCGACCCGCGCCCCGAGGTGCCGCCGCTGCGTGCGCCCGGCACGCCCGGAACGGGCGAGCGTCCGGCGACCCTGCCCCAGCTGGGAGCGGACACGCCGAACGGCTGGCCGAGGTTCGCCCCGGGGGTCAAGGACGGCGTCAACGTCGGCCTGCCGTCCGCATGGACCCGCCTGGACGCCATGCACGCCGTGCAGAAGGCGATGGACGAGCGGCCCGCCCCGGCGGCTCCGGCCGACGAGGTGACGGTCGGCGGGATCCGGATCAGGGTCCGGACCGAGAACGACCTGATCGTCGACTTCTTCGGGGCCCCGGGCCAGACCTTCCCGTCCCAGCTCTCCCGGCCGGAGCGCACCCTCGGCGAGATACCGCACACCGTCCGGGCCTCCGACGAGCCCGGATCCGGGCCCGCACCGGCCGGGGGATCGGAGGGGCAGCAGACCGCGCCCGAGACCGCGCCTGCCGGGACCGCGCCCGTCGGCCCGCAGGACGCGCTGCCGGCCGCCCTGCGGAACCCCGGCTGGCAGACGTTCACGTCCGACGGGGCGGTCACGCCCCCGCCGCGGGCGGAGCGGACGGCGTCCGGACCGCAGCCGGTGACCGAGCCGAACGGCGTGGTCCGGACGTACGACACCTGGCACCTCGCGGACGGCATCGCCGCGGACGCCCCGATCGCCGCGTTCCCGTCCCGCTGGAGGCGCCCGGTGGGCGCGCCCGGGCAGGCGCACTACCCGGAGGGCTGGACGGCGGCGGTCACCGCGCACCACGTCCAGGAGGCGATGGCGAACGCCTGGTACGGCGGCCCGGCGGACGGCGGCCACTCGCTGGTCGTCGGCGACTCCGGCGGCGTCTCGATCGTCGGGCTGTTCGGTCCGAACGGCGACTTCCTCTTCCACCGCCCGTACGACTGGCAGCCGGCTCCCCAGCACGGGGACCACCCCTGGCCCGTGGCGGGGGTGGCGGCTGTCGGGGAGCCGCACCCGCTCCCGGACCTCGGGCCGGTGGAGATCCGGAAGGTGCGCTTCGACGACGACGGTGCGGACGGCGCCGACTCCGGCGTCCAGGTCACCGCCAGGATCCGGCTGACCCCGGGCGCCCTGGCCGGTGAGACCGAGCTGCACCGCGCGCAGGACGCCCTGCGGGCGCAGGTCGAGCCGTACCTGGAGAGTCACCGGGACGGTTCGCGGCGGCTGGACCTGCGGCTGGAGTTCACCGACGACCCGGACGTCCCGGCGACCGTGGTCGGTCTCGGCGACGCGCCGACCCTCCGGGCCGCCCTGCCCCGCCTGTACGAGGGGGCGGGTGCGCACGACCTGCTGTTCGTCCTGGAGCGGCACCTCGACGGAATCCCGGACCCGGTGGAGGCGCACGGCGGCCACCACTGGGCGACCGGGCTCCGGCCGCACTTCACGGCCGAGGCCTGGGACCGGCCGGGTCGCGGCCTCCCCCGGGAGTGGACCGCGGACGAGGCCAGGTACGCCGCGCGCGAGATCATGCGGACCAGGCCGGCCGCCGTCGCCGGCCCGGGCACGCCCGCGCCGGTGGTCCACCGGGGCACCTTCGCCGGTGTGCGGGTGAACGTGCGGGTGGAGCACGGGGTCATCACCGACGTCTGGGGCGAGCCGCACCAGCGGTTCGGCCCGCAGCTGACCGCGCCGCAGCCCGAGCCGCACCGGGTGATCGGCACCCACGAGGTCGTCCCGCCGGGCAACGCGTTCGACCGGAGCCTGGACGTCCGCGTGGTCCAGCGCTTCGAGGCCACCCGCATCAGGCTGGCGGACGGCGACACCGAGACCGTGCTGACGGTGCGGGTGCGACTGGAGACCTCGACGCTGGACCTGGCCGACCCCGCCACCGTCCGGGCACTGGACGCGCTGCGGGACTCGGCCAGGGAGGGTGTCAGGGAGATCTACGACGTCGGCCAGCGGCTGCCCAGCGGCGACCGGCTGCGCGTCGAGCTCCGGTTCGTCGAGACCGAGGCGGAGAGCCACCACACCGTCAATGTCCTCCCGGAGACGGACCGGGAGAACCACCGGACGTGGAGTCTGGACACCACCGGCGGGGTGGTCGCGCACGAGGTGGGTCACCTCCTGGGCCTGCCCGACGAGTACCGGGAGGCGTCCAGGGGCGCACGGCCGGTGTACGTGGACGGCGGCCTGATGGGCGGCCGCCACGTCGACAGCTTCGGCCGCTACCCGGTGGACCAGGACCACATGGCCATCGGGCCGAACGTCATCGACCCCTCGCGGGCACTCGCGACGCGGAACCTGCGCCAGCTGGGCGCGGTGGTCGACATCGCCTTCGGCAGGGACCGCGGCCCGGAGCCGGGCGGCGCCCCGGCGAGGCCCCTGGTGACGGAGGACACGCGCCGCATCGCGCTGTACGGCGGCCGGGACGGGAGCGGCCACCTCTACCCGCCGGCGGGATCGGAGCGGCCGAGGCCGCCGAGGCCGGCCGGCTCCGAGAACCGCAACGGCACCTTCAGGGTGGTGTCCGAAGGAGCGGCCGACGCGACGGCGACGCGGACCGGCACCCCGGCGGGCGACCTGGCTGCGCCGAGGCGCAGCCGGACGATGTTCCCCGAGCACTGGACGGCGGACGACGCGGTGTACGCCGCGGAGCAGGCGTACCAGCACGCCCGGCGCACCGGCGCGACCACGGAGACCGGGCCGACCTCGTACCGGTGGACCGGCGAGTACGGCGGCGTCCGGGTCGAGGGCCGGACCGAGGCGGGGCAGATCACCTACTTCCGGCCCTCCGACGACCAGGGCGGCCTGGACGCACCGGCGTACCTGCCGTGGCGCCGTACCGACGGGTCCCTCGACCACCGGGTCGAGGACCTCGTCCGCTACGGCGACCGGCTCACCCTGTCGGGCGGGCACCACCGGCCGACCGAGGAGGCCGGCCGTCGGCGCGGGATCGCCGTCGGACCGGCGGCGGAGGCCAACCCCAACGGGACCTACCGCGCGGCCGTCTGGTTCCTGGAGCCCGGTGTCACTCCGGGCACGCCGCTGTCGGAGTTCCCCTCCCGCTGGCACCGCCGCGAGGACAGCCCGACGCAGACCTTCTACCCGGCGGGCTGGACGCCCGGGCAGGTGCTCTCCGCGGTGGACCGTGCCTACACGAACCGAACCGGAGGAGACACCCGCGACGACGGCACCGTCCACTGGACCGGGGAGGCGGACGGCGTCCGGATCGAGGGCGTCACCCGGGACGGACGGCACCTGATCCACCGACCGACGGCCGATCAGCCGGGCGCGCCGGCCGGTGCCTCGCCGCACGGGCCGCTGGTCGTGCCCGGGACCCCGGGCACCGGCGAGCGTCCCGCGACCGTCAGCCGGGCGGTGGACGAGGGGATGGGTTCCGGAGACGCCTTCTCCGCCGGGCTCGCGGCCTGGGACGGGTCGGGCGACCCTCCCGGCGGGGGCGCCGGCACTCCCCGGCCGGGCCGGAACCTGCCGCCCGAGTGGACCCTGGCGGAGGCCAGGTACGCGGCGGTGCAGGGCTCGCGGATCGGCTCGGACCGCACGGGCGTGGACCCCGCCACGGGCCTGCGGACCGAGACCGGTGAGGTCGAGCACCAAGGGATCCGGATCACGGTCGTCCGGGACTGGGACTCGTACCGCATCATCGACATCTACGGCTCCCCGGACCAGGCTTTCGCCCCCCAGGGCCGCAAGATCGTCCCCGAGCGGAACCCCGGGCAGACGGGCCCCGAAGCAGAGCCGCTCCTTCCGCATTCCACCAGCAGGGCGGAGGCGTCCTCTTCGAGTCCGCGCCCGGACGCGGACGGGGACACCGACCTCCACTCGGACGCGGGCAGCGAGTCGTCCTGGGACTCCTCTCAGGACGAGGCCATGGACCAGTACTCGGACGTCGACGACAGGTCCGAGGCGGACTCGCTGGACCTCATGCTGTCCTCCGACGACGAGGGCATGGAGTGGGAGGGCGGTTCCGACGCCGGTTCCGACCGCAGCTCCGAGGACCGGGACTCGGAGTCGGACCTGCACTCGGACCTGCACATGGACCTGGACGAGGCACCGCTGCAGCAGCCGAACCGGGTCCGGCCGGCGCACGAGGCGCCCGCGCCGGACCTGAGGTTCGCCATGGTCCTCGATCCGGTCGAGGTCACCGCACCCGCGAACACGGCGCTGCACGGCAGCGTCTCCACCCGTCTCCGGCGGTTCCAGGCCGCCCGCGGCCTCCTGCTGGACGGCAGTCCGGCGGTCGAGGCCGTGGTGCGGATCCACCTCGACACTTCGGGGCTGCCGGCCGGTCAGGACCACACCACGGCCCTGCGGAACCTGCGGGAGCGCGCTCAGCAGAGCGTCGACGAGTACTACAACACCGGGCACCGGCTGCCGGACGGCGACGTCCTGGTGGTGCGGACCGAGTTCGTCGAGGACGCGGGCCAGGCGCACCACCGGGTGCGGGTCCTGGACGGGGAGGTGCGCGAGCACTCCGACATCTGGGGTCTGCACACGGGCCGGGCCATCCTGGGCCACGAGATCGGCCACCTGTTCGGCCTGCCCGACGAGTACCGGGAGCGGCGCCTCTACGAGGAGGGGACCGACCAGAACGGCAACCCCGCGGTCGTCTCGCTGGAGGTCCACCCCCGGACCGTCCACACCGACGCGGGCCTGATGGCCGGCACCCTCGCCGGCCATGGCCGCCCCCGGGTCGACATGGACGCCGCGGTCAACGCGGACGACACCCCGATGCGGTTCACGCTCGCCCCGCGGAACCTGCGCGAGCTGGGCCAGGCGATCGAGCACGCCCTCGGCGCCACGCACACCCTGCCCACCACCGGCCACGGGCTCCCGCGCCGGGCGGCCTTCGGCCTGGACGCCCGGCAGTCGTCGCTGTTCGGCGACACCCGCAGTCCGGGCGGCCACCTGTTGCCGCCGGTCGGCTCGGACCGGACGGCGCCCGAGCGGGTGGTCCGGGTGGAGCGCAACGGGGTCGTGGTCGCCGACTTCTCGGCGGAGCCCCCGGCCGGTCCGTCCCGTGCCCGCCGGGTGGACACGCTGTCCGCGGCCGGTGACCTGCTGACCACCGGGCCCGCCCACCGGCGGATGTTCCCGCGCAACTGGACGAGCGAGGACGCGGTGTACGCGGCCGAGCAGGCGTACCTGCACGCGCTGGGGACCAACGCCGTCGTCCCGCTCGGCGGGAGCCGGCACCGCTGGACCGGTGAGTACGCCGGGGTGCGGATCGAGGGCGAGGTCCGGGGGGAGCAGTTCCTGTCGTTCCGTCCGGCGGACGTGCAGCCGGACGTGGATCCGCCGCTGAACGCCCCGCACCGTCCCACTCCCGACGACCCGGCCCGGGCCTTCGGGGCGTTCGGCCAGCGCGCCGAGGACGTCGTCCGCTACGGCGACCGGCAGAACCTCACCGGCCTGCACCACGAGCTGAACCCGGCGCACGTGGCGAACCCGGCGAACACGCTCCGGGCGCACGGCGTCAGGATCGTCGAGACCACCCCCCCGATCCACAACGGCACGTACCGGACCCGGGCGGCCTTCCTCGACCCGACCGTCGCGCCGACCTCCCCGCTCGCCCGTTTCGCGACCCGCTGGCGGTTCCGCGGCAACGCCGACGGCGGGAGCGGGCGCACCATGTACCCGCGGGACTGGGTGGCCGAGGACCTGCTGGCCGTCGTCGACGACGCGCACGACGGCGTCCCGGACGATCAGCGGGTGTACCTGGAGGACGGCCGGACGTACTACTGGGTGGGGGAGGCCGACGGGGTCCGCATCGAGGGACTCTCGCGCGACGGGGCCCACCTGGCCCACCGTCCGACCGACACGCAGCCCATGACGGCGTGGGACCAGCGGCGGGTGCTCCGCACCTCGCCCGCCACCGGGACCTGGATGGGCGACCGACCGTTCTCCACGGCCCGGGTCCTGTTCGACTCCGGGCAGGAGGGCCTGCGGATCACCGTCCCCGTGCGCACGGTCGTCGAGGGCCCCGTGACGCCGGAGCTGCGCGCGTTCGCCGAGAACGAGATCCAGCGCAGGGTGAACGACTACGTCCAGGAGCGGGCGCTGGAGACCGCGGGCACGAACGGGGTGCCGCCGAGGCTGGTCGCCGTCGTCCTCGACTTCGCCCCCGGACGTCCGGACGTCTTCTCCGAGATGGTCGTGCGCCCCGACGGGATGTCGGGCGTGTCGAGCGTCCTCGGCCCGCTGGCCGTCCAGGGCCAGGACCACGTGTTCAACGGGATCACCGCCGCACTGAGCGACTTCACGACCCCGTTCGCGGACCTGGTCGCCCAGCAGGGCGCCCCCCGCGTCCCCGCCGACCTGCGCGAACCCGGCCCGCTGCGGCCGGGCGAGCACGCGCCCGCCGTGCTGGCCGGGTGGGACCAGCAGACCGTGCGGCAGCTGCGTGACCTGGACGCGCGGTTCAGCCACGCGGCCGCGGTCGCCGACCCGCGCGACCTTCCCGTCGACCGGAGCCTGCCCCGCGAGTGGACCGCCCGCGACACGCGCTGGGCGGCGGTCCAGCTCCTCAACCAGCAGGAGAGCGTGCACGGCTCGACCGTGACCGAGGTCGTCGAGGGCCGGATCGGCGACGTCCGGATCCAGGTCCACGTGGAGGACGGGCAGATCGTCGGCGTCAACGGCGTCGGTGACCAGCGGGACCTTCCGCAACTGCACGGCTCGCCGATTCCGCCGGACGCCGAGGCGCAGCCCGCTCCCACCCTCGTCTCCGCGACGCAGCGGTCCGCGGCCTCCGCCTGGCAGCCCGTCGACCTGGACGGCACAGTGACGGGGACCCCGCGCCGCGCGCCCGCCCTGGTGGGCGACCAGACGAGGGTGACCCTGCCCAACGGCACGACCCGGGTCGTCGCGGTGCACCTGGACCCGGCGGTCGGCCAGGGCGCCCCGGCCACGCAGTTCCCCTCGCGCTGGCACCGGTCGGCGCTCGATCCCGGGACGGTGTACTACCCGGAGCACTGGAGCGGGCCCCAGCTCACCGCGCACGTCACCGCCGCGCTCGACCACCCGCTCCTCACCCGCCAGGAGGACGACGGCTCCCGTCTCGTGGTCGGCCGGGCGGACGGCGTGTGGATCGAGGGCCGGTTCGGTCCGGACGGCACCCTCTACTTCCACCGTCCGTCCCCGCACCAGACGCTCGACAACCCCGACTACCGCGGCCCCGCCTCGACGACGGCCCGCCAGGGCACCGAGGTGCAGCTGACCGGCCTCGGACCGGTCCGGGTCCGCCGCGACCTCATGTTCGACGGCTCGGAGGTCGTCCGGATCACCGCCCGGGTCAGGCTGGTGGGCGGCGAGCACACCACCGGGGCCGACCTCCGGCAGGCCGAGGGGACGTTGCTGCAGGCCGCCGAGACGTACGTCGACGGGCACCGGGACGGCAGCGACACCCCGATGGACCTCCGGCTGGAGTTCACCGGGGACGCCGACGCCACCGAGGTCCGGCTCGAACCCGGGCAGGACCCCACCATCGAGCAGGCCCTGCCGCGGCTGCACGAGGCGGCGGGCGCGAACCGGCTGGCCGAGGTCCTGGCCTCGGAGGACCAGCCGCAGGCGCCGCCGGCACCGCGCAGCGTGTCCGGCGAGTCGATGCTCGACGGCCGGCGACGGTACTTCGCGGCGTCCGCGTGGGACCGCCCGACCGAGGGCCGCAACCTGCCGCGCGAGTGGACGGCCGACGAGGCCCGGTACGCCGCGAGCGTGGTCGCGGGCTCGACGCACCGCGTCCCGGCCGGCCCCGTGCCGCGCGGGGGCACGACCGCGCCCGAGCAGGTCCACGGCACCTTCGCCGGGGTGCGGCTGACGGTGCGGATCGAGAACGACCGCATCACCGACTTCTGGGGCCAGCCGGACCAGCGCGTGCCGCACCAGCTGACCCGGCCCGGGCCCGAGCAGCACCAGGTGCTCGGCACCCACGAGGTCCGTCCACCGACGGACCCCTTCGACCGCAGCCTGGAGGCCCGCGAGCTCCAGGCGTTCTCGGTGAGCCGGATCAGGCTCGCCGACGGTGACACCGAGTCGCTGGTGAGCGTCAGGCTGCACCTGGACGTCAGCCGGCTGAACCTGGCGGACCCGCACGCCGTGCGCCTGCTCAACGACCTGGCCGGCCGGGCCCGCGCCGGGCTGGCGGAGACCTACAACGGCGACCAGCGGCTGCCCAGCGGCGACCGGCTGCGGGTGCGGGTCGAGTTCGTCCAGGATCCCGCCCTCGCGCACCGCACCGTGGCCGTCCACCCGGGCCCGATCCGGGCGAGCCACGAGAACTGGGACCTCCAGACCCCGGCCTCGACCCTCGTCCACGAGGTCGGCCACCTGCTCGGGCTGCCGGACGAGTACCGCGAGGGCCACTCCCGCGTGGACCGCCGCCGGCCGGTCCACCTCGACGGCGGTCTGATGGGCTCCTACACCCGTGACCGCTTCGGCCGGCCCATGGCCGACACCAACAACCGGCCCGCCGCCCCGGGCGTCCCCGACGCGCGGCCCGTGCTGCGCGCGCGCAACCTGCGGCAGCTGGGCGCCGTGATCGACCTCGCCTTCGGCGCCGACCGCGGGCCCGGGCCGGACGGCACCCACCCGCCGCGTCCCCGGGTGAACGAGGACGCCCGGCGCACCGCGCTGTACGGCGACCTGAACGGGACCGGCCGGCGGGTGTCGAGCGGCGGGCGCGACGGCGGCGGCCACCTGTTCCCGCAGCCCGGCTCCGACCGGCCGGAGCCGACCCGGATCCCGGGCTCGGAGAACCGCAACGGCACCTTCCGGGTCTTCGGCGGCCCGGCCGACGGCGCGGCGACCGGCCACCACCGGCTGGCCGGCGACCTCGCGGCCGGTCCGGCCGTCCAGGACCGCGGCCGCACCATGTTCCCGGAGCACTGGACGTCCGACGACGCGGTCTACGCGGCGGAGCAGGCGTACCAGCACGCGCTCCGCCGGGGCGACGAGGCGTTCACCGAGCTCAGCCCGGTCTCCTGGGCGTGGACCGGTGAGTACGGCGGGGTGCGGATCGAGGGCCGGGTCGTCCTCCGGATCGAGCGCCGGACGGGCGGCCCGTTCGAGGTACCGGAGATCGTCTCCTTCCGTCCGTCCGACGACCAGAGCGGGCTGGGCGCGGCTTCGCACCTGCCGTGGCGCCCGTTCCCGGCCGGTTTCGACCAGCGGGTCGGGGACCTCGTGCGCTACGGCGACCGGCAGACGCTCGCCGGCGTCCACCACCAGCCGCCGGAGCGGATCGGGTACGGGGACGGCGACCGCCCCCGGGTCGACCAGGCCGGCCAGCGGAAGGGCGTGCGGATCGGGACGGCCTTCGCCGCCCACCCCAACGGGACCTACCGCGCCCAGGTCTGGTTCCTCGACCCGGTCGTCGCCCCGAGGGCGCCGATGGAGGCCTTCCCCTCCCGCTGGCACACCCGCGCGGACAACCAGTCCCACATGTTCTACCCGCGGGACTGGCACGCCGACCACGTCCTGGACGCCGTCGAGGAGGCCCACCACGGCCGGGACCGGGCCGACGACCGCGTCGTGAACGGCGCCGTCCACTGGACCGGCGTCACCGACGACGGTGTCCGGATCGAGGGCATCACCCGGGACGGTCGGCACCTGATCCACCGTCCGGCGGACGAGCAGCCCGGTGTGCGCCTGCCGGCGGACGCGCCCCGTTCCGCCCCGCTCGCCGAGCCGGGGTCCTCCGGTACCGGCAGGCGCCCGGACACCGTCGTCGCGATGTCCCTGAACCCGGTGCCCGCCGGCCACGTCAGCCCGGACCTCAGCGCCGCGGCGGGCCGCGGCCTGCCGCGGGAGTGGACGCCGGAGGAGCGGCTCTTCGCGGCCGCCAACGGCCGGCGGATCGAGGAGGAGACGCTGGTCGAGGACGGGTTCCAGGTCCGGGTGCGGTTCGCCGAGGTCGAGATCACGGTGCTGCGGGACGCGGAGTACCGGATCGTCGACTTCGCGGTCGCGGACGGCCACACCCCGCCGCCCCAGCTCACCATCCCGGTGCCCGAGCGCGGCACCGGCCGGCGGGCCGCCCCGGGCGCGGTCGAGCAGCTGTTCGCGCCGGACCCCCCGCGTTCGGACGAGGGCTCCGACCACGGGCCCGGTCCGCAGGACGGCCGTCTCCTCTCCGACGGGGACGAGGACGAGGCCATGGACCTGTACCGGGACTCCGACGAGGAGATGGACTACGCCACCGACTCCACGCTCGACTTCCTGTCCTCCGACGACGACATGGAGTCGGTCCACGGCTCCGACTCCGACTCCGACGTCCGCTCCGTGGACATGGACTCGGACACGGACACGGACACGGACGGGGACGGGGCGGCGCACCCGGTGCGCCCGGCGTACGAGGCACCCGCGACGGACCTGACGATCGCCCGGGTCCTCAGGACGGTCGAGGTCGAGGCGCCCGCCGACCCGGCGCGGCACAGCAGCGACGCCACCGGTCACCGGCGGTTCCAGGCCGGCCGTGCCGTCCTCGTGGACGGCACCCCGGCGGTCGAGGTCGTGGTGCGGATCCACCTCGACACCTCGGGGCTGCCGGCCGGTCAGGACCACACCACGGCCCTGCGGAACCTGCGGAACCGCGCCCGGCAGAGCGTGGACGAGTACTACAACACCGGGCACCGGCTGCCGGACGGCGACGTCCTGGTGGTGCGGACCGAGTTCGTCACGGACCCCGACCGGGCGCACCACCGGGTCGAGGTCTTCGAGGGAGAGGTCCGTGAGACCCAGGAGGCATGGGGCCTGGGCACGACCCGGACCGTCCTGGCCCACGAGATCGGCCACCTGCTCGGCCTGCCCGACGAGTACCGGGAGCGACGCCTCCACGAGGAGACCGTCGACGGGAACGGCGACCGCACGGTCGTCGAGCACGAGATCCGCCCCCGGCCCTCGTACCCCGACGCCGGGCTGATGGGCGGCACCCACGCGGGCAACGACCGGGTCCGCTTCGACCAGGACGCCGGGATCATCACGGACGACACCGACATCCGGTTCGCGCTCGCCCCGCGGAACCTGCGCGAGCTGGGCGCCGTGATCGAGCAGGCGCTCGGCGCCGCGCCGGCCGGGCCGACCGCCCACGGGCTCCCGCGCCGGGCGGCCTTCGGCCTGGACGCCCGGCAGTCGTCGCTGTTCGGCGACACCCGCAGTCCGGGCGGCCACCTGTTGCCGCCGGTCGGCTCGGACCGGACGGCGCCCGAGCGGGTGGTCCGGGTGGAGCGCAACGGGGTCGTGGTCGCCGACTTCTCGGCGGAGCCCCCGGCCGGTCCGTCCCGTGCCCGCCGGGTGGACTCGCTGCCCGCGGCCGGTGACCTGCTGACCACCGGGCCCGCCCACCGGCGGATGTTCCCGCGCAACTGGACGAGCGAGGACGCGGTGTACGCGGCCGAGCAGGCGTACCTGCACGCGCTGGGGACCAACGCCGTCGTCCCGCTCGGCGGGAGCCGGCACCGCTGGACCGGTGAGTACGCCGGGGTGCGGATCGAGGGCGAGGTCCGGGGCGAGCAGTTCCTGTCGTTCCGTCCGGCGGACGTGCAGCCGGACGTGGATCCGCCACTGAACGCCCCGCACCGTCCCGCTCCCGACGACCCGGCCCGGGCCTTCGGGGCGTTCGGCCAGCGCGCCGAGGACGTCGTCCGCTACGGCGACCGGCAGAACCTCACCGGCCTGCACCACGAACTGGACCTTCAGCTGCCCGGTCGGGAGAACGCGCTCCGGGCGCACGGCGCCCAGGTCGTCGAGACCCGGCCCCCGGTCCACAACGGCACCTACCGGGCCCGGGTGGCCTTCCTCGACCCGACCGTCGCGCCGAACTCCCCGCTCGCCGACTTCCCGACCCGCTGGCGGGTCCGGGACGACGATGACGGCCTGCGGACCATGTACCCGCGGACCTGGTCGTCCGCGGACCTGCTGAACCACGTCGACGACGCGCACGACGGCGTCCCGGCCGAGCGCCGGGTGTACCTGGAGGACGGCCGGACGTACTACTGGGTGGGGGAGGCCGACGGGGTCCGCACCGAGGGACTCTCGCGCGACGGGGCCCACCTGGTCCACCGCCCGACCGAGGACCAGCCCACCAGCCCCCTGCGGGCCTGGGACGACCTCCGTGCGCGGCACACCCTCCGGGGAACCGAGGTCGACCTGGACGGCCGCACCCTGACCGTCTCCCGTGTCCTGTTCGACTCCGGGCAGCTGGGCGTGGAGATCACCCTCCCCGTCGACGTGTCCGTCGAGGGCGGTCTGACGCGCCCGCAGCAGGAGGCCGCCAGGGGCGAACTCCAGCGCAGGGTGGACGCCTACGTCCGGGAACAGGTGCGGGCGACCGCGGACGCGGACGGCACGCCGGAGACGCTGGTCAGCGTCCGCCTCGACTTCGGGGACGACCACCAGGACCCCTACGCCCGGGTGATCATCGACCACGACTCCCTGCCGGACCCCGCAGACCTGTCGGTGGTCGACACCGCGGAGAGCCTCCGGCTCCTCCTGGGCCCGCTGGTCCACCAGGACCACGGGGACGTGTTCCACGAGACGGTCTCCCGTCTGGAGGAGCTCGCCCCCACCCGCGTGGACGTGCTGGCGGACCTGCACACCGCGGAGGGCGCCCCGCACGTCCCCACCGACCTGCGCGAACCCGGCCCGCTGCGGCCGGGCGAGCACCGGCCCGCGGTGACCGCCGGCACGGACCGGCAGAGCCGGCGGGCCGTGGGAGCCGTGGACTTCCGGTTCACCCGGACGGGGATCGAGCTGGACCCGCACGGCCTGCCCGAGAACCAGAGCCTGCCCCGCGAGTGGACCGCCTCCGACGCGCGCTGGGCCGTGACCCAGCTCGTCGACCGGCACCAGGTCGGCCGGACCGAGACCGGCGTCGTCTACGACGAGTTCCACGGCGTCCTCCTGGAGGTCGAGGTCGTCGACGGCCAGATCAACCGCTACCGGGGCATCGGCGACCAGCGGGACCTCCCGCAACTGCACGTCCCGCCGCGCACGGCGGACTCCGGACCGTCCCACACCTCCGGCCCCGCCCCCGTACCGCACCTCGCGCCGCCGGCCGGCCACCCCCTGCTGGACGCCGTCGCGGACGCGTCGCCCGAGCTCACCGAGGCCCTGCTGGGGCACCACGGCCTCCCGCCGACCACCGAACGGCCGGACGTGCTCCGGCTGATGACCACCGAGGTGGCCGAGTACCTCCAGCGGACCCGGCCCGAGAACCTCCCGGTCGAGGCGCTGACCGCCTTCCGCCCCATCCTTCCCCCGAGCATGGAGACCGCCCGGGAACTCCACGGCCTGCGGCACGCCCTGGCGGCCTCGGACGGCACCCACGACGCCGGGCTCGGCGGCGCGCTCGCGCCGCTGCTCGCCCACACCCTGCACGTCCGGCTGGAGGTGACCGACGGGCACGGGAACGTCACCCGGTACGGCCCGGAGGACAGCGAGACGGTGGTCAGGATCGGCGAGGACGCCCCGCAGGACCACGACACCGAGATGCTGTCCGAGCGGGAGTCCGAGCCTGAGTCCGAGCTTGAGTCCGAGCGGGAGTCCTCCCCGGCCCAGACCGACCACGGCGACGACCTCACCATGCTGGTGGACCCCGCCGAGACCGCGCTGGCCCAGGTCCTCGCGGCGCGCGAGGTCCGGGCGCCCCTAGACGCCTTCGGGCGGTCCGTCTCGGCCTCCTACCTCCGCGGCTACGAGGTGCGGCGCGGCTTCCTGGAGAACGGCGACCCCGCCACCGAGATCGTGGTGCGCATCCACATCCGCCGCGAGCCGGCCGAGGCGGGCATCGAGGAGGGCTACGGCTACGACGCCCCCGTCGAGCAGTTCACCGACGACCAGATCGGACAGGTGATCGACCGGGTGTGGGACGGCGTCAACGACGCGTACAACACCGGCCACCGGCTGCCCAACGGCGACGTGCTGCGGGTCCGGCCCGAGTTCGTCGACCACTCGGCCGACGTCAACCACCACATCCACATCGTCGACCTGTTCACCCGGAAGCTCCACGAGAACAACGAGACCTGGTCCCTCGAATCGACCCCGGACACGCTGGCCCACGAGATCGGCCACCTGCTCGGCCTCGACGACGAGTACCGCCGCCCCCAGAACCGGCACACCATCTACACTGACGCCGGCATGATGGGCTCCGACCACGTCGAGCACGGCCGGATCTCCGCCGACCAGCCCGCCGGCATCGGCCCGCGCCGGGTCGACGGCACGGTGACCCTGGCCGCGCGCAACCTGCGCGAGCTGGGCGCCGCCGTCGACGAGGCGTTCGGCACCCAGCCGTCCCGGCTCACCTCCACCCACCGCGCCCCCGACGGCCACCCGCTCCCGCCCCGCGCCTCCTTCGGCCTGGACGCCCGGCAGTCCTCGCTGTACGGCGACCGCCGCACCGAGGGCGGCCACCTGCTGCCGACGCCCGGCTCCGACCGCCGACGCCCCTCGGCGATCGTCGAACAGCACGCGAACGGCGTGCTGCACGTCGAGTACGAGGCCGCACCGGCCGGCTCGCGCCGCGCCGTCGGCGTCCGCACCGACAGCGCCGCCGGCGACCTGCTCACCACCGACACCGCCGAACGGCGGCGGCTGTTCCCCCGGAACTGGACCGAGGACGAGGCGGTCTACGCCGCCGAGCAGTCCTACCTCGACGCGCTGCGCCACGGCACGGTGGTCCCGGCGGGCGGCAGCCGCTACCGCTGGACCGGCGAGTACGCCGGGGTGCGGATCGAGGGCGAGATCCACGGCGACCGGTTCTCGTCCTTCAGGCCGGCCGACACCCAGCCGGAGCCGCACGAGTCACCGGCCCCGCCGACCCCGCCGACCCGCCCCCGGCGGACGGCCACGCCCTGGAACGGCCTGTCCGACCCGGGCCCGCTGCCGCCCCGCGACCCGGACCTCGACTACGCGCCCTCGCGGCCCGCGAGCCTCCTGCGCTACGGGCAGCGGGCCCAGGACGTGTCCCGCTACGGCGACCGGCAGTTCTTCACCGGACTGCACCAGGAGTTCACCCCGGGCTCGAACGTGGACACCGCGACCTGGCACCGCCTGCGCGGCGTCGAGGTGATCGAGCGCGGCGCCGCCCACGTCAACGGCACGTACCGTGCCCGGGTGCGCTTCCTCGACGCGACCGTCGCCCCCGACGCGCCGCTCTCGGAGTTCCGCAACCACTGGTTCGAGCCGCGGGACAACTCCGTCCGGACGATGTTCCCGCGCGAGTGGGGCCGCATGGGCGTCCTCCAGGCCGTCGAGTCCGCGCACGGCACGGCGTCCCACCGCGTCCGGATCGACGAGCGGACCTACCGCTGGATCGGCGAGGCGAACGGCGTCCGCATCGAGGGCCTCACCCGCGACGGCCGGCACCTCGCCTACCGGCCCGCCGACCTGCAGCCCGGCACCGCCACGGAGGGCTGGGACCAGCAGCAGGTGATCGCCACCGGTGCCGGCCGGCGGATCGCCGTCGGTACCGGCCAGCTCCAGGTCCAGCGGGTGCTCTTCAACTCGGGACAGCACGGCATCGACGTCGTCGTCCCGCTCCACGTGAGCCGGCAGGACGGAGTGACGGAACAGCAGATCCGTGCCTTCACCGACCAGGTGAACCGGGAGGTCCAGCAGGTCTGGGCCCAGGGCAACCGCGGTCGGCAGCCGCTGCTGGTCAACGTCACCGTCGTGCCGGTGGGCGAGCCCGCCGGCGCCTTCCGGAGCCTCACGGCGCGCGAGGCCGCCGGGACCAACGTCTCGACGCTGGTGGGCCAACTGCTGCCCGGATTCGGCTGGAACCAGCCCGGCAGCCCGCTGCGGCAGCTGTTCGACATGGCGGGGCCGGTGACCACCTACTCCGACCGGGTACTGCCCACCGGCGGTCCCCACGCGCTGCGCGAGCCCGGCCCGCTCCGGCCGGGCGAGCAGCTCCCGCCCACCGTCCCGCAGTTCGACGTCCGCACGCTCCGGCCGAGCTTCACCGAGGACGCCTGGAGGGAACCGCGCGGTCCCGGTCTGCCGCGCGAGTGGCAGACCGACGACATCCGCTACGCGGCCGGTGTCGTGCTCGACCGCGCCCAGCGGGCCGGGCAGCCGCTGCCGGCCGACGGCGTCGTGCACGGCACGGCGGGCGGCGTCACCGTGCACGTCCGGCGTGAGGGCGGCCTGATCGCCGAGGTCCGGGGCGAGCCGGGCCAGGAGAGCTCCCGGCAGCACTCCACCCCGGCCGACAACGGCGCGCCCGTCTCGCGGAACGCCGTACGGCCGGAGGACGAGCCGGCCGGCGCGCCGATGCTGCGCGCGCTCGTCGAGGACGACCCGCAGTTGCTGAGGCAGCTGTTCGGAGAGGACGAGGGCGGGCGGTTGGCCGCCGACCCGGCCGCCGCGGAGCGGGCGCTGCGCGGGCTGGTCGAGGAGCGGTTCCGGGAGAACCCCGAGCTGGCGCGGGAGGCGTACGAGCTCTACTCCGCCTGGGCCGGCCGCATGGGGAACGACGTGGCGGACTGGCCGGTCTTCGTGGAGGACATGCACCGGGAGATCGCCACCTGGCGGGAACAGGGCTGGGACGCGGTGAGCGACCCGCTCTCCGTACGGGACGCCTTCGCGGTGCTCACGGCCTCCGCACTGGATCTGCGGGTCGGTCTCGTGGACGTCCGGAACGGCCACGAGACGGTGTCCGAGTTCGGCCCGGAGAACGGTCGCCGCGTCAGGCTCGACCACGACGAGCGCGAGGGTTACTCGACCGTCGTCGCCGCCGAGCGCCGGCAGGAGCAGGAGCGCCTCCGGCGGGAGACCGAGGCACGGCGCGAGGCCGACGAGGACGCGGAACAGGGACGACGCGAGGCCGACGAGGACGCGGAACAGGGACGACGCGAGGCCGACGAGGACGCGGAACAGGGACGACGCGAGGCGGTCGCGGGGAAGCGCAGGGCCGACGAGAGCGAGGAGCCCCGCCAGAGCGAGGAGCCCCGCGAGACGGAGGAGACCCGGGAGGTTCGGGACGAGC
>NZ_JBHXDN010000023.1:24067-84105 GCF_042726075.1 Kitasatospora sp. NPDC127035 | reverse complement strand
GACTCCGAGGATTCGGAGGACGAGCGGAAGACGCCCGAGCAGCGGGCGAAGGAGGAGCGGCTGGCCGAGGAGAGGCGCGCGGGTAAGCGCCGGGCCGACGAGACCGAGGAGCCGCACCAGACGGAGGAGTCGCGCCAGACGGAGGAGACCCGGGAGACGGAGGAGACTCGGGAGGTTCGGGACGAGGACTCCGAGGATTCGGAGGACGAGCGGAAGACGCCCGAGCAGCGGGCGAAGGAGGAGCGGCTGGCCGAGGAGAGGCGCGCGGGTAAGCGCCGGGCGGACGACGTCGGGGACGTGCCCTCCGTCCCGCATCCGCCGCTGAACGACGGTCTCACGATCGTCGCGTCGGAGACCCGCGACAACGTCGACCAGGGCCCGCAGGTGCCGAAGCTCGTCCTCGACCGCGGGGTGCTCGCCGGCTCGCACATGGTGACCAGCCTCGGCAAGCCGGACACCGTGCTGGTCAGGGAGCTCGGTACGAAGATCGCCGAGGCCCTCCCCGCCGACACGCCGAACCGGGAGTCCTTCGCCCGGGCGCTCGCCGAGAGCGTCGCCAGCGGCACGAGCCTGCGTTCCCTGGTGTCGGCCCTGTCCAGGGGGGACGTCCTGCACATCCCGGTCGGGACCGACGCCCGCCAGGGCACCGTCACCATCCGTGGCGAGGTGGCGGACCTGGTGCGCCACAC
The DNA here is from genome assembly GCF_042726075.1 of Kitasatospora sp. NPDC127035. NCBI lineage: Bacteria > Bacillati > Actinomycetota > Actinomycetes > Kitasatosporales > Streptomycetaceae > Kitasatospora > Kitasatospora sp. NPDC127035. The sequence continues at coordinate 83,416 of NZ_JBHXDN010000023.1, read as the reverse complement.
CCGGAAGGAGAAGTTCGAGTACGAGGGCGGCGGCGACCGCGTGGTGACGCTCGGGGAGACCAAGGGAGCGAACAAGTCGGGCGGCCTCGGGCTCCAGGGGCGGGGCGACTTCTTCAAGATCATGCGGGTGGCTCTGGACGCCTTCGGCGTGAACCGCGACAAGACGCGTTCCGACGAGCTCACGACCAGCTCGAAGTTCTTCTCGCGGGCCAAGACCACGGAGGTCACCGAGGTCTTCCGCGGGAACCTGCTGGTCGAGGTGGGGTACCAGCCGAGGGGCAAGCGGGAGACCGACATCGCTCCGGCCCGACTGGATCCGAGGAACCGGAACCTCCTGACGACGCCGCTCGAAGTGGGCATCCCGGAGCGCGAGACCCGGCCGTCCACCGAGGCCGACATCAACAAGAACCTGCTGGGCGACCTCGACCAGGACCATCTCCGGCAGCAGCGGCTGCATTCCTCCAACGTCCTGCTGGACGTCCACGTGACCGGCGCGCCCCACGTCCGCACCACGGCGCGGGAGGACGCGGGCGGCTCCGTGCAGATGACGGACCGGAGCAGGCCGCAGGACACCCTGCCGACCCGCCGACAGGCCATGGTGGGTGTGGTCGAGGCCCTTCGCGAGAGCATCGTCCGCGAGAAGGCGACCCACGAGCAGACCGTCCGCGAGCGCACCGCCGACCAGGACGCCGCCGACCGGGACACCGCTCTCGACGACGCCGCCCGCGCCGACCGCACCCGCCGCGAGACGGAGACCGGCGCGAGGCTCGCCCGGGCCGAGGAAGCGCTCACGTACCACGGGAGCGTGCTGTCCGAGCGGCTCGTGGCCGAGTTCGGCTTCCGGCGTCTCCAGCAGGACTTCAAGGGCCTGACGAACGGCGAGTCGGTGATCGTCCGGGTGCCCGGCACCGACGTCTGGGCCGAGGTGAAGGCCGCCAGCCGCGGGATGCGCCTGGTGGCGACCACCAAGGACACCGAGTTCAACACCGGCGCCGGCGCGGCCATGACCAAGCTCCGGCGGAAGGTGGTGACCGGGTTCCTGCAGCTCCAGGGCGGCGGCCGGTTCGGCACCGACGTTCTGAACGTCGGCGCCAGCTACGGGAAGCGGTGGGGCAAGGACAGGATCATCGTCTCGGGCCGGACGCTGGAGACCGCGGTCACGACCAAGACCAAGGAGAACGGTGCGGTCCTCGACGGGGACGGTTACCTGGAGGTGACGATCCACAAGGGCGACGAGAAGCTGGGCGACACCATCGAGGTGCCGGTCGGGTTCCGGTCGCTGATGCCTCAGTCGGACCTCCTCGCCAACCAGCAGAAGGGGCCCGTCCTGGAGGCCGAGTACCTCCTCCCGGAGTCCGCCGTCATCCGCGACATCGGTTCGCTCGCCGAGGTGCGGAGCGATCTGGAGAGGGTCGGCCGGGAGCAGTACGGGAGCCTCTGGCCGCAGATCCGCACCGAGGTGATGCAGATCGTCACCCAGCCCTCGCTGGCCTCCAAGCTCGGTGCGATGAGCCGCGGGGACGAGTTCGAGCTGACCGCCTTCGACCGGGACAAGGTGGCCGGCGCGGTCGCCGCACTGGCGCAGCGCGGTCTCAAGGTGACCGTCAAGGCCACGCTGACCCACACCCAGCTCCTCCGGACGAGCGAGAAGGCCGACCTCAGCCGGCAGAACGAGTCCAGCAGCTTCAGGACCGAGCAGCGGTACACCAGTAAGTTCGATCTCAAGCAGGGGGCCGTCGGATACGCCCCGGTCAGCGAGATGCCCTCCGGCCAGGTACAGCTCAGCCAGGAGATCAGGGTCCGCGGCGGTGTCCGGGACGACGTCAACGACAAGCTCTACTCGAACAGCAAGATCCGGGAGGCGCAGGAGATCCACGGCGGGAGGATGAACCTGACGGTGGTCCTGGAAGGCGGCGGGTTCGGAACCCGTGAAGTCTCCGCGGGGATCGACACCGAGTTCAGCGTGAAGTCCCGCACCGACGCGCCGGCAACGGGCGGGCCGGGCCCGCTGCCGCGCAACGAACTCAGTGCCGCCTCCGTGGTGTCGTTCAGGAACGAGCCGGGGACACCGGGCGGTGACCGGTTGTTCCAGGACGTCCGGAACGCGCTGAAGGACCGCTTCCAGTGGCGCGGGGGCGTCTCCGACTCCCTGGAGCGCACCCTCCGGTCGGATCTCGGCGCGGTCGCGATGCAGGCCAAGCTGTCCGAGCTCACCCGGGGCGGGGTGCTCAAGGTGCCGGTCGCCGGTCCGGGCTGGTCGGCCGAAGTGGTCGTCCGGGCCGTATTGAGGGCGGCGCCCGTCACGAAGTACACCGTGAACGACGCCGAGTTCGAGGTCGGGACCCAGAACCGGACGGGGCACGGCGTCATGCGGGACATCCGGGACCGGGTGACGGGGGTCCTCGGGCTGACCGGCAGGGCGCAGAAGGAGCAGGGCGGCGGGCCCGGGCTGACGGTGACGGGCGACTACTCCTACCGTCACGAGTCGTCGACCGGTGGCAACCTGCAGAGCTCCGGCACCGCCGTCAACCGGGCGAAGAACGTCTCGACCGCCGTCGTGTCCGACGTCGACGTCCAGTACCAGGTGGAGATCCGCGGCTGGACGGGCGGGCTGGTCCCCAGCACGACGAAGCTCGACCCGATCACGATGCCGGCGGAGGTCGTCACCCCGCAGTACGGCGCGTTGGCACCGGCCGATGTGCGCGCGGTTCCGGACCGCATCTGGCAGGACCACGTGCTCGGCTCCTCCGACGTCGTCACCAACGTGTTCAGGCCCAGCGGCCCGGCGGCCACGGTGGCGCCGGCCGACTTCGGCAAGGCCGTCCTGCGGGGGAGCAACGACCCGGGGGAGTTCGGCGGGCGCAACGTACAGGAATGGCTGCACGGGCTCGGCAGGTCCGGCCTCCGCCACAAGCTGTACGACGCGCTCAGCCCGAACAACCTGCACGACCAGCTCAAGACCATGATGTCGGGCCGGGAACTGGTGGTCTCCGACGGCGGTGTGACCGTCAGGATCGGCGCGTCCGTCAAGCGGCTGGCCCACGAGGGGAACACCACGACCACCGAGTTCAACACCGGGACGAACGTCGAGCACACCCACTCGGCGGCCGACGGGGCGACCGGCGGCGGCAGCGGCTCCAGCCACCAGCTGCGGGCCGGGGTGGCCGTCTCGACCGGCCTGTTCTACGCGGGCGACACGCTGGCCGCGTCCTCCAGCAACAGCACGCGCGAGACGTGGTCGAACCGCACCGGCTCGGGCAACACCACCAAGGTGAAGCCCGTGGGCAACGTCTTCACCGGCGAGGCCAACCTGCACTTCTCGGTCGAGTGGAAGGACCTGGTCAGCACCGAGGGCCGGTTCGTCATGGTCACCAAGCGGGCCTACTTCCGGCGCGAGGTCGGCATGGACGTGGTCATCGACGTCGCGGAGACCCGGGAGACCGTGCCGGGCAACCCGCCGAACGAACCGACCAAGGACTTCGTGGCCGCGACCGCGCCGCGCGGCGCCGCCCTGCGCAGAGGACTGAACGACGACCGGCCGGTCGCCGAGGCCACCCCGGCCCCGCCCGCCCAGATCCCTCCCCCCAGGGTGTGGACGCACGGGCTGGTCGACACCGATGTGGTGCGCGACGCCGGCATGTCCCCGGACGCGCGGAAGCAGCTGACGGACGGCGCCGAGGAGTTCCTGGGATCGGACAACTGGGACCGCGTCCGGGGCATGGTGGAGCGGATGATCGACCCGGTGGCGCTGGCCAGCCGCCTCGTCACCCCGCACACCCCGGACGCCTCGGCGGGGGACACCCGGAACGACGCCTCGGACCCCGCACCGGAAGGCGCTCCCACGCCCCCGGGCTCCGTCCGACCGACCCTCACGGACGGCCCGGGCAACTCCACCCTCCTCCTGGGACGGACCGATCTGGCCGGCGACGTCCAGGTGGAGGTGCGGATGAAGATCAAGGAGCTGGAGTTCGTCAAGACCGACACCAGGACCGACTCCAACCCGACCAACACGTCGTCGGTCACCGACGGCGTCCGGGCCCAGCGCGCGTTCCGCGTGGCCAACCGCATCACGGGGGGCGTCGTCACCCCCGATACCTTCGGGATGGGCCACGCCAGCCTCCGTGGCGGCATCTACGTCGACACCGCCTACGAGCGCCGGACCGACGTCGAGACGGTCGAGGGCGGCCAGATCGTCAACAACGCCAAGATCTCCACCCCGACCGCGCGGTACCGGGGCTTCGCCGAGGTGGAGGTGATCTACCACAAGGGCGAGCTGACCATGCCCCGCATGGAGCTCATGGCGATCGAGATCGACATCCCCGCCGGTGACACCACGCCGACACCGGTACCGCACAACGGCTTCCTGCGCTTCCACGAAGAGGCGCAGAGCGGCGAACTCCGCCTGCACGGCGCGCCGCCGGACGCGCTGAAGTCGGTGGCGGGTGCGCTGGGGCTCGACGTCGGCGCGCCCTCCGACCACGAGCGGATCCTGCGCGTCGGCCACATCGCCCGGAGGCTGCTCCCCGAGTCGCTCACCGTCGAGGGCCCCAGGGGCGAGCGGTGGTTGCGCGGCCTCGACCGGCTGCTCGACCTCGCCGCGAACGAGGAGGCCGGGGCTCCCTTCGACCGCCTGCGCGACGCGATGGCGGGCCGGCCGGTGCCGGTCCAGGATCGACGTCGCCTCCAGGACCTCGTCGAGCACGTCGGCGCGGACCTCGATCTGGCGGCGGGAGCCGCGAACGGCCACTGGGAGGTCCTGGGGGCGGGGCAGGAACAGCCGCAGCAACCGCAGCAGGGCGGGCAGCGGCAGCCGGACCTGAGTCTGCGCGAGCCGACCGTCCCGGACGTCCGGTGGACCGCCGACGCCGCCGACACGAGGTCCATGTCCCGACTGCTCGACCGGTTCCGGGCGACCGTCCTCCAGGAGGCCGCCCTCCGGGGGAACGCTCCGAGGGCGGAGGGGGACACCAGGCCGCCGGTGGTCGAGGTCACCCTGGACGGACCGGTCAATCGGGCCCAGCGGGAGGCCGACGCGCTGGAGCGGCGGCTGCGCACGCTGTCCCGGGGACTGACGTACGAGGTGGACGTGGTCATCCGGACTGTGGAGTCTCCGGTGCCGCGAGCGGCAGCCCCGGGCGAACCCGCGGGCGCCGTCCGCTCCTTCCGGATCGGACCGGAGACGCCGGACGCGGAGGACGGGGTGATCCGGCAGTCGGAGGAGGCATCGGGCGCCCTGTCGGGCGGATCCTTGCCGAACGTTCCGCAGGTGCGGCGTCCCTCGCAGGAGGACGGGGCGGAAGACCACGCGGACGATCAGGCCGATGGCCACGCGGACAACCGGGCGGACGATCAGGTCGACGACCAGGCGGACGACCACGCGGACGATCAGGCCGGCAACCGGGCGGACGACCAGGCCGATGGCCATGCGGACAACCGGGCGGACGAGCAGGCCGACAACCGGGCCGACGACCACGCGGACGATCAGGTCGACGACCAGGTCGGCAATTGGGCGGACGAGCAGACGGAGGACGTGCGGGAGGTCCCGGGCGGTCCGCTGTCGTTGAACGGGTCGGGTCCGGGCCAGGGCTCGAACGTACCGCTGACGCGACGGCGGGACGACGAGTCGGACGAGGAGCAGGAGCCGTCCGTGCGGCGCGACACGCTGGACGAGGAGCAGGACGCCGGCCTGATCGTGCCGGGCCTGTCGGAGAGCCAGCCGCAGGAGAACCGGCCGCAGGAGAGCCAGCCGCAGGAGAACCGGCCGCAGGAGAGCCGCTCGCAGGAGAACCGGCCGCAGGAGGAGCGGTCGCCGGAGAACCGGGAGGTTCCGCTGCTGGACGCCGGTGCGTTCGTGCCGCGGCCGGTGCCGTCCCCGGACGACCCGCGTCGGCGTCCGACCGTGCCGACGGCGAGTTCGCGGCACGACGAGTCGGACGACTCGCTGACGTCGGATTCGCTGACGTCGGGTTCGTCGTCGCCGATCGAGCGGTCGGAGGGGCCACAGCACGAGCGCACGGAGTCGGGCGACTCGATGGTGACGGCCCCGCTCTGGCCGGTCGACGCCGCGACCTTCTACCAGCACGAGGGCGCGCGGTTGGGGGACGACTCGGACAACGCGTCGGTCGATTCGGACCTGCCGGACCTGCCGCACGAGCGCGACGCGTCGGGCACCTCGTGGCGGACGGCACGGTTGTACGAGGGTGAGGAGGACTTCTACCAGCACGCGGGTGCGCGGTTGGGGGACGACTCGGACAACGCGTCGGTCGATTCGGACCTGCTGGATTCCCGGAGCGAGCAGTCGGAGGACTCGTGGGTGGAGGTCCAGCCGCCCCGGTTCTACCAGCAGGGCTCGAACGTGCCGCTGGGGAACGAGACGCCCCCGGTGGTCGAGTCGCTGCCGTTGCCGCCGTTGCCGCCGCACGAGGCCGGCGGGCCGCCGCGGATCGAGGAACCCGCTCCCCAGGAGACCCTGGAGGACAGCATCTTCACCGCCCTGACACAGATGTACAACAACGGCGGGGCGGCGGGTGAACCGCCCGGCGGTGCCCGGCCGTAGAGAGGGAGTGGGAGCACCCGAGGTCCTGTCGGCCGGGTGGTCCCACCGACAGGGACTGCATGCGGAGCCGAGGAGCTGCGGTGGGGACGAGCACGGGCGGGAACGGAACGACGGGCATACAGCTGCCGTCGGTGGCCTGGGAGATGGAGGAGGAGGGCGACGGGGCAACCACGGCCCCGTCGGCGGGACCGGTGCCCTCCTCCGGTCCCTCGCCCTCCTCCGGAGCGGGCGCGGGCGCCGCGTCCGCTGCCGCCGGGGCTGCCGCCGTGGCGGCGGCGGCGCCTCCCGCGGTGCCGCAGTACGGGCCGCCCACGCCGGAGGCGTCGCCGACGCCGGCGGCCGTGCCCGCTCCGGACCCCGGCTCCTCCGGCAGCTTCCCGGAGGAGCCGGGAGCGCTGGAGCCCGTCGCTCCCGAGCCGGAGGGCGGCGCGCCCGACGGCGCTCTTCCCGGGCGGCGCGCCAGGTTCAAGCGGCCCGCACTGGTCGCCGCCGCCACGGCGGGGGTCGTGCTGATGGGCCTGCCGTTCCTGATCACCGACGGCGCCGACCGCCGGGACGGCCACGGCGGGCGGGGCGACGACCTCGGGGTGAACCAGCCCGACCTCCAGCTCGTCGACGGTCCGCAGATCGACGACGCCCCGGTGCCGCCCGCACCCGTCGACCCGCCCGTCACCGGCGACCCGACCGCGGCGCCCACCGAGGCGGCGCCCGTCCAGGGACCGATCCCGGGCACCCCCGAGACGCCCGTCATCGACGGCGTGCCGGCCGGCCAGCCGGTGACCGCCGCCGTCCCCGGCGCGGCCCCGAACCCGCAGAACACCCGGCCCTCCAACGGTTCCGCCCCGGTGGCCAAGGCGCCGGGAGGCGGTGGGACGCAGCAGCAGGGGAGCGGTGGCGGTTCGGGCTCGCAGCCCGCCCAGGGCCAGCCGCCCGCGGGGCAGCAGCCCGCGCCCCCCGCCGCCGGGCAGCCGCCCGCCGCGCAGCAGCCCGCGCCACCGGCGGCCGGGCAGCCGCCCGTGGCCCAGCAGCCCGCGCCGCCGCCCGCGACCCAGCAGCCCGTGCCCCCGGTCCCGGCCCAGCCGCCCGCCGCGGCGAAGGCGACCTACAAGGCCGTGGGCGGCACCGGGTGCTCGACCTCCTCCGCCACCTACGCCCAGCACGGCTGGTACGAGCAGGACACCAAGGGCTGGCTGAACAACTCGGCCGGCGGGTACACCGGTTCGGGCTGCAACGGCAAGTACGTGTCGATGCCGATGTCCGGCGCGGAGGCCAAGGACGACACCGACAACTGGGTGCTCTGGACGTTCTCCACGGCGCCGGTGACCAATGGCAGTTGCAAGATCGCCGTCTACGTGCCGAACAACTCGGACGTCAAGGCGGTCGGTGCCGCGCCCGCGTACTACACCGTCCAGAACGCCTCGGGCGGCACGATCGGCGACTTCCCGGTCAACCAGAGGACCAACCGGGGAAGTTGGGTCACCGGGGGGACGTTCGCGGTGAGCGGCGGGAAGATCGCCGTGAAGCTGCACTCGCGCGGCATCGACTGGAACGACAAGGCGCACATCGCCGCGTCCGCCGTGAGTGCCGACTGCACGGCCGCCTGACACCGCCACCCCGGGCACCGCGCCCGCCTGCCCGCCGGAGCTCGACCCACCGCCCACGACCCACCGCAGCACCACCACCGCACCACGACGACCGCAGCACCACCACCGCACCACGACGACCGCTATACGGCGAAGAACCCCAGGAGATGAAGGCCATGTCGCGCCATGTGCTGACGGTGTGCCCGGAGCAGCGCGGCGGCCCGTACCGCACGATCGGCGACGCGCTCGCGGCGGCCCGCAACGGGGCGGTGATCTCCGTGCGCCCCGGCCGCTACGAGGAGAACCTCGTCATCACCAAGATGGTCACCATCACCGCCGAGGAGCCGCGCGGCAGCGTCCGGATCACCGCCCGGCGAGGGTGCGTCGTCCAGGTGGTGGCCGAGGCCGTCCAGCTCACCGGCCTGATCGTGCAGGGGCAGGACGAGGAGCTGCCCGCGGTCGACGTGCCGCGCGGGCAGGCGGCGCTGTCCGACTGCGAGGTGGTGGGCAGCTCCTGGACCGCGGTGCTCACCCGCCAGCAGGGCTCGCTCGCGATGCGCGACTGCCGGGTCACCAACCCGGCCGGCGCCGGCATCGTCGAGACGTCCACCGGCACCAGCGTGATCGAGGACTGCGTCATCGAGCACCTCGGGACGTCGGCCGTGGTGATCGGCGAACGGGCCAACCCGCTGCTGCGCAACTGCGTCCTGCGTGACGCGCGCGGCAACGGCGTCTGCGCGAACGGCGAGGCCCGCGGCACCCTGGAGGACTGCGAGATCTCCGTCACCGACAAGCCCGCCGTCGCGCTGGAGGAGCGCTCCACCACGCGACTGCTGCGCACGACCGTCCACGACACCACCATCGGCGTGTACATCAGCTCCGAGGCGCGCGTCCTGCTGGAGGACTGCACGGTGACCGGCACCTCCGGCCACGGCATCGCGCTCGCCGGCGGTACCGATCCCGAGCTGCGCCGCTGCCGGGCCACCCGCACGGCGGGCCACGGCATCCACGTCACCGCCCGTTCGCGCGGCGTCTTCGAGGACTGCGAGGTGGACGGCGCCGAGGGCACCGGCATCTGGGTGGGCGAGTCCGCCGGCCCGGTCCTGACCCGCACCGTCGTCAAGGACTGCGGCGCGGTGGGCGTCGAACTGACCGGGGGCAGCACCGCGGACATCGACCGACTGGAGGTCCGGGACGCCACCGGCGCCGGTGTGTCGATCACCGACGGCGCCAACCCCAGGCTGCGCCACCTGACCGTCACCGGCGCGGGCGCCGACGGCGTCGAGGTGGTCCGGGACGGCCGGGGCCGGCTGGAGGGCGTCGAGGTGGTGGACGCAGGCCGGTCCGGGCTGCGGATCGCCGACGGCGCCGACACCTTCGTCGGCAACGCGGTGGTGCGCGGGGCCAAGGGGGCGGGCGTCCTGGTCGGCAAGGTCGGCCGGGCCGCGCTGCGGGACTGCGAGACCTCCGCTTCCGGGGACGACGGCCTCGCGGTCGAGGACGGTGGCGAGCTGACCTGCACCCGGGTCCGCACCCACGGCAACCGCCGGCACGGCGTGCGGATCGGGGCCGGGGCGCGAGCCGTGCTGACCCAGGTCGACGCGGTGGAGAACATCGGCGACGGAGTGCGCCTCGACTCCGCCGAGGCGGTCCGGCTGACCGGCTGCACGCTGGCCCGCAACCGGGGCTCCGGCCTGCGGCAGACCGCGCCGAGCGAGCGGCTCGCCGTCGAACAGCTGGCCAGCGAGGAGAACGGCCTGCCCGACGCGCACGGCACCGCGACCGCGGCCACCGCCCGGCCCGCCACCGGCGCGGAGAGCGCCGACCCCGGCGGGGCGTCCGCGGCCGAGGCGGGGGGCCGGCCCGCCGGTGAGGCGGGTCCGGTCGTCGCGCCCGGTCCGCTGGAGGTGCTGGAGTCACTGGTCGGCCTGGCGGGCGTCAAGGAGCAGGTGGCCACCCTGGTCAACCTCAACAAGCTGGCCCGGCGCCGGGAGCTGGCCGGCATGCCGAGCCTCCCGATGAGCCGCCACCTGGTCTTCGCGGGCCCGCCCGGCACCGGCAAGACGACCGTCGCCCGGCTCTACGGCGCCATCCTCGCCGAGCTGGGCGTGCTGCGCAGCGGGCACCTGACCGAGGTGGCCCGGGCCGACCTGGTCGCGTCGATCATCGGCGGCACGGCGCTCAAGACCACCGAGGTGTTCCAGTCGGCGCTCGGCGGGGTGCTCTTCATCGACGAGGCGTACACGCTCTCGGCGGGCTCCGGCGGCAGTGGGCCGGACTTCGGCCGGGAGGCGATCGACGCCCTGGTCAAGCTGATGGAGGACCACCGCGACGACATCGTGGTCATCGTGGCCGGCTACTCGGCCGAGATGACCGACTTCATGGCCAGCAACCCCGGCCTCGCCTCCCGGTTCAGCCGGACCGTCGAGTTCGCCAACTACGAGGTGGACGAGCTGGTCACCATCGTGGAGAAGGCCGCCGGGGCCCACGGCTACGAGCTCGCCGACGGCAGCGTCGAGGCCCTGGCGCTCCTCTTCGAACAGATGCCGCGCGGCGCGGACTTCGGCAACGGGCGGGCGGCCCGCAAGGTCTTCGAGGAGATGGTCGACCGGCAGGCCACCCGTCTCGCCGCCCAGCCCGAGATCAGCGACGAGGACCTCGCGCTGCTCGTCCCCGAGGACGTCGGCGTCGAGCTCGCGGCCCCCGTGTCGGCGGCCGACGGCACCGAGCCGCTCGCCGAACTGGCCGCCCTGGTCGGGCTGCCGGCGGCCAAGGAGCAGGTCGAGGACCTGGTCAACCTGCTCCGTCAGGCCCGCCGCCGGGAGGAGGCCGGGCTGCCGACCGCGACCATCAGCCACCACCTGGTCTTCGCCGGGCCGCCCGGCACCGGCAAGACCACCGTCGCCCGCCTCTACGGGCGGCTGCTGGCCGAACTCGGCGTGCTGCCCAAGGGGCAGCTGATCGAGACCGCACGCGCCGACCTGGTCGGCCGCTACGTCGGCCACACCGCGCAGCTCACCAAGGAGGCCTTCGAGCGGGCGCGCGGCGGAGTCCTCTTCGTCGACGAGGCGTACACCCTGACGCCCCGGCACGGGGGCGGCGGCGACTTCGGGCAGGAGGCGGTGGACACCCTGATGAAGCTCATGGAGGACCACCGGGACGAGGTGGTGGTGATCGTGGCCGGCTACGACGACGAGATGCGGCACTTCCTCTCCTCCAACCCCGGCCTGGCGTCCCGGTTCTCGCGCCAGATCGACTTCGGCCACTACACGGACGACGAGCTGGTCACCATCGTGACGAACCATGCCGAGTCGGCCGGGTACAGCTGCGCGCCGGAGACGCTGGAGGCGCTCGGGCGACTGTTCGCCTCGGTGCCGCGCGACCGGACCTTCGGCAACGGTCGCTTCGCCCGGCAGACCCTGGAGGGCATGATCACCCGCCAGGCGGGCCGGCTCAGCCGACTGGACGTCGCCGACCTCTCCGAGCTCAGCCTGCTGCTGCCCGGCGACATCGCGGCGGACCGCCTCGGCAGCGCGGTGTGAGCGGACGGGCCACCCGGGCCGGGCGGGCGACCGTCGCGGTGTGCGGTCTCACCCTGCTCGCCGCGGTCGCCCCGTCGGTGGCGGCCGGGCCTGCGGCGGTGGCTGCCGTGCCGGCCGTCCTGCCGGCGGCGCCCGGGGCGGGGCCGACTGCCGCCGTGCCCGCCGCTCCCGCGGTCCCCGTCACACCCGGCGTGCCCGTCGCACCGGGCGCGGCGTCGGCGCCCGCGGCCCCCGGGGCGTCGCCGGGCGCGGCGGAGCTGCCCGGGGTGGCGCAGACGCTGCCCGACGTCAAGCAGAACGGCTGCCGCAAGCCCTCCGCCCGGACCCTGGACCGGCCCGGGTGGGCCCAGGCGTACCTGCGGTCCGACGCCGTGTGGCCGCTCAGCCGGGGCGCCGGCGTGACGGTGGCCGTGATCGGCTCGGGGGTGGACGCCTCGGCGGGGTCGGCGTCCGGTGCACTGGCCGGGCGTCTGAAGCTCGGCCCCCGGCAGTACGGGTCGGGCGACTCGGGCCAGGACTGCGTCGGCCACGGCACGTTCCTCGCGGGCCTGGTCGCCGGCCGCCGGATGCCCGACGGCGGACCGTCCGGACTCGCCCCCGGGGCGACCGTGCTGGCCGTGGCCGCCACCGACGACGCCGGCAGCACCACGTCCGACCTGCTCGCCAAGGGCATCCGCGCGGCGGTCGACGGCGGCGCCCGGATCGCCGTCGTCGCGGCGCCGGTGGCGGAACCCGCGCCGGCGCTGGCCGAGGCGGTCGGTTACGCCGCCGCCAAGGGCGTGCTGCTGGTCGCGCCCGCCGGGCCGGACGGGCAGACGGCCGCCGCGCCGGTGTACCCGGCCGGCTACCCCGGCGTGCTCGCGGTGACGGGCCTCGCCCCTGACGGATCCGTGCCCGTCGGAGCCGCGGGCGGAGGGGCCTCCGGTGGCGGTGCCGCCGCGTCCGGGGCCGCCGGAGCTCCCGCCGGGCGGGCCTCGCGGGTGGACCTGGCGGCGCCGGGCGAGGCCGTGCAGGCCGCCGGCCCGGGCGGGGGCCACTTCACCGCCTCGGGTCCGAGCTACGCCGCGGCCCTGGTCGCCGGGGCGGCGGCGCTGGTGCTCGGCCGGTCGCCCGAGCTGACCGTCGAGCAGCTCGCCGACCGGCTGCGGGAGACCGCCTACCGGCCCGGCTCCGCGGTGCCCGATCCGGTCGTCGGCTGGGGGGTGGTGGACCCGGTGACGGCCGTCACCGTCGCACCGGCCGCCGCACACGCTCCGCTCTCACCGACGGACCCGGTCGTCGTCCCTCCGCCCGCCGACCGCTCGGCCGTCCGGCGGGCTTCGGCGCTGGCCGGCGCGATCCTCGGCGGGGCCGCGCTGGTCGGCCTGGCCGCCGCCGCGGTGCGTGCGGGGCGCCGACGGGGCTGGCGCGCGGGGTGATCGCCGACGGCCGCCAACGCCGGGCCAACGGCCCGGTGCCGGTGGCATTGGCGTGACGTTGGCCCGTCGTTGGCGACGGCTGCGAGCGTGGCACCGCCGGGGGGAGCGGTCCGAAGGGAGCGGTACACCCGGCGCACCGAGTCAGCGGTCGAGCGATCGGCCGATGCACCGACGAATGTGGTAAGGGACCCAAAAGCCGTGGCCATCGACGCTACCGCCCACGACGGAACGACCATCCAGGACTCCGGGTCGCCGAGCCCGGAGAGCACCCTGGGGGGCGAGCGGAGAGGGTCGGAGCCCGCCCGGCGCAGCCCTGACCTGCCCGCGCCCGAGGGGGCGACGGACGGCGGGCCGACGGCGGACGCGACCACCGTGCCGGCGGCCGAACCGACGGCCGGGGCCGGGAAGTCCGTCGCCCCGGTGACCGTGCCGCCGGCCGCCCGGCCCACCCTGGACCAGGACACCCTGGCCGAGCTCTTCCGCCTGCACGGCGGCTACCTGCTGCGCGCGATGCTCCGCGTCACCAGCGGCGACCGCGGCAAGGCCGAGGACATCGTGCAGGAGGCCCTGCTGCGCGCCTGGCAGAACCCGGCCGCCATCCACCGAGGCCCCGAGCACAGCCGCCCCTGGCTGTTCACCGTGGCCCGCCGGATCGCCATCGACCACTACCGGATGCAGGCCGCCCGGGCCCAGGAGGTCGCCGACGAGGCGCCCGAGGAGCACGCCGGCGCCCACGACCCGTACGACGAGGTGCTCGCCGCCCGGGACATCGCGGTCGCCATGGCCGAGCTCCAGCCCCACCACCGGGACGTGCTCGTCGAGCTGCACATGAGGGGCCGCTCGATGGCCGAGGCGGCGGTGGTGCTGGGGGTGCCGGTCGGGACGGTCAAGTCCCGCAACTTCTACGCCGTCCGCGCCCTGCGGCCGATCCTGGAGGCACACGGCATGGCGACGGCCGGCTGACCCGTCGCGCCGTTGGCCCGTCCCGCAGGGTGGGACCGGCCCCGGCCTGTGGGCGTCGGCCGGTTCTCTGCGGTCCTCTGCGGTCCTCTCCGGACCCGTGCGGTTCCTCCGTGCGGCCCCTCCGGGCGGTTCGGCGGAGAAGTCGGGCGGAGGCCGGTGAACCGTCCGGCCCCCGCCGCCCGTTGATCACAGTGGCGGCACCGCCACCGGAGCTCGTTCCCCCCGTGCGGGCACCGGTAGCCACCGCTCCGGCGGGGCAGCAGTCCCTTGCGCGGGACTGCTGCCCCGCCCGGGGGACCGTCAGGTCTGCTCCCGCCCGTCCCGACCGGTCCGCCGGCGGGTGAACCGGGTGTGACGGACCGTCCGTAGTCACTGCTGAGCGGCCGAACTCCCGGCTCCCGCGCCCCGGCGGGTGTCGGGCCCCTGCGGCGGCCCGGTGTTCCCCCTTGTGGGAGGGCGGACACCGGGCCGCCGGTCCTCGGGCCCGCCGACCGGGCCGTTCCCGGCGATGGAGAGCTCCGGCCGTCCGTGCCCGTCCGAGCCCAGGAGAGTCCCGATGGCCAGACACCGGCTCAGCCGCCGCCGGCGGATCACGTTAGCCGCGACGGCCCTCGCCGCCGGCAGCGCGCTGATCCTCGCGCCGCGCGACGCGCCCGCCGCGGCCACCGCCACCGACCCGGTCGGCCTCAACGCCGCCCACGCCTACCTCGGTTGGGGCGACGCGCCGGACCCGGTCGCGGTCATGAAGGCCACCGGTCTGCGCCAGTTCGCCCTCTCCTACGTGCTCGCCGGAGGTTCCGGCTGCGAGCCGCGCTGGGACGGCTCCCGACCGCTCACCGGCGGCTCCGACGAGGCCGCGATCAAGCGCATCCGCGCCGCCGGCGGCGAGGTGCTCGCCGCGTTCGGCGGCTGGGACGGCGCGAAGCTGGGCGAACGCTGCGGCACCGCCGCCGAACTCGCCGCCGCCTACCAGAAGGTGGTCGACGCCTACGCGCTCAAGGCGGTCGACATCGACGTGGAGTCCACCGAGCTGACCGACCCGGCGGTGCGGCGGCGGATCGTCGAGGCGCTGCGGACGCTCAAGGCGAAGAACCCCGGCCTGCTCGTCTACGTCACCTTCCAGACCGAGCAGAAGGGCCCCGACGCGGACGGCGCCGACCTGATCGCGCTCGCCGCCAAGTCCGGTCTGGTGGTGGACGGCTGGACCGCGCTGCCGTTCGACTTCGCCGGTCGGGAGAGTGACCTGCCCGCCGTGGTCCGGCAGTCCGTCACCGGCCTCCAGCGCGCCGTCGCCACCGCGTACGGGTGGGCGGACGACCAGGCCTGGCGACACGTCGGCCTGGTCGCGATGAACGGCCGCACCGACCAGCAGGGGGAGCAGCTCACGGTGGCCGGCCTCCGCACCGTCCGGGAGTTCGCCGCCACCCACCACCTGGCCCGCCTCGGCCTCTGGGCGGTCAACCGTGACCGGCCCTGCCCGGCCGACGCCCCCGCCGGTCCGACCTGCAGCGGTGTGAAGCAGTCGGCGTACGACTTCACGCGCGTGGTCGCCGGGTACCACACGGACTCGGTACCCGGGGACGTGGGCGGCCCCTGCCGCATCCCCCTGCCGTCGATCCCGCCGCTGGCCGTCCCGTCCGGTTCGGCGTCCGGTTCGGCGTCGAATTCACCGGCCGCCGGACGGTCGGTCTGCCCGACCCCGACCGCCACCGTGACGCCGACGCCGACGCCGACGCCCACGGCGACCTCGACGCCCACGTCCGGCGGGTCCCCGTCCGGCACGCCGAGCGCGAGTCCGACGTCCGCGAGCCCGACGTCCGCGGCCCCGCTACCCGGCTCGGCCGTCCCCCCGGCGGTCCCGCCGGCCACCACCGTCGCCGCCCCGGTGCCCGGTGCCGGCGCCGACACCCCGGGCCCGGTGGCCGTGGCCGCACCCGCTCCGGCCCCCGCCCCGGGCGGCTCGCTCGCCGCCACCGGCGCGAGCGGCGTCACCGACACCCTGCTCACCACTTCGGGGGCGCTGCTGTTCCTCGGCGGCGCCATCGGTCTGGTCGGAACCCGTCGCCGCGATCCCGAGGGCACTCCGGCCGGCGGCCCGACCCCGCCCTCGGCCGCCTGACGCCACACCGCACCGGCCCCGTCCGGCGCTCCCGTCGTCCCGGGAGCGCCGGACGGGGCCGGCGGCCGTTCTGGTCGCCGACCGACGCCGGGCGGCCACCGCCCCGCGGGGACCCCGGGGACCCCGGGGGGTCACCACCCGAGGAGGTAGGCCCCCCGCCGCAGGCCGGCCAGCACGGCTCCGGCCGTCTCCTCCGCCGTCCCCCTGCCACCCTCGCTCCGGTGCGCGCTCGCGCCCCCGTTCAGCACCACGTAGTGCAGCGCCGCCCCCGTCGCCCGGCTCTCCCGGCGGAAGGAGTCCAGCGCCGTCGGCGCGACCGAGCCCTCCACCACCACCTGGTAGCCGCCCGAGGCGAAGGCGAAGGCGGCCTGCGCGGCCGCCGCGAGTGCGGTCACGTTCTGCCGCCGGGCCTCCGGCAGGTGCGGCGCGACGTACCCCTGCCGGACCGCCCGCTGGAAGTCCTCCGCGCGCAGGTGGACGCTCGGGTACAGCGCGTCCGCGACCAGCGGGGCGACCGCACCGATCCCGGCCCCGGCGGCCGGGTCGGAGAGGACGACCACGCTGCCCGCTCCCCGTCCGCCTCCGAGCTCGGGCCCACCTACGGTCGTACGGTTCACAGCTGCTGATCCCTTCACGGGCGGGGAAGGACGGGGAGCCGGGGCGGGACGGCCGGAGCGCGCGGGCCGGCCCGACGCGGAACACAGGCGGGCCGAACCCGGCAAAGCGGACAGCCGACCGCCTCGTCCCCACGAGTGACTGCTGTCGGAGATCAACCTAGTCCACCGCGCGGCCCCGAGTCCTCCCCCTCCCGATACCTCCCGCCGGTCCTCCCCGCGCTCCTCACGCCTGCCCTTCCGGACCTCGCCTCCGGGGCCCTTCGCGCTACTCCGCCACCTGAAGGACGATCGGGTTGGTCAGCGCCGCCATCGGGCCCCACGGCAGGTCCGGCCCCATGGAATTGCCCTTCCCCGGGGTCCCGTCGGCCCTGGGGCGCCGGACCTCCGCCCGGACGAACGCCGCCAGCGAGGCCGTCGTCCGCCAGACCACCGTGCCCGCGCCGTCGGCCGGCAACGACTCCTGGTGCAGCTGGCCCTCGTCGGTCAGGAACCGCACCGTGCCGTTCGGCACTCCCGCGACCGCGAGCCGGACGTCCACCGGCGCGTCCGCCGGGACGGTCAGCTCCTCGCCGATGCCCGCCTGCCGGCCGTTCCCCGTGGCGGTGAACTCCAACTGGACGGTTGCCGATTCGGCCAGCCAGCTGCGCCCGGACCGGATCCCGTCGAGGACGTCGTCCCGGGTCAGGTCCTCGGCCAGGACGACCGTGTGGGGCGAGCCGATCACCTGCGGCGCGCTGTGCGCGTCGCTGTTGCCGACCGCGGGAAGCCAGGACCGGCCCTGCCGCAGCGCCACCGCCAGCCGGGCGTCCCAGCCGTCCACCGCCGACTCGTCGTCGTACGTCCACGGGCCGTTCCACACCTCGACGGCGTCGGCGTCCTCGTACCCGAACTTCCACTGGCAGGCGACGTACGGGCAGAACGGGTGCGCCGGCACCACGAGGCCGCCCTGCCGCCGCACCTGCCGGGCGAAGCGGGGGAACGCCTCGTCGCGGGAGCGGTACCGCCAGTCGACGAACTGGCCCGGTTGCAGACCCAGGGCCAGCCAGTGGCCGTTCCTGGTGGTGACCTCCTCGCCGAGCATGATCAGCAGGTCCGGCCCGGCGAGCGGACCCCAGACACCGTGGGCGGAGGTGGTGTTGTGGTCGGTGGAGACGAGGAAGTCCAGCCCGGCGGCCCGGGCACCGGCCGCCACCTCGGCGGGCAGCCGCCGTCCGTCGGAGTGCACGGTGTGCAGGTGGCAGTCGCCCCGGTACCAGGCGCGCCCGCGCCCCCGCGCCCGCTCCGGCGGGTACGAGGGGGTGAAGACGCCCCCCGGCGCCCCGGAGCGGAGGGTCACGTCGACCCGGTACTCCAGCCCCTGGGGTGCCACCTGGTACGGGCCGAGCACGACGTGCCAGCGCCCGGGCCGGACCGGTCCCGGCAGGTAGCCGGGGGTCGCCTGCTCGCGGCTCACCGAGAACTCCGTCCGGAACCCGCCCGACCAGCCGCGGAAGCCGCGCCCGCCGAGGTCCGTGCCGCGCTCGTCGAAGAGCCCGATGTCGCAGGAGTTCCCCGGAGTGCCGGCTGGAACGGTCGGCTTGTCGTACCGGTAGGTGACGGCGACCTCCCGGACCCCCGCCGGCACGTCGAACGGCAGGTAGACGAAGTCGGGGGCTCCGGTCGGCAGCCGTCCGGTGAGCGTGATCGTCCGGTCCGCAGCTCCGGGCGTTCCCTCCTCCGCGCGGGCGGCGCCGGCACCCGCCGCACCGAGTGCCCCGGCCGCGCCGGCCGCCCCGGCCGCGAGCAGCCCGCGCCGGCCCAGTAACCCCTTCTCGCCGTGCACATCGTCCGCCATCAGATCCTCCGACTCGCCCGGGACGTTTTCCGCCTCCTACCCGCGCTCCCGCCCGCCCCGGTGAACCACGGGTGAGCCGGACCTCACGTTCACGCGGCAGCCCCGTGAAGGTCGCCCGGGTTGCGCGGACTGACGATCAGTCTCTTCATGGGACGTGGATCATCTGAACATCAGACAGCCCGGGAGGCTCCCCATGTCACTCAGCCGGCGGACCCTCCTGGCGGTCGCGGCCGGCAGCGCGCTGGCCGCGTGCCGGCCCTCCACCGCGCGTCCGCCGACCCCGCCCGGCCCTCCCACCCCTCCACCGACCGCCTCACCCACCCCCACGCCCGCGCCCTCGCCCGCATCCGCGCCCGCAGAGACGCCCACGGTCGCCCCCACGCCCGCTCCCACCTCCGCCCCGGCAGCCATCCCCGTCCCGCTCCCCACCCGCACCACCGTCACCACCCGCTACGCCGAGGCCGCCCCCACCGACTGGGGCCTCGACGTCCCCGGCGTCCTGAGCGCGCTCCCCGACGGCGAGCGCGCCATCGCCCTCACCTTCGATGCCTGCGGCGGACCCGGCGGCTCCGGCTACGACGCCGGGCTGATCGAGACCCTCCGCACCCACGACGTTCCCGCCACCCTCTTCCTCAACGCCCGCTGGATCGACGCCAACCCGGCGACCTTCGAGGACCTCGCCGCCGACCCCCTCTTCGAGATCGCCAACCACGGCACCGCCCACCGCCCCCTGTCCGTCACCGGCCGCTCCGCCTACGGCATCCTCGGCACCGGCGACGCGGGCGAGGTCTACGACGAGATCTCCGGGAACCTCGAAAAGCTCACCGCGCTGCTCGGCCGGCCACCCCGCTACTTCCGCGCGGGCACCGCCCACTACGACGACGTCGCCACCCGCATCGCCGCCGACCTCGCCCAGCCCGTCGCGGGCTTCACCACCAACGCGGACGGCGGAGCCACCCTCACCGCCACCCAGGTCCACCGCGAACTCCTCGACGCCCCGCCCGGCGCCATCGTCATCGCCCACATGAACCACCCCGCCGCCGGCACCGCCCGCGGCCTCGCCACCGCCCTCCCCACCCTCCTCGCCACTGGCCGGACCTTCACCCGCCTCTCCGACGCCTTCCACTGATTCCACCGAGCGCTGCTCTGACACGGCGGATGTCGGCGGTTCGAACCGCTCGTACGCGTGTGAGGAAGGGCCGGGCGCGCGCCTCCACCGGGGCGCTGCTGTCGTCCGGTGCGTGAGGTTTCGCGCTCGGGGTGTCGAGATCCGGCGTGCTCAGGCCGGTCGGCTCTCGCCGACGGCCGCCGCCCCGGTGGCGCGGGCGGTGGAGACCGGGAGGGCCGCGGCCACCCGGAAGCCCGGACCGTACGGGGCCGCACTCAGCAGGCCGCCGAAGAGGGCGACCCGCTCGCGCAGCCCGAGCAGCCCGTGCCCGGTCGACAGCTCCCGCTGCGCGCCCGGGGGCCGCCCGGCGCCGTCGTCGACGACCTCGATGATCAGCGACTCGTCCCAGGTGATCCGCACGACCGCCCGGGTGCCCGGTCCGGCGTGCTTGGTGATGTTGGTGGCCGCCTCCTGGACGAGGCGGTAGGCGGTCTGGCCGACGCTGTCGTCGATCCGCAGCGGCGTACCCCGCGTCTCCAGGGAGATCTGGACGCCGGCCCTGCGGATGTCCGCCAGGAGCCGGTCCAGGTCCCCCAGGCCGTGGGTGTTGCCCTCCTCGGCCGGGGTCTCCGAGGTGCGGAGCAGCCGCAGCATGTGCCGGAGCTCGGCCATCGTGGACCTCCCGAGGTCCTCGATGTGCTCGAAGGCCTCACCGCGCGCCGGGTCCTCGAACGCCGTGACCCGGGCCGTCTCGGCCCGCATCACCATCACCGCGACGGCGTTGGCGACGATGTCGTGCAGCTCCCGGGCGATCCGCACCCGTTCCTGGGTGACCCGCCGGCGGGCCTCGGCGACCTCCTGCTGTTGACGCTCCGCAGCCCTCCTCGCCGCCCGGCTCCACCGGGCGAGCCACCAGACCGCGAGGGTGATCGGCAGGTAGAAGGCGATGTTCGCGACCAGCACCGGGAGCGTGGACGATCCGCCGTAGAAGGCCACGGTGGAGTAGATCGCCAGCGAGAGCGGCACGAAGGCGAGGGCGAGCGCGGGCAGGGCGACGGACCGCCGGCACTGCTCGGAGACGGTGTAGAGGGCGATCAGCAGGCCGAAGCACGGCGTGTAGTCGAAGACGTGGGCGATCGAGAGCAGGTTGGCGCCGGTGGCGATCACCCACACGGCGCCGAACGTGACCACCGGGCGGCGGCGGCGCAGGACCAGCGCCGCCCCCTCGGCGGCGGCGAGCAGCAGCATCCACAGCCGCTGCTCCCACGTCGTGGAGGGGACGATCAGGGTGCCGAAGTAGAACAGTTCCGGGAACAGGGCGACGAGCGCCAGCGCGGCGTCCTGCAGCCGGACGGAGCGCACGCCCCGGACGTCCCCCGTCCGGTCCTGCGGCGTGGTCATCGTGCCCACGGTCCGGTCAGGTGCAGGGTGAGCACGTGCGGCTGCTGCAGCATGTCCTCTCCTCGTACTCCTCGGCGCCGGAGGAGACGCCGCCGTCGGCGGTGAGGGCGTCGAGCCACCACTTCTCCGGCGGGGCGAGTCCCTCCGGGCGCACCACGCCGAAGCCGAGCTCGGCGTAGACCGCCCACTGGTCGCCGTGGTGGCGGACGAGGCTCTCGGCGAGGCGGGCCGGCGAGACCCGTTCGGCGTGGACGCCGAACCGCGAAGGGCTGACCAGGGTGAGCACGGCCGCCGCCGCGGTGATCCCGTCCCCGTTGACCGCGGACAGGCTCAGCCCGCCGGACAGCACGACCTGGGAGTCCTTCCCGTCTCCGGGTGACCGGGATATTCGCACGAGGTATCTCTTCCAGGGACTGGCGAGTGTCTCGGGAGGATCCGGCACCAGCACGGTCTCCGCGCTGGTCAGGATCCCGTGGGCCAGCGGTTTGCCGAGCTCACCGCCGCCCCGTCGGGCAGGGTGCACGGTGACGGCGACCGCGGGCGCGTCGGTAGTTGGCTGTGTACTCATCGTAACGCCTCGACATCGGACGGGCCCGCCCTGGGGGTGCGGGCGACTACCTCCACAGTCGTCCCGTCCGTGTCCCGGGAGCATGAGCCCGAGGCCCCACCCGGGCCCCGGTTCGCTCGGCGGCCCGGGTGCGCCGGGTTGCTCCGGCGGAGTCGGCCGGAGCCGGCCGGAGCCGGCCGGCCCGGGGTCAGCGGGGGGTGGGGCGGGCGAGGAGTTGGAGGAGGCCGACGAGGGCGACGCCGGCGACGATCTCGCGACGGTCGATCATCCCCTGGACGCGGTCGAGCGGGATCCACTCGATCCGGTCCGCCTCGTGGGTGTCGACGGGCGGCCCGGTGCGGACGGCGCCGCGGGCGAGGAAGACGTGGTGCCGGGCGTTGCTCATCCCGCCGACGGGATGGGTGTAGCCGAGGGGCTCCACCGAGGCCGGCCGCCACCCGGTCTCCTCCTCGGCCTCCCGGACGGCGGCGGCCTCGGGGCTCTCGCCGGGCTCGACGATGCCGCAGGGGACCTCCCAGCCCCAGGCGTCCGTGGTGAACCGGTGGCGCCAGATCATCAGGACCTCGTCGCGCTCGTTCAGGACGACGGCTGCCGCGACCGGCGCCCACTTCACCAGGTGGTGCTCGTAGCGGGGCATCCCCTCCGGCTCGACGTCCACCAGGTCGAGTTCCACCCAGGGGCTGGAGTAGACGGTGCGGCTGCCATGGACGGTCCACTCGCTGCTCACGGGTACCTCTGTTCGGGACGGGACGGTCCGCGCCATCCTGCCAGAGGCGCCGGGGCGGGGCCCCGCCTACGCCTCCGGCAGGACGGTGATGGCGGTGGCGAGGAGGCCCCGGTCGACGCGCCAGCGGCCCGCGAGGGTGGGGAGCGGGGAGGGGACGAGGAGGGTGGCGTCGAAGGTGCCGTCGGGGCGGAGGGTGAGCTCGGCCTCGGAGAAGTCGAGGAAGCGGTGGGTGAGGGGGAACCAGGTCTTGTAGACCGACTCCTTGGCGCTGAACAGGATGCGGTCCCAGGGGACGTCGGGGTGGGCGGCGGTGAGGGCCGTGTTGCGGCGCTGCTCGGCGGGCAGGGCGATGGCGTCGAGGACGCCCTCGGGCAGCGGCAGGGCGGGTTCGGCGTCGATGCCGACGGAGACGACGTCACCGGCCCTGGCCACCGCGGCGGCGCGGAAGCCGGCGCAGTGGGTGAGGGAGCCGATGACGCCGTCGGGCCAGCTCGGCGCGCCGCGCAGGCCGGGGACCAGCGGGCGGTACGGGACGCCGAGCCGGCCGAGGGCCAGGCGGGCGCAGTGACGGACGGTGGTGAACTCGCGGCGGCGGGAGTCGACGGCGCGGGCGACGACCTCGGCCTCGGCCGGTTCGAGCCGGGCCTCGGCCGGGTCGTCGTAGGCCGTCTCGACGACGACGGACGCGGGCAGGAGTTCGCCGATCACTGGTCCCCCTCAAGAAGTTGCTGGCCGGACGAGGGTAACGCGGGGCTACTCGAAGGCGGCGGCCGCCTCCCGCAGTGCCCCGGCGACGGTCTCCGGGTCGTACGGGGCGGGCTCGCCGGGCAGGTAGGTGACGGCGCGCAGGCCCCCGCTGTACCGGAACGAGCGGTGGCGCTCGTACAGCGGCCAGGAGACGGGGGACTTGCGGTCGACGCCGACGCTGATGCCCTGGAACGGGGCCATGCCGATGAGCTGGTGGACCGGGCCGAGCCGGCCGGTCTCCACCCCGTCGACGAGGACGCGGAACTCCCACCTGAGGTCGGCGACGGCGGTGGCCTCGACGGTGACCAGCCGGGCGCCGGGGGCGAGCGGGCCGGCGTCGGCCTCGGTGAGGTCGCCGTACTGGTTGTAGGCGAGGCGCAGCCGGCCGTCCTCGACGTAGAGGCTGTAGCCGCCGCCCTGGTCGCCGTGGGAGACGAGCACGCCCTGGTCGTCGGGGCCGTGGCGGTCCAGCTCGACCTCGATCGCGAAGGAGCGGAAGGAGATCAGCCGGGAGGAGCGGTAGCGCTCCAGTTCGGGGGTGCCGGCGAGCAGTCGGACCGGGCGGCGGAGGCGGGCGTCGTCGGGGTGCCGCAGGGCGAGGGCGCCGCTGCCGTCGGCGAGCGGGAAGACGCCGTTGCGCCGGGCGGCGGTCTCCCAGGCGGCGGCGAGTTCCTTGACCACGTCCGGGTGGCGGTCGGCGACGTCGTGGATCTCGGTCGGGTCGGTGCGCAGGTCGTGGAGCGCCCACTCGCCGTCGTCGTAGGGGGTGCCGGGGCGGTGCAGGGTGACGAGCTTCCAGCCGTCGCGGTAGTAGCTGCGGTTGCCGGTCATCTCGCAGTACTGCTCGTGGTGGGTGGAGTCGGCGGCCGCCTCCCGCAGGACGGGGGCGAAGCTGATGCCGTCGAGGGACTGGACGGGACGGCCGGTGCGGTCCGACGGGCGTTCCACGCCGGCGAGTTCGAGCAGGGTGGGGAGGATGTCGGTGACGTACTGGTACTGCGGTCGGACGCCGCTGTCGCCGTCGGCGCGGGGCAGGCCGGCGGGCCAGGAGAGGACGAACGGGACGCGGACGCCGCCCGCGTGGGTCTGGCCCTTGTAGAGGCGGAACGGCGTGTTGGAGGCCATGCCCCAGCCGCGCGGGTAGTGGACCAGCGACTGCGGGCCGCCGATCAGGTCGATCTCGCGCCGGACGTCGGGGTTCCAGTCCGCCGGCAGGTTCGGGTGGTGGACGAAGCGGCTGAAGTAGCTGCGGGTGCCCTCGGCGCCGCCCTCGCCGGTGCCGCCGTTGTCGGAGGTGAACACCACGATGGTGTTGTCGAGTTCGCCGAGTTCGGCCAGGGTGCCGAGGAGTCGCCCGAGGTTCTGGTCGACGTTGTCGACCATCGCCGCGTACACCTCCATGTAGCGGGCGTACAACGTCTGCTGGACCTCGGTGAGTTCGTTCCACGGGCCGACCTCGTACCCGGCCTCGGAGTTGCGGTCGGGCAGTTCGGTGCCGGGCGGGAAGTGGCCGGCGGCGAGCTGGCGGGCGAACCGGGCGGTGCGCAGCTCGTCCCAGCCCTCGTCGTAGCGGCCCCGGTGCCGGGCGAGGTCCTCGGGCTTGGCCTGGAGCGGGCCGTGCACGGCGTTGTGGGCGAGGTAGAGGAAGAACGGCTTGTCGGCGTCGTGGGCGCGCAGCGAGGTGACCATGGAGATGGCCCGGTCGGTGATGTCGTCGGTGTAGTAGTAGCCTTCCGGCAGCTCGTCGATGTCCAACGGGCTGTTGTCGCGGACGAGTTGGTGCGGGTGGAAGAGGCTGGTGAGCCCTTCGAGGACGCCGTAGTACTGGTCGAAGCCCTTCTGAAGCGGCCAGTTGGCGCGGTTGTCGGCGGCGTTGGAGGCGGAGTCCCGGGTGAGGTGCCACTTGCCGACGGCGTAGGTGGCGTAGCCGGCGTCGTGCAGCAGTTCGGCGAGGGTGGGGATGTCGCCGGCCACCTCCATGCCGTAGCCGGGGAAGCCGGGGTCGGCGTTGGCGACGAAGGAGTAGCCGACCCGGTGCGGGTTGAGGCCCGTGAGCAGGGCGGCGCGGGCGGGCGAGCAGAGCGGCATGGTGTGGTAGTTGGCCAGCTTGACGCCGCTCTCGGCCAGGGCGTCCAGGGTGGGGGTGGGGATCTCGGCGCCGAACGGGCCGATGTCGCTGTAGCCCATGTCGTCGACGAGGACGACGACGATGTTGGGCGCGCCCTCGCGGGGGCGGACCCGGTCGGGCCAGGCGGCGGTGGACTCGCGGAAGGTGCGGCCGACGGTGCCGGGGAAGCCCGCGTACGGGTCCCGGTGGTGGGGGTCGGCGGCGTCGGGGCCCGTGGCGTCCGCGGTGTCCGTCGTGTCTGTGGTGTCCGCGGGTCGGTGGTCGGACGTGCTGCTCATGCGGTGCTCCGGGCGGTGAGGGGGGCCGGCGCCGCCAGCTGCGGTACGGCGGAGAGGAGTTCGGTGGTGTAGGGGTGCTGCGGCGCGGTGACGACGCGGTCGGCCGGTCCGGTCTCGACGATCCGGCCCCGGTGCATCACGGCGATCCGGTGGCTCACCTGGCGGACCACGGCGAGGTCGTGGGCGATGAAGAGGATGGCGAGGCCGAGTTCGCGCTGGAGCCGGGCGAGCAGCTCGATCACCTGGGCCTGGACCGAGACGTCCAGCGCGGAGACCGGTTCGTCGCAGATCAGCACGCTGGGTTCGGGGGCCAACGCCCGCGCGATGCCGATGCGTTGACGCTGCCCTCCGGAGAAGGCGCGCGGGTGGCGGTCGGCGGTGGCCGGGTCGAGGCCGACCTGCTCCAGCAGTTCGGTCACCCGCTTCTCGCGCGCGGCCCGGTCGCCGTAGCTGTGGGCGATCAGCGGTTCGGCGACGATCTGCCCGGCGGTCATCCGCGGGTTGAGCGACGCGTACGGGTCCTGGAACACCATCTGGAGTTCACGCCTGGCGGCCCGCTCGCCGCCGCGCCCGAACTCCTGGCCCCGGAACCGGATCTCGCCCCCGCTCGGCGCGTGCACCTGGACCAGGGCGCGGGCCAGCGTGGACTTGCCGGAGCCGGACTCGCCGACCAGGCCGAGGGTCTCGCCGGGGTGCAGCACCAGGTCCACGCCGTCCAGGGCGGTGACGGCGCGCCTGCGGGAGCCGTACGTCTTGCGCAGGCCGCTGACGGCGAGGAGCGGCTCGGCGCCGGGGGTGCTGTTGGCGGCGGCCCCGGAGGGCGCGTCGAGCCTCGGGACGGCGGCCAGCAGCTGCTTGGTGTACGGGTGTTGCGGTGCGCCCAGGACGTCGGACGTCTCCCCGGACTCCACCACCCGGCCGTGCCGCATCACCAGCAGCCGGCGGCAGGTCTGGGCGATGACCCCGAGGTCGTGGCTGATCACCACCAGCGCGGTGCCGGTCTCCCGGTTGATCCGGGTGAGCAGGCGGAGGATCTGCTGCTGGACGGTCGGGTCGAGTGCGGTGGTGGGCTCGTCGGCGACCAGGACCTCGGCGTCGTTGGCGAGCGCGAGGGCGATCATGATGCGCTGGCGCTGGCCGCCGGAGAACTGGTGCGGGTGGTCGCGCAGTCGGTCGGCGGCACCGGGGATGCCGACCAGGTCCAGCAACTCGACTGCC
The DNA here is from genome assembly GCF_042726075.1 of Kitasatospora sp. NPDC127035. Lineage (NCBI taxonomy): Bacteria > Bacillati > Actinomycetota > Actinomycetes > Kitasatosporales > Streptomycetaceae > Kitasatospora > Kitasatospora sp. NPDC127035. The sequence goes on along the minus strand of NZ_JBHXDN010000023.1, from coordinate 56,609 downwards.
CGGGTGGATCGTTCGGCCCGGCCTGCGGTGCCGTGGGCGCGCAGTGCCTCGTCGAGCTGGCGGCCGACGGTGAGTACCGGGTTGAGCGAGGACATCGGGTCCTGGAAGATCATCGCGATCCGCCGGCCGCGCAGCGCGCGCAGGGCCGGTTCGGGCAGGGCGGCGAGGTCCTGCCCGGCCAGCTCGACCGAGCCGCCGGTGATCCGGCCGCCGGCCGGCAGCATCCGCAGCAGTGCCAGCGCGGTGGTGGACTTGCCGGAGCCGGACTCGCCGACCAGGCCGAGGGTGTCCCCGGCGGCCAGCTCGAAGCCGACCCCGTCGACGGCGGTCACCGCGCCGGCGGTTCCGGCGCCGGGGCCGGGGCCGAAGGTGACCGTCAGGTCGCGGACCCGGAGGACGGTGCGGGCGGCGGAAGCGGGGGAACCGGCGGTGGTTCCGGCGGCTCCGGTGCTCCCGGTGGCGTCGGTGGCGTCGGTGGCGTCGGTGGGCCCCGCGTCGCCCGGGTGGGCGTCGGTGGCGCCGGGCACGACGCGGGTGTCCCGGACAGGGCTGCTCATCGGCGGATCCCCCGGTTCAGGGCCTCGGCGATCAGCGTGAAGCCGAGCACCAGCGCGGTGGTGGCGGCCAGCGGGGCCGCCGCGAAGGTCGGATGGGTGGAGAGGTAGCCGACGGACTGGCTGAGGATGGAGCCGAGGGTCGGCTCCGGCGGGCGGACGCCGAGCCCGAGGAAGCTCATCGCACCCTCGATGAAGACGCCGATGGAGAGGGCGACGGCGGTCTGCACGATCAGCGGGTCGACCGCGTTGGGCACGACGTGCCGCAGCAGCACCCGCCGCCGGGTGGCGCCGCCGACCCGCGCGGCGAGCGCGTACTCGCGCTCCCGCTGGACCAGGATGCCGGAGCGCAGCTGCCGCCCGAAGCCGGGGATCTCGGCGAGCGCGATGACGATGAACACCGGCCAGCGGCCCGGCCCGAGCACGGCGGTGACGGCGAGCGCCAGGATGATGCCGGGGAAGGCGAGCACCAGGTCGAAGGAGCGCTGGACGGCGACGTCCGCCCACCGGTGGGAGGCGGCGAGCAGGGCGAGCGAGCAGCCCAGCAGCGCGCCGACCGGGACGGCGCCGAAGGTCAGCGCCAGGTCGGTGGTGATGCCGTGCAGGACCCGGCTGAAGAGGTCCCGTCCCAGGTCGTCGGTGCCGAACGGGTGCTCGGCGCTCGGCCCGGCGAGGGCGAGGGCGCTCTGCGCGTTCGGGTCGAGGTCGGTGAGCAGCGGGGCGAGCAGGCCGGCGAGGGCGACCACGCCGACCAGGGCGAGGCCGGTCAGGCCGCGTCCGGTGAGCAGCCCGGCGAGGTAGCGGTTGCGGCGCCGCGCCGGCGGTGGGGCCGGGGCGGTCGGTGACGGGGCGGGGGCGGTCAGGGCGGTCATCGGTTACTCCCACCGGATCCGGGGGTCCAGCCAGGCGTACGCCAGGTCGGTGAGCAGCTGGACGGCGACGTAGACGGCGACGATCAGCAGCAGGAGGTCCTGCACGACGGGGTAGTCGCGGCGGATGACGCCCTGCTCGATCAGCTGGCCGAGTCCGGGCCAGGCGAAGATCCGCTCCACCAGCACCGCGCCGGCGACGAGGTGGCCGACCTGGAGGCCGAGCACGGTGACGGCGGAGGGCAGCGCGTTGGGCAGGGCGTGCAGCCAGACGATGCGGCGCCGGGAGACGCCGACGGCGGTGGCGGTGCGGACGTAGTCCTCGGCGAGGGCCCGTTCGATGCCGTCCTTGAGGTAGCGGGCGAGGACGGCGGCGCTCGGCAGCGCGAGGCAGACGGCCGGCATCAGCAGGTACTGGAGGGCGAGGTCGGGGGCGTCGAGGAACGACTCGTGGCCGCCGGCGGGCAGCAGGCCGAGGGTGACCGCGAACAGCAGCACCAGCAGCACGCCGGTGACGAACGGCGGGACGGCCAGGACGGCGGTGGTGAAGGCGTGGACGGCGGCGGCGACCGGCCGGCGGCGGGCGGTGGCGCCCAGGACACCCAGCGGCAGGGCCAGCAGGACGACCAGGAGGAGGGCGCCGAGGGTGAGTTGGACGGTGGCGGCGATGCCGTTGCCGATCAGGTCGGAGACCTGGCCGCCGATCGCGTAGCTGGGCCCGAGATCGCCGCTCAGCAGGTTGCCGATCCAGGTCAGGTACTGGCCGACGAGCGGTTCGTCCAGGCCGAGTTGGGCGCGGATGGCGGCGACGGCCTGGGGTCCGGCGTCCGGTCCGGCCAGGGTGGTGGCCGGGTCGCCGGGGATGAGGCGGAGGATGAGGAAGACGAGGAAGGAGGCGAGGAGCAGGACGAGCAGCCCGGAGGGCAGCCGCTTGAGGAGGAAGGTTCGCATCGGTCGGGCCGTCCGTCAGGCCGTCAGGTAGGCGTCGTCGAGGTTGAGGTAGCCGAACTTGTTGAGGGTGGCGCCGCGCACCTTGCTGCCGGCGACCTCGGTCAGGCCGGCGATGGCGAGGTCGATCACGAACTGCTCGTCCAGCAGGACGTCGGTGATCTGCTGGTAGAGCGCCTTGGCCTCGGGGCTGTCGCTGTCGGGCCGCTTCCACGCCTTCTGCACGATCTCGGTGTAGGCGGGGGAGGAGAAGTGCGAGCTGTTCTTGGCCTCGTTGAACGGGTAGGCGCTGACCGCCAGGGTGGCGGGGTGGAGCTGGGCGAAGCCGTGGCTCAGCGTCCAGAGGGCGGGCATGGTCTGCGAGATGAGCTGCTTCTGCATGGTCGGCGAGTCGGTGGGCTGCAGCACGGTCTCGATGCCGACCTGCTTGAGGTCGTACTGCAGGATCTGCGCGATGGCCGTGTTGCCGGGGTCGTTGGAGTGCGCGAAGGGCAGGGTGATGCCCGTCAGGCCGGCCTCCTTGAGCAACTGGCGTGCCTTTTCCGGGTCGTGGCGGTAGCGGCCGGCGGAGGCCTCGCTGTACGCGGGGGAGGACTTGGGCCAGGGGGTGGAGGACACGGTGCCGTAGCCGCCGAGCGCCTGCTGGACCAGCCGGTCGCGGTCGACGGCCCAGGCGATGGCCTGGCGGACCCGCTTGTCGGAGACGTGCTCACCGGTCACGTTGGCGCCGATGTAGTAGGCGCCGGCGCCGGTGTCGTACGAGGTGATCCGGAACTGCGGGTCGGTCTTGAGGGTGGCGACGTCCTTGCCGCGGATGCTGTAGGAGAGGTGCGTCTGGCCGGTCTTGAGGGAGGAGAGCAGCGACTCGGCCTGCGGGACGATCCTGATCTCGACGCCGTCGAGGTAGGGACGGCCCGGGTTCCAGTACTTCTCGTTGCGGGCGAAGGTGATCGAGCTGCCCGGCTTGCGGTCGGTGAAGGTGTACGGGCCGGTGCCGATCAGCTTCGTCCCGGCGAAGGCCTCCTCGACGCTGGCCGAGTCCGGGATGATCATGAACTCGAAGAGGTCGAAGATGTTGCTCACCGGGTGCGCGAGGGTGAGGGTGAGCTCGAAGTCGCCGTTCTTGCGGAAGTCGGTGACGGCGGCGGCGGTGGAGCGCAGCTGGGCCGAACGGACCGGGTTCTGGAGGTTCTTGACCGCGAAGACCACGTCGTCGGCGGTGAACCTGCGGCCGCTGTGGAAGAGCACGTCGTCGCGCAGCTTCAGCGTGACGGCGGTGCCGTCCGGGGAGACCTGCCAGGAGGTGGCCAGCTCGGGCTGCGGCTGGAGCCGGTCGTCGTACCTGGTCAGGGTGTTGAAGACCAGGCGCTGGACGAGGGTGTTGGCGCTCTGGGCGAAGAGCAGGGCCGGGGTGAAGTCGACACCGGCGCCGACCGTGAGGACGCCGCCCCGGCGAGGGCTCGCCGCGTCGCCCGCGGGGGCGGTGGCGGTGTCGGCCGCCGAACGGCAGGCGGCGAGCGTCAGCAGGCCGGCGCCGGCCAGGCCGCCACGGAGCAGGGTCCGGCGGGAGAGCCCGGAGGCGGACGGAGCGGGGAAGACGGGCATGGGCGGAAGTCCTTTGCGGTGAAGAAGGGTCGGCGGGCGACGGTCGGCGGGCGGGGCGGTGGGCGACGGGGTGTGGTCGGCGGGCGACGGTCGGGGGGCGGTGCGGGCCCGCCGGCGGTCAGCCGAGCCGGACCGGGACGGCCGGCGGGGCCTCGGCCGCCGCCGCCATGGCGTGCAGCGGCCGGGCGTAGAGGCCGGCGAGCGCCGCCGCCCCCGCCGCCACGGCCAGCACGTCGGCCCCGCGCTGCTGGGCGATCAGCAGGTCGGCGTCCCGGCGAAGGTGCGAGCGGAGCGCGAACTCCTCCCGCACCACGTCCAGGTAGGCCTTGTCCAGCAGGGCGAAGGTCTCGGTCAGGACCAGCAGGTCCGGATTGACCACGTCGGCGAGCAGTGCCAGCGCGCGTCCGACGGTCGCGGCCCGGCGCCGGACCAGCTTGTCGGCGCGCGGGTCGCCCGCCAGTACGGCGGCGGTGAACTCGGTGCGGTCCGGTGTGCGGGTGATGCCTTCGGCGGCCGCCGCCTCGAAGAGCGTGGTGTCCGAGGCGGCGACCGCCAGACAGCCGGTGCGGCCGCAGTGGCAGAGCTCGTCGCTGTCCGCCACGGGGAGGTGGGCGACGTCCCCGGTCGGGGACTGCGGTCCGACGTGCACGGTGCCGGCCACCGCGAGCGCGGCGTCCACCACGTGGCCGACGAACAGGTGCACCATGGAGCGGCGGGCCGCGGGGTGCCCGAACAGGATTTCCGCCTGGGCCAGCGCCCGGGCGTGGTTGTCCACCTGGACGGGCAGGCCGGAGGCCTTCGCCAGCAGCTCGCCGAGCGGCAGGTCCCGCCAGCCGAGGGGTTCGTGACGCACCATCACTCCGCGTTCCCGGTCCACCGCGCCGCCGGTCACCGCGCCCAGGCCGACCGGCGTCCGGCCGTCCGGCACGGCGGCCAGCAGCCGGGGCAGCCGCTCCAGCAGCGGCCGGAGCACCGCGTGGCCGGTGCGGCCCCGGTTGCTCAACTCCTGGCGGTACAGCACGTTTCCGCGCAGGTCGAGGAAGGCGAAGGTGGTGTACGGAACACCGATGTGCAGGCCGGCGACGGCGAGCCGGCCGGTGTCGACGTCCACCGGGAGCTGCGGGCGGCCCACCGTCCCGGCGCCGCCGCCCGCCAGTTCGGGCCGCTCGCGGAGCAGCCCGAACCGGGAGAGGTCGACCACCTGCCGGGACACCGCGGCCGGGCTGAGTCCGGTGAGCGCGGCGACCCGGCTGCGGGCGACCGGACCGTGGTCCAGCACCGCCCGCAGCACGGCCGCGGCGTTGACGTCCCGCCGCTCGTCCCCGGTGCGGGGCTTCTCGGCCGGGGGCGGGGATGCGGTGAACATCGGCGGTCCTTCGGGGCGTCGGGGCGATGGGTGCCGGGGCGTCGGGGCGATGTGGCGATGGGTGCCGGGGCGGGCCGGCGGGGTCAGCCGCGGGCTGCGGCCTCCAGTTCCTCGGCCGGCACCAGACCGGCCACCTTCGGCGGGTCGGCGGGCTCCAGCAGCCGGCTCGGCACCCCGTCGACGCCGACCGGCAGGTCGCCGTCCAGAGTGATCCGGCGGACCAGGCGCGGCTCGTCGCCGTAGTCGTTGACCGCGTAGTGCTGGGTGGCCCGGTTGTCCCAGATGACGACGTCGCCGACCTGCCAGTCCCAGCGGACGGTGTTCTCCAGGCGCTCCACGTACCGCTGGAAGAGCGTGATCAGGGCCCGGCTGTCGGCGCCCGAGACGCCCTGGATCCGCTGCGCGAACGCGCCCAGGAGCAGGCTCTTCTCACCGGTCACCGGGTGCACCCGGACCAGCGGGTGCTCGGTCTTGAACGCGGTCGAGACGAACACCTGACGGAACAGGTTGGCGATCTCGGCGTTGTCCGCCAGCTCCGGGCGGAGGGCCAGGCTGGCCGCGTAGTCGTAGTCGTTGGTGTGGACGGCGCGCAGCGACTCGGCCAGCACCTTCAGCGGCTCCGGCAGGTCCTCGTACGCGGCGACCGTGTTGGCCCACACGGTCGATCCGCCGGCCGGCGGGAGCTCCAGGGAGCGCAGGATCGACGCCTTCGGGTAGGACGGGACGAAGGTGACGTCGGTGTGCCAGTTGTTGGCGCGCACGCCCTTGGTGGCGTCCAGCTCGAAGATGTAGCGGCCGTCCGCGCTGGGGACGGTCGGGTGGCCGACCGGGTGGCCCAGCAGGCGGGCGAACGCCTCGTGCTCGGCGTCGTCCAGGTGCTGCTGGCCGCGGAAGAACAGGACCTTGTGCGTGTGGAGCGCGGCCTCAATGGCGGCGACGGTCCCGGTGGGCAGGTCGCCGCCGAGGCGGACGTCGTTCACGATCGCACCGATCCGGCCGGCGGCCGGGGTGAGGTCGAGCTCGGTGATCTGGTTCTGGGCAACACTCATGACGGTTCCTCAGCTCTCGTGGGGAGGCGGGGTGGAGGGGAGTGGGAGGCCGCTTCGACGGCGTGCCGCGGTGCGCCGGGGCGTGGCGGCGGCAGGGCCGGTCGCGGGCAGGCGGAACGGGAAGCGGGTGACGTGGGTGCGGCGGTGTGCGGGCCGGTCGCGGCCGGACGGGCACAGCGGGGCGGCGCGCCACCCCGGGTGCGGGTGCGGGTCCGGGTGCGGGTGCGCCGGTCCGGGGACGCGGTCGGCGCGGCCCGGACGGGTGTCAGCGGGCGAGCGCTCCGCGACAACAGCGGCGGCGACACGGGCCCCGGCGAACGGGGCCGTGCTCGGCACGGTCAACGGTGCTCATCGGCCCTCCTTCCGGGCGTTTCGAGTGGCTCGGCGCTCATGGTGCTGAAGGCGCGGCCTCCCTGTCAATCGTCCGTTCTGCCTGGTGGACAGGGGTATTGCGGCGCTGTGGCGCGGTGTTGCGGCCGATGTCGGGGTGATGTCGGGGGTGCGACGGCGGAGTGTTCCCGCCTGTCGGGGGAGTATCGGGATTACTAACTTTCGCAGCGGAAGAAACCCCGGAGGAGGCCCGCACGCATGCGAAAGGCCCGCCCGGAGCAGCTCCGGACGGGCCTTTCGTCGCCCCGTGTCACGTCAGGAAGCCCGCGACCTCGGCCGTGAACAGTTCGGCGTCGTCGAGCCACGGGTAGTGCCCGGCCTTCGGCTGCACGGCGAACCCGGCGTCCGGGAAGAGCGCGGCCAGCTCGGCCGCCGCCTTCGGGGGAGCGCTGACGTCCACTTCGCCGGCGAGCACCAGGACGCGCGCCGCGCAGGCGGCGAGCCCGGCCAGGGTGGCCGGCGGGTCGAAGGCGCCCTCGGAGCCGAAGACGCCGGCCGCCTCGCTGTTGCGTCGATCGCCCTCGGCCGCCGCCCGGGCCCGGGCCTGGTCGTCCCAACGCCCGTACGTGAACGGGGTGATGGCCGGCCAGTCGGCCGGTCCGCCGCGCCCGGAGATGATCGCATCCAGCGCCGCGTACGCCTCGGCGAACCACGGCTCGCCCCGGCGGAGCCGGGCGGTCTCGCGCCGGGTCTCCCCGTCGATCGTCACGCCGAGGGCCATCACGGAGGGCGTGATCAGCGCGAGCCGCGCCACCCGCTCGGGGTGGCGCTCCGCGTACCGGACGGCGAGGTTGACGCCGGCCGAGTGGCCGAGCAGGTCGAGCCGGTCGAGCCCGAGGTGGACGCGGAGCGCCTCGACGTCGTCGACCAGGCGGTCGCAGCGGTAGGTGGCGGTGTCGGCGGGTACGGCGGAGTCGCCGGTGCCCCGCAGGTCGAGGACGACCAGGCGGCGGCCGGTGCGGGCGGCCAGCCCGCCGAGGTCGCCGAGGTAGCGGGAGTCCTGCATGGGCCCGCCGGGCAGGCAGACGACGGGGTCGCCGTCGCCGTCGCCCTCGACGCGGTAGGCGAGGAGGGTGCCGTCGGGTGCGGAGAAGGTGTGCATGACAGTGATCTTGTCAAGCCGTCCTCCCGCTGTACACCGGGTTCCCGCCGGTGCGGGGGAGCCGGCCCCGTCAGGCGCCGAGCAGGCGGGCGAAGTCGAGCCCGAGGCTGCCGAGCACGGGCAGTGCGCCGAGGTCGGTGACGGCGCCGACGGGGATGCTGTAGCCCTGGTTGACCTCCCGGTGCGCAGGCGCAGGGGCAGGCGCGTTCGCGGGCGCGTTCACCGGCACCGGCACTCGCACCGGCGCGGCGGCGGCCTGGCCGGCGGCCGTCCCGAGGAGCGCGGCGGCGCCGAGCAGCACGGTCAGGACGGTGGGGAGGGCGGTGGGGAGAGCGGTGCGCACGGGGGGCCTCCGAGGACGCGTGGACGGTGCCGGGTCAACGAGCCGGGGGACCGTGCGGTCACGTATCGTCCCCCCTTCGGCCGCGCTGGTAAAGCTCGCTGACTTGTGTTCATGACAACACGTCAGATGTCTGTACCGGTCATGCCGGGCCTGCCTACCGTCCTCCCACCGAACCGAACCGGGAGGGTGCACATGCGAGTTGTCCCGAACCTCCGGATCCTGGCAGGCGTCCCGCTGGCCGCCGCCGCGCTCGTCGCGCTGAGTGCCGGCACCGCGAGCGCCGCGATACCGATCAACAAGCCCGTGAAGGGCAAGGCCACCTACTACAACGACGCCGGCTACGGCGCCTGCGGGAGCCGGATCGACGCGGCCACCCAGATGCTGGTCGCCGTCTCGCACACCTGGTGGACCACGGCGAACCCCAACAACGACCCGGTCTGCAAGGGCATCTCGGTCAAGGTCACCTACCAGGGCAGGACCGTGACCGTCCCCGTCAAGGACCAGTGTCCGTCCTGCGACGCCACCCACATCGACCTCAGCCAGCCCGCCTTCGCCACGTTCGCCCCCCTCGGCCAGGGCGTCATCAACGGCCTCACCTGGCAGTTCGTCAAGGCGGGCCTCGCGGGCGGGAGCATCCCCCTCTCCGACCCGGTCACCGGCTCCACCCCGGGCTGAGCGGGCCCGCCGGCACCTGCCGGTCCGGCCGTCCGCCCCTGACAGGGTGCAGGGGCGGACGGCCGGATTCCTTGCACGGTGGCGGTGGTCCGGGAGCCCGGGGCGCGCGTAGCGTCCGGGGATCCGGGAACGGCGTGAGTGGAGGTCGGGGTCGTGGCGTCTGGCGTTGCGGGTGTGAACGGCGGGGTGTCGTTCTGGTGGCGGCAGTCGGGGGTGCCCGAGGCGCGGCCCGCGCTGCCCGGGGACCTCGACGTCGACGTGTGCGTGGTGGGCGGCGGGTACACGGGGCTGTGGACGGCGTACTACCTGAGGAAGGCCGACCCCGGGCTGCGGATCGCCGTACTGGAGGCGCGGTTCTGCGGGTACGGCGCGTCGGGGCGCAACGGCGGGTGGCTCTACAACGGGTTCGCCGGGCGCGGCGCGTTCGCCCGGCGGTACGGGCGGGAGCGGGCCGCGGCGATGCAGCGGGTGATGGACGCGGCCGTCGGCGAGGTCTCGCGGACCCTGGCGGCGGAGGGCGTCGACGCCGACCTCGTCCGGGGCGGGGTGTTGGAGGTGGCCCGGACACCGGCCCAGCTGGCCCGGCTGCGGGCGTTCGCGGACGCGGAGGCCGCCTACGGACCGGGCCGTGTCGAGGAGTTGAGCGCGTCGGAGACCCGGGAGCGACTGCGGGTCGAGGGCGCGCTCGGCGGGGTGTGGAGCCCGCACGGCGCGCGCGTGCAGCCCGCCAAGCTGGCTGCGGGGCTGGCGGCGGCCGTGGAGCGGCTGGGCGTGGCGGTGTACGAGGGGACGCCGGTCACCGAGATCCGGGGTGGCGACCGGCCGGCCGCCGTCACACCGCACGGCACCGTCACCGCCCGGTACGTGCTGCGCGCCACCGAGGGGTTCACCGCCGGGCTGGCCGGGGAGCGGCGCACCTGGCTGCCGATGAACTCGGCGATGATCGCCACCGAGCCGCTGCCGCCGTCGTTCTGGGCCGGGACCGGCTGGGAGGGCCGCGAGGTGCTCGGGGACTTCGCCCACGCCTACATGTACGCGCAGCGCACCGCCGACGACCGGATCGCCCTCGGCGGGCGCGGCGTGCCCTACCGCTTCGGCTCGCGGACCGACACCGACGGCACCACGCAGGAGGCGACCGTCCGGCAGCTGCGGGAGGTCCTGGACGCCTTCTTCCCCGCAGCCCGGTCCGCCCGGATCGACCACGCCTGGGCGGGTGTGCTCGGCGTGCCCCGGGACTGGTGCGCCACCGTCGACCTGGACCGCCGCACCGGGCTCGGGTGGGCCGGCGGGTACGTCGGCAGCGGGGTGACCACCACCAACCTGGCCGGGCGGACCCTGTGCGACCTCGTCCTCGGCCGCGACACCGAGCTGACCCGGCTGCCCTGGGTCGGCCACACCGTCCGCCGCTGGGAGCCCGAGCCGTTGCGCTGGCTCGGCGTGCACGCCCTCTACGCGGTCTACCACGCCGCCGACCGTCAGGAGGCCGCCGGTCGTCCCACGACCTCCCCGCTGGCCCGCCTCGGCGACCTGGTCGCCGGCCGGTAGGCGAGGGCCGGCGGACCGGGGCGCGCGGCACCGGTCCTCGGGGGCCTCGGCGGCGTCCGCGGGCCGGGCGGGCGCGGACGGTCGGCGAGGCCGGACGCGTCGCCCTCACCCGGGGTGCCGCCCGGCCCCGTCTCCTCCGCACCGAAGGCGCGGCGCACCGACGAGGGCGGCCGGAGTGTCGGGCGGGGTCCCGGCCCGGAGTGTCGGGCGGGGCGCAGACCGGTGCTCCGGTGCGGGCTACGCCGGAGGGCGGTAGCGGGCCCCTGGCGGGGAGGTGGCCCGGGGGGAGCGGATAGGCCGGTCGGAGCCTGCCCGCTGGCGGGTCGGGGAAGGACACCGGACGGTGGGGCGAGGGCGAGGGCGGACGGTGGAGGTGAAGTGGGTGCGGACGTGGCGCGTGGCGGTGGGTGTGGCGGTGCTCGCGGCGGTCGCGGCGACGGTGCCGACCGGGCAGGCGACGGCGGGGCCCGGATGGGCGGTCGTCGTGGTGGACCAGGCGTCCCGGCGGGTGCTGGTGCTGCAGAGCGCCGAGGAGCTGATGGCCTACCGGGGGCCGGACCGCCTGCCGGTGGTCTGGTCGTGGTCGGCGGACACCGCGCCGGACCTCGACGACCTCCGGCCGGAACGCAGTTGGTCGATGCCGGACGAGGCGAAGAGCCGGGTGCGGCACGGTCGCCGCTACCTGCTCACGACCGCCTCGGGCGGGCTGGCGGCCGCGGTCGACACCGCGACCGGCGCCGCCGCCTGGGCGGTCGACACCGGTCCGCTCGCCAACCCGCACAGCGCGGAGCTGCTGCCGGACGGGAACGTCGCGGTGGCGGCCTCCACCGGCGGGTGGATCCGGCTCTACACGGCCTCGCAGGGGCCGCGGAGCTCGGTGCACGCCGAATTCCGGCTCCCGGGCGCGCACGGCGTGCACTGGGACCGGCGGACCGGACTGCTCTGGGCGGTCGGCGACGACACGCTGACCGCGCTCCGGGTGGGCGGCACCGCGGCGGCGCCGACCCTGACCGCGGTCCGGGCGGTGCCGTTGCCGGAGCCGGGAGGTCACGACCTGGCGCCGGTGCTCGCCACGCCCGGGCGCTTCTGGGTGAGCACCGCCGGGCACCTCTGGCGGTTCGACCCCGCGACGGACCGCTTCTCGAAGGTCGGCCTGGGCGGCGAGCAGGCGGGGAGGGAGGTCAAGAGCGTCGGCGACGAGCCGGGTTCGGGGCGGTTGCTCATCGCGGCCCCGGACCACGCGGGCCCCTGTTCCTGGTGCACCTCGGTGCTCTCGCTGCACCGTCCGGACGCCGTCCGGAGGTTGCCCGGCGCCTGGCTCTACAAGGCGCGCTGGTGGACCAGTTGGGGGAGCGCGGCGTGAGCGGAAGGCCCGGGGGAGCGACCGGTGGGACTATGGGACCGGGCTGGCATTCGGTGGATGCGGCTGATTTTATGCAGCGGCAAACTACTCCAATGGTGGTCAGTTTCCGCTCTGGTTCCGTAAACCATCCGCGAGGTGCCCGGGCTGGGATAGCGTCCATGGCGCCGGGGGGACTCGAACCACTCACTGGGTTCGAACATCAGACAATGCCGTATCCGTTTCGGGAGAAAACTGTGCGCAATTGCCTTTCGGAAAACCGGTCGGACACCGTCGACGAACTGCGGCTCGCCGTGGACTCGCTCGCCGCGTTCCCGGCCCGTGACGCGGCCTCCGGGGCCGACGTCCCCGAGCGTTTCGCGGCGGTGGCGGAGCTCTGCCGCGCCGTCGACGGGGTGCTCGACAGCCTGGTCGTCCAGGCCGCCGCGGAGGCCGCCGAGGAGGGCTGGACCGCCGCCCGGATGGCGTCCGAACACGCCGTCTACTACGCGAGGTTGCAGCGGGCGCTGCTGCCCGCCGGGGCTGCCGCCGCCGGTCGGGGCGACGCCGGGCCGAAGCAGCGGTGAGCGCGCCGCACACGCACGCGGCGCACGCCAACGCGCACGTCCTGGCCTGTCCCACCCGGTGGAGCGACGTCGACGAGAACGGGCACATCAACAACGCCCGGCTGGTCTCCTACGTCCAGGAGGGAATTTACGACCTGTTCTGTCACCACGCGGTCGCCGTCCGGGATTCGCTATTTCCGTCCGGATTCCTGATCGCCCGGCACGAGATCGATTACCTGGAGCAGCTGCACCATCAGCCGGAACCATTGCTGGTGCGGTTGAGCGTTGAACGTCTGGGGCGCAGTTCCGCGCATGTCGTGGTGAATGTGTGCCGCGACCCGCGGACGTATATGCGGGCGCGGACGGTGGTGGTGGCCCGGGACGAGGCGTCCGGCCGGTCCCGTACGCTCAGCCCGTCCGAGCGGAGCTTCCTCTCGGCGTTCCAGCCGGTGGACCCGACGGCCGAGGGGCCGATCGCAGACGGATCGACGGGCGAGGGCCCGGCGCAGCCGCCCCGCGTGGCGGTGAAGTCGCCGCGCGGACCGGTGGCCGCGCCCGTGCCGGCCCACCACCGGCCCCGCCGGCGCCTGCCGGGTCTCGGTGCGCTGACCCGGAGCGTCCCGGTGGGGTCGTACCGCCACCGCGGGCGCTGAGCCGCCGCGCGAGGCCGGGACACCGCGCGCGCCGAACCATCGCGCGCACCGATCCACCGCACGCGCCGAACCACCGCGTGAGCCGACGCCGGGCACAGGAAGTCGACTGGGGCTTCTTCCTGTGCAAGGGGTGGAGGCGGTGTCCGGCGCGTACCGCTCCTCAGCCGCCGACGGTGGCGCGGAAGAGCTCCGCGCCCGGGCCGGTGAGACGGACGGGACCGGCGCCGGGGCGGAGGTAGGCGGAGCGGCCCGGGGGGAGGTCGAGGCCGGCGCCGCCGGGGGCGCGGAGGCGGGCACGGCCCGCGGTGCAGAGGAGGATCTGCGGGGCGTCCGCCAGGTCGACCCGGACGGGTACGGCCGTGGGTCGTAGCCGTGAGAGACGGAACTCGGCAGCGGGCGAGGGGAACTGCTCCTCGATCCCGCCGCCGCCCGGAGCGCGTGCACCGTCCGGGGTGCCCCCGTCGTCGGGGGTGCGGGCGGTCAGTACGGCCGGCTCGCCGGTGCGGAACGCGGTCACCGCGAGCAGGCCGTCGACGTCGACGTGCTTGGCGGTGAGGCCGCAGCGCAGCACGTTGTCCGAGTTGGCCATCAGCTCCACGCCCACCCCGCGCAGGTAGGCGTGCGGCACGCCCGCGTCCAGGGCGAGCGCCTGACCGGCCCGGAGCCGGACGTGGTTGAGCAGCAGGGCGGCGACCAGCCCGGGGTCGCCGGGGTGGTCCGCGGCGGCGCGGGCGTACCCGGCGCAGGCTTCGGCGAACGGGCCGCCGTCCGCGGCGGTCCGGTGCAGGGCGGCGGTGACGGCGGCGAGGTCGCCGGCCCCGGGGCGGGCCACCTCCAGGACGTGCCGCAGCAGCGCGGGCAGCACCTCCGCGGCGGGGCGCCGGCGGAGCGCCGCGGCCCACGGGGCGATCAGCGGCACGGCCAGCCGGTCGAACAGCGCGGCCGTCGCTGCGGCCGGGCGGAACCCGCAGAGCGCCTCGAAGTCACCCAGAGCACAGATGAGTTCGGGCTTGTGGCCGCGGTCCCGGTAGACCCGGTCCGGGGCGTCGAGCGGGACGTCACGGGCCTCCTCGGCGGCCCAGCCCGCCTCGGCCTGGGTACGGGTCGGGTGGACCTGGAGGGAGAGCGCCCGGTCGGCGGCCAGCACCTTGAGCAGGAAGGGGAGCCGTGGGCCGAACCGCCGGACGGTCTCCGGCCCCAGCAACTGCGCGGGGGCCTCGGCGATCAGCCGGTCCAAGGGGCGCGGTCCGTGCCCGTCGTCGAGCACCGACGGCGCGGACGGGTGTGCGCCCATCCAGAGTTCCGCCTGCGGCGCGCCGGTCGGCGGGGTGCCGGTGAGCGCGGGGATGGCGGTGGTGGAGCCCCACGCGTAGTCGCGCACGGGATTGGCCAGCAGGGCGAACGGGGGCAGCGCGGACGGAGGTGTGTGCGCGGGCGGGGCGGACGGCGGGGTGGGCATGCGGGTGCTCCGGGGGAGGGTCAGCGGCAGAGCGCGGCGGCGCCGATCAGGCCCGCGTCGGTGCCGAGTTCGGCGCGGCGGACGTCGAGCCCGCGGACGTACGGCAGCGCGGCGTACCGGTCCAGGTGGCGGGCGAGCGGGTCGAACAGGGCCGGGCCGGCGGCGGCGACCCCGCCGCCGATCACCACCCGGTGCAGGTCGACCAGCGAGGCGGTGGCGGCGATCCCGGCGGCCAGTGCCTGGGCGGCCCGGTCGTAGGCGGCCACCGCGACCGGGTGGCCGGCCAGCGCGTCGGCGGCCACGGCGCGGGCGGAGCGGTCGTCCCCGGTCGGGCGCCAGCCCCCGGCGAGGGCGCGGCGGGCGATCGCGGTGCCGCTGGCGAGGCCCTCCAGGCAGCCGCGCGAGCCGCACGGGCACGGGTCGCCGTCGAGGTCGACGGTGATGTGGCCGAGGTGGCCGGCGTTGCCGCTGGGGCCGGGTCGGACGGCGCCGTCCAGCACCAGACCGGCGCCGACGCCGGTGGAGACGACCAGGCAGAGCGCGTTGTCGGCGCCGCGTGCCGCGCCGCGCCAGTGCTCGGCGGCGGCCATCGCCACCCCGTCCCCGGCCAGTACGACGGTGCGGGGGCCGACGGAGGGGTGCGCGGCGACCTCGGCGGTGAGCGGGAAGTCGCGCCAGCCGGGGATGTTGACCGGGCTGACGGTGCCGTGCCCGAGGTCCACCGGGCCGGCGCTGCCGATGCCGACGGCGCCGACGGCGGCCCACCCGGGGGCGGCCGCCAGCCGGTCCAGCACCCGGTGCACGACGGCGAGGACGGCGGCGCCGGGGTCCTGGGCCGGGGTGGGGAACCGGACCCGGTGCGCGAGGGCCCCCGCGGAGTCGACGAGCGCCCCGGCGATCTTGGTCCCGCCGATGTCGAGTGCGGCGAACAGCGGCCCGGCGGCGGAGCCGGCGCCCGCCTGCGCGTCGGGGGCCGGCGCGGCGGAGGGCCGGGCGGAGGAGGGCGGCGTGGGGGCGGTCATGGCGGGTGGCTCCGGGGCGGGGTACGGGCCCCCGCCCGGGGGCCGGGCGGGGGCGATCGATCGCGACGGCGACGGGACGGACCGTCGACAGGGACAGCAAACAGGATCAGGCCGAGGGCGTCAGCCTCAGGGTGACCAGCTCGAACGGCCGCAGGCTCAGCGTGACGCCGTCGCCGTCCACCGCGACCTCGCCGCGCGTGCCGTCCCACGGGCGCTCCAGCAGGTCGCAGGGCACCGCGGCGGCCGGCCGGAAGGACGTGCGGAGCCGGCCCCGGGCCCGCCCGCCGCCGGCCTCGTAGACCCGGACCACGAGGTCGCCGCTGCCGTCGTCGGCGAGCTTGACGGCGCTGACCACCAGCGCCGCCTCGTCCAGCTCCACCAGCGGCCGGACCGCCTCCGCCGAACCGGTCACCCGGCGCTCCGGCAGGCCGACGGCGTACCCCTCGCGGACCGCGTCGCCGATCGCCGCGCCCGGCACCAGCGCGTGCCGGAACCGGTGCACGCCCTGGTCGGTCTGCGGGTCGGGGAAGCGCGGCGCGCGCAGCAGGGAGAAGCGGACCGTGGTGGTCGTCCCGCCGTCCGTCGCGCGGACCGCCCGGGTGACGTCGTGGCCGTACGTCGAGGGGGTGACCAGCGCGACGCCCCAGCCCGGCTCCTCCAGGTGGACGAAGCGGTGGTTGCAGGCCTCGAACTTGGCCGCCTCCCAGCTGGTGTTGGTGTGGGTCGGGCGGAACTGGTGGCCGAACTGGGTCTCGGCCGCGTACCGCTCGGTGTGCACGTCCAGCGGGAACGACGCCTTGAGGAACTTCTCGGTCTCGTGCCAGTCGACCTCGGTGTCGATGTCCAGGCGCCGCGACCCGGCCCGCAGGCTCAGCGTCTGGACCACCGTGGAGGAGCCGAACGAGCGGGCCACCCGGACGGCCGCCTCGTCGGGGGAGGAGACGGACACCGCGACCTCGTCCGCCGCGGTCAGGTCGGTCACGGTGTTGCGGTAGAACTGGTCCACGTCCCAGGCGTCCCACATGTTGGGGAAGTCGGGGTGCAGCTGGAGCAGGTTGGCCCGGGCCCCGGGGGCGACCGTCTCCCGGCCGCTCGCCGCGTCGACCGCCGAGACCACCAGCCCGTCGCCGTCCACGGCCACCGACAGCAGGCCGTTGTCCAGGACGAAGCCGCCGCCGTCGCGCGCCGTCACCGTGCAGCCGCCGCCCGCGCCGGTCGCCGGCACCGGGGACGCCCCGCCCGCCGGCACCGCCGAACGGACGTGCGGGGCACCGTTGAAGACCAGCTCGCGCCCGCCCGCCGCGTCCCCGGCCAGGGCCTGCTGGGCCGCGCCGATCAGCTCCTCCAGCTCCGCCGCCAGACGCGCGTACGTGGCCTCGGCCTCGCGGTGCACCCAGGCGATCGACGAGCCGGGCAGGATGTCGTGGAACTGGTGCAGCAGCACCGTCTTCCAGATCCGGTCCAGCTGCTCGTACGGGTACGGGTGGCCGGTGCGCAGCGCGGCCGTGGCGCACCAGAGTTCGGCCTCGCGCAACAGGTTCTCGCTGCGCCGGTTGCCCTGCTTGGTCCGCGCCTGGCTGGTGAGCGTGGCCCGGTGCAGCTCCAGGTAGAGCTCGCCCACCCAGACCGGCGGCTTCGGGTACTCGGCCTCGGCCTTCTCGAAGAACTCGGCCGGCCGCTCCCAGCGCACCGTGGCCGAGCCCTCCAGGTCGCGCAGCCGGGCCGCCTTGGCGATCATCTCGCGGGTGGTGCCGCCGCCGCCGTCGCCCCAGCCGGTCGGCGCGAGCGAGTGCCGGGCGACGCCCTTGTCCTTGAAGTTCCTTGCCGCGTGGGCGATCTCGCTGCCCTTCATCGAGCAGTTGTAGGTGTCCACGGGCGGGAAGTGGGTGAAGATCCTCGTGCCGTCGATGCCCTCCCAGAGGAAGGTGTGGTGCGGGAACTTGTTGACCTGGCTCCACGAGATCTTCTGCGTGAGCAGCCACTTGGAGCCCGCGTTGCGGATGATCTGCGGCAGGCCGCCGGTGAAGCCGAAGGTGTCCGGCAGCCAGGCCTCCTGGTTCTCGACCCCGAACTCCTCCAGGAAGAACCGCTTGCCGTGCACGAACTGACGGGCCATCGCCTCCGAGGACGGCATGTTGGTGTCCGACTCCACCCACATGCCGCCGGCCGGCACGAACCGGCCGTCCGCGACCGCCTTCTTCACCCGGGCGTACACCTCGGGGCGGTGCTCCTTGATCCAGGCGAACTGCTGCGCCTGGGACATGGTGTAGAGGAAGTCCGGTTCGTCCTCCAGCAGCGCGGTCATGTTGGCGGTGGTGCGGGCGACCTTGCGGACCGTCTCGCGCAGCGGCCACAGCCAGGCGGAGTCGATGTGGGCGTGGCCGATCGCGCTGATCCGGTGCGCGGACGGCACGGCGGGCGCGGCCAGCACCTCGGTGAGGTGCGAACGGGCCCCGGCCGCGGTGCCGTTGACGTCCTGGAGGTCGATCGCGTCGAGTGCCCGCTCGACCGCCCGCAGCAGCTCCCAGCGGCGGGCGCCGTCGGCCGGCAGTTCCGCCATCAGCTCGCCGAGCACCTCCAGGTCCATCACCAGCTGCCAGACCGTCTCGTCGAAGACGGCCAGGTCCATCCGCTCCAGCCGGTACTGCGGCGTGCTCCCGGCGGTCTCCTTGTCGCCCAACTCGGTCGGCAGGAAGGGGTGGTAGTCCAGGATGACCGGGTTGGACGCCGCCTCGACGTGCAGCAGCACCGGCTCGCCGCCGGCCGCCGGGGAGGCGATCCGCACCCACTGGTTCTGCGGGTTGAGGCCCTTCACGGGCGTGCCGTCCGGCCGGTAGACCAGGCCCTCGCACTGGAAGCCCGGCATGTTGGCGTCGAAACCGAGGTCGATCAGGGCCTCGACCGTGCGCCCGGCCCACGCCTCGGGCACGGTGCCGGTCACGGTGATCCAGCTGGTGCGCCACGGCGCACCCCAGGCGTCGCCGACGGCGATCGGCGAGCGCGGCGCGGCCAGGCCCTCGGCGACCGGGACGGGCTCACCGGGCGCCGTCCAGATCGTGACCGAGAGCGGGACGGACTCGGGGTGGACCGCCGGGCGGATGCGCTCGTCCAGGACGCGCTTGAGGCGGGCTTCGACCAGGCTGCGGTCATCGTGCATGTCAGCGGACTCCGTTGTGCGACTGAGGGGGAACGAACGTGGGAGGGGTCGTCAGCGTACGTCGTCCGGGTGGACGACCTCGGTGATGCCCCGGGCGGACAGGTGGGCGGGATCCCCGGCGTGTTCGGCGAGCACCGCGGTCGGGCGGGCGCCGTCCCCGGCCAGGCGCATGAACGCCTCGAAGACGCTGCCGCCCGGGCCGCAGACCGAGCGCTTGGGCGCGGTGACCTCGTCGCCGGTGGCGACCACCACCGCGGTGGTGCGCGGGGCCGGTGCCCGCCAGCCCTCGCGGACGGCGGTGACGGCGGCGGCCAGCCGGGCGCCGGCCGGCTTGACCCGCCGGTCGGTGGTGAGGATTCCCAGGCTGTACTCCAGCTCGGGGAAGTCGGCCAGCGCGCGGTCCACGTCGTGCGAGCACCACCAGGTGACGCCCCACAGGTCGGGGCAGTCCAGGACGGCCTCGACGGTGGCGCCGGTGAACCGGGCGGCGTCCTCGGCGGCGATGTGCGGGGCGGGGGCGCCGACCTCCTGGAGCCAGACCGGCCGGTGCGGGTCCGGCGCCCAGGCCTTCGACAGCTCGACCAGGTAGGCCGCGTGCTGGTCGGCGGCGGTGGAGCGGGCGCCGTAGCGCTGCGCGGTGCCGTTGAACACCCAGGAGTGCACGGCGGTGGCGGCGCCGATCCGGGCGGAGTGCCAGGGCGTGAACGGGTGCTCGTCCAGGTACCAGGCGGCGTCGTAGGAGGCGTGCAGGTGGAGCCGGCCGGGCGCGCCCTGCTCGCAGGCGCCGACCATCCGGTGCAGCCAGGCCTCGACCTGCCCGGGGGTGGCCCGGTCCGGGTCGGGGTGCGGCTCGCCGGAGAACTGGTTGACCTCGTTGCCGACGGTCATGCCGAGGAAGTGGGGCCGGTCGGCGAGGGCGGCGGCCAGGGTGCGCAGGTACTCGGCCTGGCCGTCGAGGACGTCCGGGTCGGTGAAGATGTTCCGCCGGTGCCAGGTCTGGGTCCACGAGGGCTGGAAGTCGAAGCTGGAGAGGTGACCCTGGAGGCCGTCCACCGCGACGTCGAGTCCGCGTTCACCGGCCGCGTCGGCCAGGTCGACGAGCTGCTCGACGGCGCGCGGGCGGATCAGCGTGCGGTTGGGCTGGAAGAGCGGCCAGAGCGGGAAGACCCGGACGTGGTCGAGGCCGAGCGCGGCGATCGAGTCGAGGTCGGCGCGGACGGCGTCGAGGTCGAAGTCGAGCCAGTGGTGGAACCAGCCGGCGGTGGGGGTGTAGTTGACGCCGAAGCGCGGGGGTGCGGCGCGCGGCCGGGAGGCGGCGGGGCGCGGGTGGGGGGCGGTGGCCGGGGAGGGGGGCTGGGCGGCGGTCATGCTCGGTGCGCTTCCTCGGTGGGTGCGGCCGTCGCGGGGCGGTCGGGGCGGCGACGGGTGGTCGGGGCGGCGACGGATCGGCGACGGGTCGGGCGGGCGGCGGGCTATCCCTTGACGGCTCCCTCCTCCACGCCCTTGAAGAAGAACCGCTGGCAGACGGCGAACACCACGACGATCGGCAGGAACGCGATCATGGTGCCGGCGGCGATCAGCCGGGGATTGGCGCTGAACGTGCCGTTCAGGTACTGGAGGCCGACGGTCAGGGTGTACTTCTGCGGGTCGTTGAGCACGATCAGCGGCCAGAGGAAGTCGTCCCAGGCGCCGATGAAGGTGAAGATCACGATCACGCTGAGCATGCCGCGGACGTTCGGCAGGCCGACGTGCCACAGGCGCTGCCGGACGTTGGCGCCGTCCACCAGCGCGGCCTGGTCCAGTTCGGGCGGTACGGCGGCGAACGCCGTGCGCATCAGCAGCACGTTCAGCATCGCGATCGCGCCGGGCAGCGCCACGCCGGTCAGCGAGTCGGCCAGGCCCAGCCCCCGCACGGTGACGTACTGGGAGACGATGGTCGCCTCGCCGGGCAGGATCAGCGTGGCCAGGAGGAGGCCGAAGAGCAGTCCGGCGCCGCGGAAGCGCAGTTTGGCCAGCGCGTAGCCGGCCAGGGTGCAGCCGACCACGTTGCCGAAGATCGCGATCGCGGCGACGACCAGCGAGTTGGCGGCGTAGGTCCAGACCGGGATGGTGTCGGCGACCTTGCCGTAGTTGGCGAAGGTGAGGTCCTCGGGGAAGAAGCTCGGCGTCGAGGTGTAGACGTCCTCGTCGGGGCCCTTGAGGGAGGTCGAGAGCTGCCAGAGGAAGGGGCCGATGACGAGCAGGAGGACGGCCAGCAGGAGCAGGTAGCGCCCGGCCGTCCGGACCGGGCCGGGGTTGTGGAGGCTGCGGGGCCGCGGCGCGCGGCCGGTGCGCGGTCCGGGTCGCCCGCCGGGCGGGGCGGCGGTGGCGGGGGCGGCGGCGGAAGCGGGGGCGGCGGGCCGGGGCGGCGGGACGGGGGCGGCGGTGTGGGTCACGGTTCAGGCCGCCTTCCGGTTCAGGCGCGTCAGGAGCAGCATCGGGCCGAGGGTGATGACGAAGAGCAGCAGGCTGAGCGCTGACGCGTAGCCGAGGTGGCCGGTGAAGCCGCGGCTGTACATCTGGATCAGCATGACCACCGACATGTCCCGGCCGCCGGGGCCGCCGGTGCCGTTGGAGAGCACGTACAGCTCGGAGAAGACGCGCAGCGCGGAGACCGAGATGAGCACCGAGACCAGCATCATGGTGGGCCGCACGCCCGGCAGGGTGACGTGCCAGAACCGGCGGACGCTGCCCGCGCCGTCGACGGCGGCGGCCTCGTGCAGCTCGCGGCCGACGTTGGCCAGGGCGGACAGGTAGATCACCATGTAGTAGCCGAGGCCCTTCCAGGTGGTCAGGGCGATCGCGCTGAAGAGCAGCAGCCAGCGGTCGGTGAGGAAGGGGACCGGGGAGTCGGCCAGCCCGGTCTGCCGCAGCACGCCGTTGACGAGGCCGCGGTCGTCCAGCACCCAGCCCCAGATCAGGGCCACCACGACGGCGGAGGCGACGACCGGGGTGTAGAAGGCGGTGCGGAAGACGGTGATGCCGGGGAGCTTGCGCTGGACCAGCAGGGCGAGCAGCAGGGGCAGCACGGTCAGCAGCGGCAGGCAGATCAGCAGGTAGACGGTGCTGTTGAGCAGGGCGTCCGCCAACTGGTCGTCGCTGAACGCGCGTTCGTAGTTGTCGAGGCCGGTGAAATGCCCGCCGCCCAGGGGCTTGGCATTGGTGAACGAGAGGATCACCGTGTTGATCGCCGGCCAGAGGTTGAAGACGGCCAGCCAGATGATCGCGGGCCCGGCGAGCAGCCAGGGGGTGAACCAACGCCGGTGGGTCATGCCGATGCCTTCCTGGGGCGAGCGGTGCGGGTCATTCCCGGCGGGCGGCGGCCCGGGGGTGCCGCCGCGCCGCCGGTACTGGTCGGTCCGGTGCGGGATCAGCCCTTGAGCAGCTGGTTGCACCGCTCCACGGCGGTGTCCAGGGCCTGCTTGGAGCTCGTGTCCCCGCTGATCGCCAGGGCGATCTGCTGGTTGATGACGGTGCTCATCGCGTCGTCGACCTGGACGGGCTGGAGGATCTTCGCCTTGGCGAGGGAGGTGAACGCGACGACCTTGGCGTCGCCCGCGTTGGTGCCGTCGCTCCTGCTGAAGAACGGGTCGCCGGCCGAGGCCTTGGTGGACGGGAAGATGCTGGTCAGCTGGGCGAACCTGGCCTGGTTCTCCGCACTGGTGACCCAGCGGGCCAGGGCCACCGCGGCGGCCGGGTTCTTGGTGCTCTTCGGGATGGACAGGCCCTGCACGTAGAGCGGCGGGGTGCCCATCGCAGGGGAGGAGAGCATCTTCGGCGCGAGGGTCGGGTTGTCGGTGGCGAGGCTGCTGATGAAGTTGCCGCCGCCGGTGGTCCAGGCCGCCGTGCCGGCGTTGAAGAGCTTGGAGTTGCCGGCGTAGGTGTTGGTGAGGACGTCGTTCGGCAGCAGCCCGTCCTTGTACGCGGCGCGGTACTTGTCCAGTAGCGCGGCGGCCTCGGGGGTGTTGAAGGTGAACGACCTGCCGTCGTCGGCCATCACCTTGACGCCCGCGTTGACGAGGTCGCCGAGGCCCGGCTTGCGGCTCATCAGGTAGGTCGAGCCGCCGGACTTCTCCTTCATGGTCCGGGCCTGGGCGATCAGTTCGTCGAGGGTGCCGGGGAGGTTCTTCGGGTCCAGCCCGTTCTTGCTCAGCAGTTCCGAATTCCAGTAGTTGACATCGGTGTTGAGGTACCACGGGTAGCCGAAGGTGCCGTCCTGGCCGGCGAACCGGTAGGCGTCGACACCGCCGGCCACGTACTCCTCGGCGAGTTTCGGATCGGCCTTGGCCACGTCGAGCAGCAGGCTCTGCCGGGCCAGCGGGAGGGCGAAGTCCGGCGGGAGGTTGACCACGTCGGGAAGGGTCCCGGCGGCGGCCTGGCTGAGCACCTTGGCGGAGTAGCCGTCGCCCGGCTGGTCCAGCCACTCGACCTCGACCCCCGGGTACTTCTGCCGGAAGCCGTCGATCACGCCCTGCACGTAGGCGGTGAACTTCGGCTTCAATGCCCAGGTCTGGAGCGAGACCTTGCCCTTGACCTCGCCGGTGGCGGCGGCGACCTTCGCCGCCGTGTCGTCGCTCCTGTCGTCGGAGCTCAGTCCGCAGCCGGTGAGCACGGTGGCGGCCACCGCCGCCGTCGTCACTGCCGCCCAGATTCTTCGCATGAGGGTCTCCCGGTCCTGGGGAATGGGTGGGGGATGCGTCTTCGGGGATCGTGCTGGGGGTGGTTCGGGGATTGCGCCGGATTGTGGAACCTGTCTTACTAAACCGGTCTAGCTATGCCAGGGACTATGCTCCCGCCTAAACTTGGATGTCAAGAGAGGAGTCGGAACCCGTGGGCAGACCGACGATCGCCGACATCGCGCGCCAAGCCGGTGTCTCCAAGGGCGCGGTGTCCTTCGCGCTCAACGGGCGCCCCGGGGTGAGCGAGGCGACCAGGGCCCGGATCCTCCGGGTCGCCGAGGAGATGAACTGGCGGCCGCACAGCGCCGCCCGCGCCCTCGGCGGGGCCAGGTCCGACGCGGTGGGGCTGGTGATCGCCCGCCCGGCCCGGACCATCGGCGTCGAGCCGTTCTTCAGCCAGCTGCTCTCCGGCCTCCAGGCCGTGCTCTCCGCCCGCTCCGTCGCCCTCCACCTGATGGTGGTCGAGGACACCGCGGCCGAGATCGAGGTCTACCGGCGCTGGACCTCCGAGCACCGCGTCGACGGCTTCATCGTGGTCGACCTCCAGCTGCGCGACCCGCGGCTCGCGGTCCTGGAGGAACTCGGCCTGCCCGCCGTCGTGCTGGGCGGCCCCGGCAAGGGCGCCGGCCCCCTGCGGATCTGGGCCGACGACCGCGAGGCGATGCTCTCCATCGTCGACTACCTGGCCGCCCTCGGACACCGGCGGATCGCCCACCTGGCCGGGCTGCCGCACTTCCAGCACACCCAGCGGCGGATCCGCGCGCTGCGCGACGCCTCCCGGCGGCTCGGTCTGGAGGAGGCGCTCTCGGTGCCGACCGACTTCAGCGACGCCGAGGGGGCCGCCGCCACCCGCGCCCTGCTCTCCCGGCCCAGACGCCCCACCGCGATCGTCTACGACAGCGACGTCATGGCGGTGGCCGGCCTCGGGGTGGCCGGCGAGATGGGCGTCGCGGTGCCCGGCGAGCTGTCGATCGTCTCGTTCGACGACTCGGTGCTCGCCCGGATCGTGCACCCGCCGCTGACCGCGCTCAGCCGGGACACCTTCGCGCTCGGCGAGCAGGTCGCGCGCAGCCTGCTCGCGGTGATCGACGACGCCGGGCCCGGCCGGGACCTGCAGATGCCGACCCCCCGGCTGACCGTCCGCGAGTCCACCTCGCCGCCCGGGGCGGGTTCGTCGGCCGCGACCGGCCCGGCGCGGGGGGCAGGTTCACCCTCCGGGGTGGCCTTCGCGGGCACCGTTGACAGCGGCTCTGAACCGGTTTAGCCTCGCTGCGCCGAGCGACCCCCGCTCGGCGCGCCACCGTGGGCGGGCGTCCGCCGAACCGCCCACGGTCACTCCGCCGGTCCGTACGCACCTGGAACCGCGCGTCCTTCACGCCGCCCCAGGGCCGCGCGCCCTCCGGCCACAGGAACCACCGGCATCACCACGCACGCATGCACCCCCGGGCCCGCCCCCCTTCCGGGCGGTCCGCCCCACCCTCCTCCGCGCGATCGGAGCCACCGCATGTCACGACGGACATCCCTGCTGCTGAGCGCCGCTCTCGGGGCCGCCGTCCTGGGCACCGCACCCACCGCGTCCCAGGCTGCCCCGACCCCCGCCGCCCCCTCCCCGGCGGCCCCCGCCGCGGCGAACGCCGCCGCCGGTACCCAGCCCTACGCCTCCTCCTGGTACCCGAACACCCTGCTGAACTGGGACCCGGCCACCGATCCGGACGCCCGGTTCAACCGCTCCCGGGTCCCCCTCCAGCCGCGCACCGGTGACCCGGCGCTCAGGGCCAACCCCAACGCCCGGGCCGGCGAGGGGAAGATCGCCTCCCTGGTCTCCTTCGGCCCCACCTCCAACAACCCCTCCCAGGGGTCCGCCGACCCCCACTACTACGCGTTCGGCTACTGGCAGTACGTCGACAAGCTGGTCTTCTGGGGCGGTTCGGCCGGCGAAGGTCTGATCCTGGCACCCAACCCGACCGTCATCGACGCCGCCCACCGCAACGGCGTCAAGGTCTACGGCACCGTCTTCTTCCCGCCCGCCGCGTACGGCGGACAGCTCCAGTGGGTCCGCGACTTCGTCCAGAAGTCCGGCTCCCGCTACCCCGTCGCCGACAAGCTGGCCCAGGCCGCCCAGTACTACGGATTCGACGGATGGTTCATCAACCAGGAGACCGGCGGCGGCGATTCGGCCCTCGCCGGTGAGATCCGCAACCTCATGCAGTACACCAGGGCGCAGACCGCCACCGACTTCATGTGGTACGACGCCATGACCGAGTCGGGGCCCGTCAACTGGCAGAACGCGCTGACCTCCGCCAACGACGCCTTCCTCCAGGAGGGCGCCCGGCGCACCTCCGACTCGATGTTCCTCAACTTCAACTGGTCGTCCGGAGGGCTCGGTTCCTCCCGGACCCTGGCCCGCGGCCTCGGCCGCAGCGAGTACGAGCTCTACTCCGGCATCGACACCGAGGCCAACGGCTACAACACGGGTGTGGACTGGAACAGCCTCTTCCCGGCCAACGGCCCGCACACCACCTCGCTCGGCCTCTACCGGCCCGAGTGGACCTGGAAGTCCGCCGCCGACCGCGCCGACTTCCTCGCCAAGGACGCCCGCTACTGGGTCGGCGCCAACAACGACCCCTCCAACACCTCGACCTCGTCCGGCTGGAAGGGCCTCGCGAGCTACGTCGCCGAGTCCACCCCGATCACCGCGAAGCCCTTCGTCACCAACTTCTCCTCCGGCGAGGGCGACTTCCACAACGCGGCCGGCACCCGGGTCGCCACCGGCGGCTGGAACAACCTCTCGCTCCAGGACGTCCCGCCCACCTACCAGTGGCTGGTCTCCTCGACCGGCGCCAGGCTCACCCCGTCGGTCGACTTCACCGACGCCTACGAGGGCGGCTCCTCGCTGCGGCTGACCGGCAACCTGAACGCCGTCAACACCGTCCGGCTCTACCAGACCAGGCTCCCGGTCGCCGCCGACAGCAAGCTCTCGGTCGTGGTCAGGACCCCGGCCGCCGGAGCCACCGGCCTCAAGGCCGCGATCTCCTTCACCGACGCGCCGACGACCTTCACCACCCTCGACCTCGGGAGCAACTCCGGTACCGGATGGGAGCGCAAGACCCTCGACCTCTCCGCCTACGCGGGCCGCACCATCGCCCAGATCGGCCTCCAGGCGGCCGGCTCGAACCCCTCCTACGACGTGAGGATCGGCCAACTCGCCTTGTACGACGGCGCGGTGGACGCACCCGGCGCACCCGGCGGGCTGACCGTGCTCGGCGCGAGCGACGTGGTGGCCGGCGCCAGCCAGTCCCTCCGGCTCTCCTGGACACCCTCGACCAGCGGCGCCGTGCACCACTACGAGCTGTACCGGCGCAACGCCGACGGCACCCGCGGCTACCTCGGCGCCACCCCCTCCGACGCCTACTACGTCAACCGGCTGGACCGGGCCGGCACCGAGGCGAACACCGTGATCGAGGTCGAGGCCGTCTCCACCGAGTACGGCCGCTCCACCGCCGCCACCACCACCGTCCCGTGGACCGGCACCCCACCGGCCGGCGGCAACCTCGCGCTCAACCGCCCGGCCACCGCCTCCGGCCAGTGCAACACCGGCGAGGGCCCGGCCAAGGCCGTCAACGGCACCGTGAACGGCGGCAACGGCGACAAGTGGTGCACCACCGGGAGCAGCAAGTGGCTTGAGGTGGACCTCGGTTCGGCCAAGGCGCTGTCGAAGTTCGTGGTCAGGCACGCCCAGGCCGGCGGCGAGAGCGCGAGCTTCAACACCCGCGACTTCACGGTCCAGGCCCGCTCGGCCGACACCGACCCGTGGACCACCGTCACCACCGTCACCGGCAACACCGCGGGCACCACCACCCACCCGGTGAGCACCACCGCGCGGTACGTCCGGCTGGTGGTCACCAGGCCGACCCAGGGCGCCGATCCCGCCGCCCGCATCTACGAGTTCGAGGCCTGGGGCGCGTAGGGCGTCGGACACGCCCGGATCTCCGCCCCACCGAGGAAAGGACCCGCCCCCGTGCCGGTCACCATCACCGCCGTCGAGAGCACGGACCTGTTCGTCGGACCCGAGGAGGCCCCGCGGCAGCTGCTGCGGGTCACCCTCGACGGCCCGCCCGCCCGGATCGCCGTCACCGGCCCGGGCGTGCGCGGCGAGGCGTCCGGCACGGGGCTGGTCGAAGTCCCCCTGGAGATCACCGGTGCCGCCGTCGGCGCCCGACTCGCCGTCGAGGTCACGGCCTTCGGCGCGACCCCCGGCGCCGCCGGGACCGACGCCGGCGCCGGGACCGGTGGCGCCCGCGCCGAGGGCGTCGTCGAGGTCGCCGAGCCCGGCTGGACCATGTTCATGGTCCCGCACTTCCACTACGACCCGGTGTGGTGGAACACCCAGGCCGCCTACACCTCGCCCTGGGAGCTCCTCTCCGCCGACGCCACCACCCGGCCGCTCTGGGAGCGCAACGGCTTCGCCCTCGTCGACGCCCACCTGGACCTCGCGCTGCGCGACCCGGTCTACACGTTCGTGCTCGCCGAAGTCGACTACCTGAAGCCGTACTTCGACCAGCACCCGGAGCGCCGCGCGAGCCTGCGCCTGCTGCTCGACCGCGGCCAGGTCGAGCTCGTCGGCGGCACCTACAACGAGCCCAACACCAACCTCACCGGCGCCGAGACGACGATCCGCAACATCGTCCACGGCATCGGCTACCAGCGCGACATCCTCGGCGGCGACCCTCGGACGGCCTGGCAGCTCGACGTGTTCGGCCACGACCCGCAGTTCCCCGGCCACCTCGCCGCCGCCGGGCTCACCGGGAGCGCCTGGGCGCGCGGCCCGTTCCACCAGTGGGGCCCGATCCAGAAGAACTTCCGCGAGGCCAAGGACGACGCGCGGGTCATGCAGTTCCCCAGCGAGTTCGAGTGGATCGCGCCCTCGGGCGACGGCGTGCTCACCCACTACATGCCGCACCACTACTCGGCCGGCTGGTGGATGGACTCCTCCGCCGACCTCGCCACCGCCGAGCAGGCCGTCTACGAGTTGTACCGCAAGCTCAAGCCGGTGGGCGCGACCAGGAACCTGCTGCTGCCGGTCGGCACCGACTACACCCCGCCCAACAAGTGGGTCACCGAGATCCACCGCTCCTGGGCGGGCAGGTACCTGTGGCCGCGCTTCGTCTGCGGGACCCCGCGTGACTTCCTGGACGCCGTCCGCGCCGAGCTGGCGGAGACCGGTCGCCGGCCCAGCCCGCAGACCCGCGACATGAACCCGGTCTACACCGGCAAGGACGTCTCCTACATCGACACCAAGCAGGCCCAGCGGGCGGCCGAGGTGGCCGCCGTCGACGCCGAGAAGCTCGCCACCCTCGCCGTCGTGCAGGGGCTCGGGCAGTACCCGTCGGCCGCGCTGGACAAGGTCTGGCGCCAACTCGCCTACGGCGCGCACCACGACGCGATCACCGGCTCCGAGTCCGACCAGGTCTACCTGGACCTGCTCGGCGGCTGGCGGGAGGCGTACGACCTGGCGGCGGACGTCCGCGACCGGGCGCTCGACGCGCTGGCGGCCCGGATCGCCACGACGGGGGAGGGCGACGCCGTGGTGGTCACCAACACGCTCTCCTTCGACCGGACCGACCTGGTGGCCGTCCGGCTGCCCCCGGGAACCGTCGACGGGGAGGGCCGCCCGGGCGTCCGCGTGCTGGACGACACCGGGGCCGAGGTGCCCGGAGCCGTCGACCGCGGCACCCTGCGCTTCCTGGCCGAGGACGTGCCGGCGCTCGGTTGGCGCACCTGGCGGCTGGTCCCTTCGGCGGCCGGCGGCGGCGACCCGGCCTGGTCCGTCGCCGAGGGCCTCACCATCGCCAACGGCCGCTACCGGGTGACCGCCGACCCGGCGCGCGGCGGCGGCCTCTCCTCCGTCCAGGACCTCCTGCACGGAAGGGAGTTGATCCAGGACGGCCGGATCGGCAACGAGCTGCGGGTCTACGAGGAGTACCCGCAGCACCCCGACTTCGGCGAGGGCCCCTGGCACCTCGTCCCCAGGGGGCCGGTGGCCGGTTCCGGCGATCGGCCGGCCGAGGTCCGTCGCGAGACCGGACCGCTCGGCGAGCGACTGGTCGTCCGCGGCACCGTCACCGATACCGCGCCCCATGACGGTGCCGGTGCCCATGACGGTGCCGGTGCCGGTGCCGGGGCCCGGGGCCTCCGGTACGAGCAGACCGTCACGCTGTGGCGCGGCCTCGACCGGGTGGACTGCCGGACCAGGGTCGTCGACTACACGGGCGCCGACCGGCTGTTGCGGCTCCGCTTCCCCGTCGACCTGCCCGGCGCCCTGCCGGTCAGCGAGGTCGCCGGCGCGGTCGTCGGACGCGGCTTCGCCCTGCCCGACGTCGACTCCGCCGAGGCGCCCTGGACCCTGGACAACCCGGCCAACACCTGGTTCGGTCTCGGCGCCACGGCCCGGGTGACGCTCGCCGACCCGGTCTCCGGCGCGGTGCTGGGCGAACGCGCGCTCGGCGTCGCGGAGGTGATCGTCCCCGATCTCGCGTCGGCCGCCGACGCGCGGGAGCTGGTGGTCGCGCTCGCCCGGGTCGGAGTCACCGCCACCACCTCCGGAGCCGACTGGGCCCGGTACGGCTGGCTCGACGTGGACTCCAACCTGCCGGACTTCCGGATCCTCCTCGGCGGACCGGAAACCAACGACGCCACCCGGGAGTTGTTCGACCGGGCGGGTGCGGAGTACGCGGCCGTCCTGAAGGAGCGCGGCGCCGTCTGGGTGCCCGCCCGCACCCCGCTCGCCGAGGTCTGGCAGCCCGGCGCGGACCTGCGTGACCTGAGGGCCCTGCCGGCCCTGGTCGTCACCGACCCGGCCCCGCTCGCCGCCGACCTCGCCGACGCCCGGATCGCCGCCTCCTGCCCGGGGCCTCTCCCCGACACCGAACAACTCGTGGACCACACCGCGGCGTTGCTGAGCTTCGGTCTGCCCGGCTTCGCCGTCGATGCCACCGGTGCGCTGCACCTCTCGCTGATGCGCTCCTGCACCGGGTGGCCCTCGGGCGTCTGGATCGACCCGCCCCGGCGCACCCTGCCCGACGGCGCCTCCTTCCAGCTCCAGCACTGGACCCACGAGTTCCACTACGCGCTGACCGGCGGACCGGGTGACTGGCGGGCACAGGAACTCCCCGCCCAGGGGCAGGAGTTCACTCATCCGCTGTACGCCCGGCTCGCCCCCGCCCAGGACGGCCCGCTGCCCGGCACCCTCTCCTGGCTGCGGGTCGAGCCGGCCCGCCGGACCCTGCTCGGCGCGCTCAAGCCGGCCGGCAACCCGATCGCGCACGGCTCGACCGCCCCCTGGGACGGCCGACTCGCCGTCCGCCTGGTCGAGTCCACCGGCCTCGGCGCGGCCGTCACCCTCGGCGGCGCCCTCGGGCTGACCGACCTGCACGCCGCCGACCTGCTGGAGCGGCCGACCGGCCCGGCCGATCCGGACCTCGCGGGATCCCGGATCGCCACCGTGCTGGCCCGGCCCGCGGTGGCGGAGCCGGCCGGCGGCCCGGTCCTCGGCCCGGTCGCCGAGGCGGCCCAGCCCGTGCACGCCCGCTACTGGCTGCACAACCGGGGCCCGGCGCCGCTCGGCTACCTCCCGGTCTCGGTCGGCGCCTCGCCCGGCCTGCTGCGGACGGCGGGCGAACCGGTCACGCTCTCGGTGGCCCTCTCCTCCCACCTGCGGGACGCCGCCGTCGAGGGCACGGCGCGGATCCTCGCGCCCGACGGGTGGGCGGCGAGCCTCGGCGCCCGCCCCTACCGCCTGGAGGCCGGCGGACACCTCCGCTTCCCCGTCACCCTCACCCCGCCCGCCGGTAGCGCCCCCGGCCTGTACTTCGCCGCCGTCCGGCTCACGCACGACGGCCAGGACGTCGAGGACGTGGTCACCGTGGCCGTCGGCGACCTGCCGGAGATCCTTCCGGTGCCCGGCGACACCCCCGAGGACTGGACCGCCGCCCAGGGCACCCGGTCCGTGGAGGGGCGTGACACCGGCCTGACCGTCGAGGCGGCCACCGCGTCGGTCCGGCTGACCCCCGGCGTCGGCGCCGCCCTCGGCCTCCGCCTCGTCAACCGCACCCGGGGCGAGATCCGCGGCGAACTCCAGCTCGTCTCGCCCTGGGGCACCTGGGAGGCGGTCGGCGCGCCGGTCCGCGGCTTCACCCTCGCGGCCGGGGCCTCGGCGGTCGAGGAGTTCACCCTCACCGCGCCCGAGGACGCCGACCCCGGCGCCTACTGGGCGCTCGCCAAGGTGATGTGGTTCGGCCGCTGCCAGTACGCCCCGACCGTCGCGGTGGTGGTCGGGCCGTGACCGCGATCCCGCCCGCGCCCGCCGACGCCCCGGTGCTCGGACTCCTCGACGGCCGGCCCCTCCCGCGCACCGGCCTCGACCGCCGCCTCGCGGCGCTCCGCACCGGCCCGCGCGCCTCCGCCCTGCCGCGGCCCGGCAGCGGGGAGGACCGCCAACTGGCCCGCTGGGTCGCGCAGGTGCTGCTGACGGAGGCGCTCTGCGAGGCGGTCGCCGCCGAACGCGGCCTGTCCGTCCTCCCCGAGGCCGCCCATGACCGCCTGGACCAGCAGGCGGCCGTCGAACTCGGCTCCGTCACCGCCGCCGCCTACGAGGGCAGCGCGGCGGTGCGGGCCGTCCACGAGGCCGTCACCGCCGCCGTCGCCCCGACCGCGGAGGAGGTCGCCCACTACTTCGCCATGACCCGACCGGCGGCAACCCCCACCGTCTGGCACCTCGCCTTCCCCGACGGCGGCACGTGCGAGGCCGACCCCGCCACCCTGCCGCTCGCCCTGGCGGAGGCCCTCCGCACGGCGGCCCCGGACACGTGGGTCACCGCCGGAGGCTGGACCGCCGCCCGCCGGACCACGCCGCCCGACCCGCCCACCGACCGCCCCGACCAGCCCGACCGCCCCGACCGCCCCGATCCGGCCGCCACCGTCCTCGCGGCCGTCCGTCGCGCGGCCTTCGTCCGCTGGCTCGACCACGCCCGTGCCACCCGCCTCACCCTCGTCCCCGGCCTCGAACACCCCGGCGATCCCGCCCAACCCGACAACCACCACCGCCACTGACCACCCCGGGCGGGGGCGGGGCCCCCCGCCCGGGCCGCCCCGCCCCCCCCCGCCGCGGGCGCCCCCCCCCGCCC